>JBCCQK010000284.1:0-10505 GCA_039024375.1 Bacteroidota bacterium
GTTGATGAGTGATAAATGTTGAGTGTAACGAAATCCCGAATTTCTTCGGGGATGGTTTTTGCACTTCGTAAGACGAATATTTTCAATTTACTAAACATTAGTATCATTCATCATTCATCACTTATCATTTATCATTCATTTGGCGAAGATATTCTTAAAGAGAAGAAACTTTTTATTTAGAAAGATGCTATCTTTTCTATTCTTGTATATCAGAAGCGGGGAAATTAAAGAATTACTCGGAAAAAAAGTGTTAAGGAAAAGGAAAAATTATTTTTCATCGTCCTTTTGTCTTTCAGATAAAAATAAATTTACATTTTTCAGAGTCGAGGATATAGCTATCCCAATATTTTATTGGGAAAAATGAAGCGTTTCTTTAACTAAATCCTCGACAAATGATAAATTTATTTTTACCGCTCTCCTTTGACAAATTTCAAATAGTACCTTTGCCGTCAAAATGTACGTAAGCATGAAACAACAGGATTTGATTTCTGTCGAAAATATTTACAAAGCCAAAGTTCGACTCAAAAACGTGGCCATTCAAACGCCACTGACCGAAAATACTTTTTATTCCGAAAAGTACGATTGCAGGATATACTTCAAGCGGGAAGACCTACAGGTTGTTCGGTCCTATAAAATACGGGGGGCTTATAATAAAATGGCTAGTCTTTCAAAATCAGAACTAGCTAACGGAGTTATCTGTGCTTCGGCGGGTAATCACGCGCAGGGCGTTGCTTTTGCTTGTCGAAAATTAGAGGTGCAGGGCAAAATTTACATGCCTAGTACCACACCAAAGCAGAAGATTAAAAAGGTGAAATCTTTTGGTGGTCGCTTTGTAGAAATCGTTTTGAATGGGGATACCTTCGACGATTCTTACGCTAAAGCCTTAGCAGAATCCGAAGAAAATGAGCTCACCTTTATTCATCCGTTCAACGATGAAAAAGTTATTGAGGGCCAAGGGACGGTAGGATTAGAAATTTTAGAAGATTGCCAAGAGACTATTGATTACATTTTTGTAGCAATTGGCGGTGGTGGTATCATCTCTGGGTTGGGCAGCTATTTCAAACAAATGAGCCCAAGTACAAAAATTATCGGAGTTGAACCTTTGGGCGCACCTGGAATGAAAACCTCTCTCGACAAAGGAGAAGTCGTAACACTCGATAAATTGGATGTTTTTGTGGACGGGGCGGCTGTACGGAGAGTAGGGGAGTTGAATTTTAAAATTTGTCAGCAGGTAGTAGATGATATTTTGATTGTTCCCGAAGGAAAGGTCTGCACGTCTATCTTGGAACTGTACAACGAAGAAGCGATTGTAGTCGAACCAGCAGGTGCGCTGAGTATCGCCGCTTTGGATTTTTACAAAGAAAAAATCAAAGGAAAAACGGTCGTTTGCTTGGTCGGCGGAGGCAATAATGACATCACCCGTATGGAAGACATCAAAGAACGGTCGCTTCTATACGAAGGCATCAAGTATTATTTTATTATCCGATTTCCTCAAAGGGCGGGTGCTTTGCGGCAATTCCTAAACGACGTATTGGGCCCTAACGATGATATTACCTATTTTGAGTATAGCAAAAAAAATAATAAAAATGCGGGGCCAGCCTTGGTTGGTTTAGAACTAAAAAGTCGAGCAGATTACGACCGTCTCATTGAAAGAATGGAGGCTAATGGCATCGACTATCAAGCGATTAACAACCAGCGAATGTTGTTTGATTTTTTGGTGTAAACTACTAGTTGATTTGTAAATTTATTGTGAGATTCACAAACATAAATTCGGCAGTAACGTTTTGTAGGGTACGCATTCTGAAAATCGTTATTTTTGCAGCTACAATGAAGCAGCTATACCTCATTATTTTACTTTTTTTTGCTAGTTTATTTGGCCTATCTGCCCAAAATGGTAGCTCTATTTCTACTACTCCCTATCCTGATATTCGATTGATAAAAACGAACGAAAAAATTAAATTGGATGGGATACTAGACGAAGCAATCTGGGTGAAATGTGGTCGAATTTCTAACTTTTGGCAATTTTTTCCTACCGATAGTGCTAGAGCCGGTGGTCAAACGGAAATTTTAATGACTTACGATGAGAACAATATCTACGTAGCTACGAAATGTTACAGTTCTGATAATCAGTTTTTGACACCCACCTTGAAGCGAGACTACGGCTTTCGCAACAGCGATAATATCAGCATTCTATTCGATACGTTTAATGACCAAACGAACGCCTTTCTGTTTGGTATGAATCCTGAAGGCGTACGACGGGAGGCGCTGATTTCGGGAGGTGGTCGAGAGCGGTCAGGTTTTGATAATTCATGGGACAACAAATGGGACGGTGATGCCAAGATTTATGAAGATTATTGGATTGCCGAATTTGCCATCCCTTTCAAGACTATTCGCTACACGGAGGGTAGCACTCGCTGGCGATTTAATTCTTACCGAAATGATACGCAAATCAACGAAATTACGAGTTGGATAAATGTTCCGATGAATAATATTTTGATGGATTTGACCTACATGGGGAACATGATTTGGGACGAACCCTTGAAAAAGCCTTCGACGAATATTTCAGTGATTCCTTACGTAGCGGGCTCCACCATTCGGGATTTTGAGAATGTGGAACAATCGAAAGCGGTTTCGGATTTTGCCATTGGCGGAGATGCGAAAATTGCAGTGACTTCGGGGTTAAATTTGGATTTGACGGTCAATCCAGATTTCTCGCAAGTGGAGGTGGACCAGCAAGTGACCAACTTAGACCGTTTTGAAATTTTCTTTCCCGAAAGGCGGCAATTTTTTCTCGAAAATGCGGACTTGTTTGGTGACTTTGGCCCGAGTAGAGCAAATCCTTTTTTTTCAAGAAGAATTGGTGTGACCATCGACACAGCGACGGGGCAGAACATTCAAAATACCATTTTGTACGGGGCTAGATTGAGTGGAAAAATTAATAATAAATTGAGAGTTGGCTTGCTCAATATGCAGACGGCCAAACAATTGGAGAACGATTTGCCCAGTTTCAACTACACCGTCGCCGCCGTTGAACAGCAGGTGTTTAAACGCTCGAACATTGCCTTTATGGGCGTTAATAAACAAGCCATTAATGCCGATGATTTCAGTGGTTCGTTCAACTCCTATAATAGAGTAGCGGGCTTAGAGTATCGGCTGGCTTCGGCGGATAATTACTGGACGGGAAAAGCTAACTATTTTCAAGCGTTTACGCCCTCGGACGAAGAACAGAAATTCACCCACTTTGCTCAACTGATTTACAACCGAAGAAAGTATCGCTTAGAATGGGCGCAGCTATTAATTGGTGAGGGCTATAATGCGGAAGTTGGGTTTGTGCCCCGAAGAGATATTTTTCTAGTGAGTCCCGAAGCTTCGCTCAATTTTTTCCCCGAAGACGGCCCCGTTGCCCAACATACCGTTGGATTTGATGCCCGTTGGATTTATAAAATGGGCAAAGACGATAACTTGATTCAACCCGATTTTGGCTTAGCTGACGCAGGTGCAGAATTCTTCTGGAACGCCAATTTCAAAAGTACTGCCGAATTGAACGTTGTGGTGGAGTATAATCGAATTTTATTATTGGACGACTTTGACCCCACTCGGATTCAAAAGGAAGGCATTGTCCTACCAGCGGGAAATATTTACAAATATACTAACTTGGGGGTAAGTTATAGTTCCAATCAATTCAATCTTTTCGAATGGCAAGTAGAACCGAATATTGGACAGTTTTATAACGGTTTTAGAACGGGCGTGGAAGGTAGCTTTATTTATAAATTTCCTCCTTTTGGTTCCATTGCTGTCGATTACAGCTACAATCATATCAATTTGGACGCTCCGTTTGAGCGGGCTAATTTGTGGTTGGTGGGGCCAAAAATAGATTTGACCTTTTCCAAAAAATTATTCTTCACGACCTTTGTTCAGTACAACAATCAGTTTGATAACTTGAATATCAACGCCCGCTTTCAGTGGCGATTCAAGCCCGTTTCCGACTTCTTCTTGGTTTATACCGACAATTATTTGACCAACCCTTTTGACCAGTTTAGTGTGCGTAATCGGGCATTGGTGGCGAAGTTGACGTATTGGTTGAATCTTTAAGTTTATTCGGTTGACGGTACACAGTTGACAGTACACAGTTGACAGTACACAGTTGACGATGCACGATATAATCTAAAAAAATTCTGGAATAAAGATAGAGGAGACGCTTCTTCTGCTGCAAAAAAAACATTTTCCTCCTTTAAAGAAACCTTCTTACTTTTGGCCCTTCTTTTTTTTGATGAAAATTACCCTGCATGAAGTCTATTAAAGAGCTGGTAGATTTACTTAGTTTAGAGCAAATTGACGAAAATATTTATCGAGGACAGAACTATCAGGCGCCTTGGGGTAGGGTGTTCGGCGGCCAAGTAATGGCACAAGCAGCCCATGCTGCTCGTCGAACTGTACCTGAAGACCGTTATCTACATTCTTTGCACGGCTATTTCATCCTAAGTGGCGATATTTCGGTACCGATTATCTTCCAAGTGGATAGAATTAGAGATGGACGAAGTTTTACGACTCGACGAGTCGTAGCGATTCAAAAAGGACGGGCTATATTCAATTTATCGGCTTCTTTTCAAATTCGAGAAGAAGGGTTAGAACATCAAATTGCCATGCCCAATGTACCGTCTCCCGACGCTTTGATAACGGATAAGGAGTGGGCGGCGCAGTACCAAAAAGAGTTGCCCGATTTGTACAAACGATATTCCAGAGATAGACCCATTGAGTTCCGCCCCGTCGAACGATTCGACCCCGTGAATCGGCGCAATCAGCAGCCTTTTCGCCACATCTGGCTGCGGGCCAAAGGCGGAATAACCGATGAACCTTCTCTTCATCAAGAAATCTTAGCCTACGCATCCGATTACAATTTGATGGGCACTTCTTTGCTACCACACCGCACTACTTTTGACCAAAAATTTATGCAAATGGCCAGCTTAGACCACGCCATGTGGTTTTACCAAGACTTTAAGGTCAACGATTGGTTGTTGTATGCGCTGGATAGCCCCGTCGCCTCTAATAGTCGAGGTCTAAATAGAGGGAATTTTTTCAATCAGGCGGGGAAGTTGGTGGCCTCGGTAGTGCAGGAAGGGTTGATTCGGAATCGGAAGCCTAAATAGATGGTTGTATTGCTATATTGTTTTATTGTTGCTGTGCTATACGTTGATATTTAGCCATACAACCATATAGCCATACAACCATTCAGCAATAACATTTTCGACATTACTCAACTTCAATATTTTTCACCTATATATTAAACAATATTCACGGCCCCTTACAACTAATCTGCTTAAAACCATCCAAATGAAAAGGTAAATCGGACAATAGATTGGTAATCAAGAAAAAATCTTTGGACTGCTGTGGGGTTTCTAGTTCGATTTCGAGACTTCGTTCACAAGATTTTCCATTATCCGTGTAGGCTTGGGGACAACGGATTCCCTGTTTGGGAATAAATTCTTTCCACGTGAAAAAATTGGTTTCGGTAGTCGCCAAATTGATTTTGTATTCGTCGGGGGCGAGGACCAATTCGGCGGAGATTAAATCATAGCAATTTTTATCTAAAAAACGTTCTTTAAAAACCTGTTGGACAGAATCGGGTTTGCGAATATCGTAGTTCGCCCATTTTTGAAAATAAATTTGAACGAGTTGGGCATCATCGTTGAGACTTTCCAGTAGTTCGTTATTTCTCTTCCATGCGGGATAATCTCTTGCTCGGATAGGTTTCTTTTTAGCAATCCTTTTGCGGTTTTGCCGCCTAATAATGGCCAGTGATTTTTTAACTTCGGCTCTCCAAACATCCACCTCTTCCGCCAAATAATCAAAATAGTCCAAATAGTAAGTGACTTGTTCGGCGTGGTGCTTATCCGTATTCAGTGGGCCGATTAGCGTTACATCGTAGTTGTAAAGTGGGTCAGCTTGCGCAGTTAGGACGAGGTGGAAGGTGAAAAGATATAAAAAAGAAAGGCCGATTTTCATGTAAAGGGAGAACTTAGACAGTCAATTTGTTGGACGATTTTGTAAAAATAGGTATCTTTCCCAATAAATAACGTAAGATGAGAAAATAAACAGGTAGCCTTCCCGCTCAAATGCCATTCTTTGGGTAAGCCACTATTGGTCAATTTCCGTTTGTAAAAAGACAATTTTCGGTTTACAGAAACAGTTATTCTTATCGTGCCGTTTGCCTTCCCGAACAAATTAAGCATACATTTTACAATAATGTGGTCGCCATCCACAGCGAGTGATAGTTGATTAGTGATTAATGGTAATTTTTACATTTCATAATAGCAATATTTTGTATCTACTACGAATTAATATCATCCATCATTTATCACTCATCATTCATTTGGCGAAGACATACATCACAAAACCACAACTATAAACCATGCAAAAAGCCACTCTTAAATTCGCACGAATTTTCTTTGCTTCTATTTTTATTTCCCTTTTTTTTCAAGCCTGTCAAGAGGAAAATACGCCTACTAAGAATCTGGCGGATGTAAGTTCCTACATATATGCTTTTACCTCTGGAGTTATTTCCAAAACAACGCCCGTTCGGATTCGCTTTACGCAAAATATAACGACCGAGGACAAGGTCGGGTCGGAAGCGGATAAAAGCCTGTATAAAATAGCACCAAAAGTGGAAGGTAAAGCTATTTATGAAAATAGTCGAACGCTTCGTTTCGAACCGACAAATGGACTTAAATCGGGGACAAATTATGAGTTAACGGTTCGTTTATCAAAAATCTTTGATAACGTTCCTAGAAATGCTTCCATTTTTCTGACCAATTTTCGAACGAAAGATTTGCGCTACGATTTGAGTGTCGAAGGGCTCCACGCTTCCGATTTTGACGATTTGACCAATCAAGAACTGCACGGGGAAGTGTTTACGGCGGACCAAGCCGATTCGGAGCAAGTAAAAAAGGGACTACAAGCCTTTCAAAACGGACAAAATTTGGATTTGGTATGGTCGTCTGCGGCGGGTAATACCCGTCACGAATTTGTCGTCGAAGGTATCAAAAGAGGGAATAGCACCTCGGAAGTTCAATTGAAATGGACGGGGCAACCTATTGGGGTGGACAAAAAAGGACAACAGGTAGTTAGTGTGCCCGCATTGAACGAGTTTAAAGTGAACTACGCGGAAGCAACATCGAAGCAAGACCCACACATCGCCCTTCGATTTACGGACCCCTTGCTGAAAAGCCAAGAGTTGAACGGTTTGATAAAAATTAATGGGTACAACGGGCGGCTGCGGTTTTTGATTGATGGAAACTTGGTGAAAGTGTATCCATCGGGGAGAATATCGGGCGAAAAGCGAGTGACCGTCAGTCCGGGTATTAAGAATATTAACGGCGTAAAAATGCCTAAAGGAAGTAATTGGAATGTATCTATTTCCGCTACGCAACCGAGCGTAAAGCTAGTCGGTAAAGGGAGTATCATGCCCAATTCGGATGGCTTAATTTTTCCTTTCGAAGCAGTTAGTTTAAAAGCGGTGGACGTAGAAGTAGTGAAGGTTTTTGATGATAATATTCTACAATTCTTGCAAGTAAGTTCTTTGTCGGGTACCTACGATTTGGAACGAGTCGGTCGGATTATTTTACAAGAAAAAGTCAACTTAGCAGACTTGAATCCAGAGGCCGACCCCTATATCAATTCTCGTTATGCCATTGATTTGGCTAAGCTAATCGACGATGACCCCTACGCTATTTTTCGTATTCGAATTGGTTTTCGACCTGCCTATTCTTTGTACAACTGTGGAGAAGGAGAGATGGGTGAAAGTGAGGATTTGACCTTGATGGAAAGTCCTTTCGACCAAGAAGGGCCTGTAAAAAGCATCTGGGGAGACTGGTACGGCATCGAAGGGGCTTACCCCGGTTACGAATATAGCCACCGAAACAATCCCTGTTTTCCCGCCTACTACAACGACAGACGATTTATTCAGCGCAACGTGTTAGCTTCTGATATTGGATTGATTGCTAAAAGTGGAAAGGACGGTTCGGTGATGGTGGCTGCGGCGGATATTCGCACAACTAGTTCCTTACCCGAAACCAAAATTGATTTCTACGACTATCAGCAGCAGTTAATCAAGTCGATGGTGACCGATAGTGAGGGCATGGTTACGACCAATTTGGAACGGGAAGTTTTTGCGGTAGTAGCAACGAGAGGGAATCAAAAAGGTTATTTGCGAATGTTAGACCCCAATGCCCTGTCTTTGAGCCGATTTGACGTGGAAGGGACGGTTGCTCAAAAAGGTTTGAAGGGATATATCTACGGCGAACGAGGGGTTTGGCGACCGGGAGATTCTATTTATTTGAACTTCGTCTTAGAAGATAAATTGGGCAAATTGCCTGCTAATCATCCCGTCAACGTAGAATTGGTAGACCCCAAAGGTCAAACGCAGCAGCAATGGACGACCTCGGAAAATGTGGCGAACGTCTATCCGTTGACCGTTGCCACGGAAAGCAGTGCACCTACGGGAAATTGGTTGGCTAAAGTGAAAGTTGGTGGGGCTACGTTTACTAAAAACGTTCGAGTAGAAACCGTGAAGCCCAACCGATTGAAAATCAACTTTGACCTTGGTAAAGAAGAAATTGCGGCGGCGGATAAGAATTTACGGGCAGATTTACAAGTTAATTGGTTGCACGGAGCGCCTGCACAAAATGTTCGAGTGAAAATCGAAAAGCAGATGCGGCCCATCAATACCACCTTCAAAAACTTTAAAGAATACGAATTTGATGACCCCGCTCGGACGTTTAGCGCCGAACCACAGGTCGTTTTTGATGGGAAGGTCAATAGTTCGGGAGCGGCAACGGTCAACGTAAAACGCAATAATAATCGACTGTTTCCAGGAAAATACGCCACTAGTTTCAACACGCGGGCTTTTGAAAAAGGAGGAGATTTCAGTTCCGACCAAGTAACGGTTAAGGAAAGTCCTTACGACGTTTACACGGGAATTTACATCAAAAAAAATAAGTACGGCGAAAAGCGACTGGATATTGGAAAGTCGAACCCCATCGAATTCATTGCCGTGGATGAAGAAGGGCAGCCAATGAGTGGCCGTAGCCTAAAAGTTGGTTTGTATCGAATTGGTTGGCGCTGGTGGTGGGACCGAGGAAATGATAATATTTCTCAGTACAACTCAGCGAAACATTTTGGTTCTTTGGAGTCCACTAACTTGCGAACGAACGGAAAAGGCGAGGTTGATTGGAATGTGGACATTAGCGGTTGGGGGCGCTATTTGGTGCGAGTTTGTGATACGCAAAGTGGTCATTGTAGTGGTGATATTTTCTACGCTGGTTACCCTTGGGACGACGGGGAAAGTGCAGGTAATCGAGATGCGGCGTCTATGTTAGCGTTTTCGGCGGATAAAGAAACCTATAACGTCGGTGACCAAGTAGAATTAATCATTCCGTCGAGTGGGGAAGGGCGAGCGCTTATTTCTATCGAAAACGGAACGAAGGTAGTTGAATCCTACTGGACAAATACAACCAACGGTGAGACTAAGTTTAAGTTCTACGCTACCGAAGACATGACCCCTACCGTTTACGCCAACGTCACTTTGGTGCAGCCACACGCACAAGTGAAAAACGACCTACCGATTCGATTGTACGGGGTGATTCCCGTCAATGTGGAAGATAAAAAAACTCGATTAAATCCCGAATTAGAAATGCCCAAAGTAATTGAACCCGAACAAACGGTGACGGTAAAAGTGTCGGAAGACAACGGCAAACCAATGGCTTACACCATCGCTATGGTGGACGAAGGGTTGCTAGATTTAACTCGATTTACCACGCCCAATCCTTGGAATAGCTTTTACGCTAGAGAAGCGCTTGGGGTGAAAACGTGGGATTTGTACGACCACGTTCTGGGCGCCTACGGGGGTGAACTGGAAAGAGTGCTAGCGATTGGCGGAGATGCCGCTTTGCGCAAAAGTAAAAACAATCAAGAGGCCAATCGTTTCAAACCCGTCGTCAAGCATTTAGGGCCTTTTTATTTGAAAAAAGGAGCGACGGCCAAACATCAAATTACTGTACCCAATTATGTCGGTTCGGTTCGGACGATGGTGGTCGCTTCTAATAATGGCGCTTACGGAAGTGCGGACAAAACGACGCCCGTCCGCAAGCCATTAATGGTTTTGGCCACTTTGCCGAGAGTACTGGGACCTACCGAAGAGTTGACGCTACCCGTTACGGTATTTGCAATGGAAAATAAGGTGAAAAATGTGCAAGTGAAAATTGAAGAAACGAGTGGTTTGGTTCGAATGGTTGGTGGCAATCAACAGCAAATCTCTTTTGATAAACCGGGGGAATCCCTAGTTAATTTTAATCTCCAAGTTGGAGAAAAAGTAGGTGTGGCAACTTTTAAAATAACTGCAACGGGCGGCGGCGAATCGGCGAGTCAAACCGTTGAAATTGCCATTCGAAACCCCAATCCCTTTGTGACCAATATCGACGAAAAAGTTTTACAGCCTGGGCAAAGTTGGA
>JBCCQK010000285.1:0-10481 GCA_039024375.1 Bacteroidota bacterium
CTTCGAATTAGCCAAATCGGAAGAAACGAAAAGCTTGATTTCAGTAGGCTCTTTTATCGCTTTTATTACAGCATTCGGGCAATTTTTAGGAGAATGTTTGAATATGAGTTTTGCCTTTATCACCTCTTTAAATATCATTCCCTTGTACGAAAGGGTACAGCCTATTTTTCAAGAAACGCCAGAGACACAAGCTAATTTTAAAGATATTGGGATGTTGAAAGGAGAAATTGAATTTAACCAGATTTTCTTCAGATATCAAGAGGACCTCCCTTTAGTATTGGACAATGTATCCTTTACCATCAAAGCGGGGGAGATGGTCGCTTTCGTTGGACCATCAGGTTCTGGAAAATCTACCGTGTTAAGAATCTTATTAGGTTTTGAAAAACCCGTTTCGGGGTCGGTTTACTACGATGGACAAGAATTTTTGACTTTAAATAAAGACTTACTCAGAAAGCAGTTAGGCGTAGTCCTCCAAAATGGTAGCTTATTGCCCGGTAGTATTTTAAAAAATATTGTTGGCAACGCTAACTTGAACGTCGCCGATGCTTGGGAGGCGGCAAGGATGGCTGGTATTGAAAAGGATATACAAGAAATGCCAATGGGAATTCATACCGTAATTAGTGAAGGAGCTACGACCATCTCTGGTGGGCAAAAGCAACGATTGATGATTGCTAGGGCACTGGTTCATAAACCCACCGTCATCATAATGGATGAGGCGACAAGTGCTCTGGATAATCGAACCCAAAAAATAGTCAAAGATAGTCTAGACCGATTACAAGCTACCAGAATAATCGTCGCACATCGACTAAGTACCATTAAAAATGCAGACCGTATTTTCGTTTTTGACCAGGGAAAAATTGTCGAAACAGGAGATTACGCCACTTTGGTCAAAAAAGGAGGATTATTTGCCGAATTGGCTAATAGGCAATTATTGTAAACTTAGGTATGTTTAAATTTTCAACTATCTTAAAATCAATGACTTGCAACTTTCAAGAAAATTTTGATGGTCTGATTGTTAGATGGTTTGATGGTTCTTACGTCACGTTGACCATCAAACCATCAAGCCATCAAACAATCGAACAGATTTCAGTAGATAATTACGAATCTTACAAATTAGTAAAATAATATTTTTAGACATGCTCTTGTATTCACTTTTCTAAAAAAATCAACGAACTTGAATAGGCAAGATAGAATTAAACTATTAACTAAATATACTACGGAAGATGCTATTCTAGCAGAGTTGGCGGCATATACCAAAAATAATTTTGTCCCAGATGATGGTCTAGTATTTCCCCAATTACCTTTACCGAATGAGCCTCATATTCTAGCTTGGCAGACTTACCAAAAAGCTAGTCACGCAGTGCCTAACATTATTACGATACTCAAGCGTAAATTACTGCCATTAAATTTTCCAATTACTAAAAATATAAGTAAGCATCGGGACTACAGGAAGGTTACTTTGCAGGGGCAAAATCCGCAAAACTTCTCCTTAGCTACTGGTCTCCCGTTGCTGGCTCCCGAGAAAATAAATGTAACGTTTGTAGAAGGGGCGGCGGGAAAAATTCCAGCATTGGTGGTAGAAAATACCGCAGATTTTAAAATGCTTTTACGGGCTTTGGCCCATAAGAACGAGCCAGCAGTAATTCCAGATGCTATGGGGGCAGTCATTCTAAAGGGAGTGAATAATTGGGGCCGTTTTCGAGAAAATATGGATACAACATTAGCTGTTATTCATCCCCAAAAAGAATTTTTAAGAATAGCAAAGCAAAAATCGTTGTATCAAGACACCATTATTCTAGCTAGTAAAAAGAAATATAGTAATGTACAGCCCAAAGGAATTTCGGCTGATACCTGGCGAGAACAATCCCTAAAAATTAGATTGCAACACGAATATGCACATTATTTTACTTCCCGTTATTTTGGGGTGATGCGCAATTTAATGCACGATGAAATAATAGCAGATTACCTCGGCATCCACGCTGTTAGGTCTCATTTTGATACGATGCTTTTTCTTCAGTTTTTAGGTCTAGAGAATTATCCAATCTATCGAAAAGGCGGACGCTTAGAAAACTATCTGGGCCGCCCAAAATTATCTAAACCAGCCTTTTTGATACTCCAAAAAATAATGCTAAATGCCGCTCATAATATTGCTAAATTTGATGCCCAGATAGGTGTTGTTCAACATTCAACGGACCTGTTCACTAGAGTAAGAACCTTAGCCACCTTGAGTTTAGTGCAAATTGCGGATGAGCAAGGTGCCAACTGGCTTACAACGTGCTATGGAAAAGCCTACAAGGAGAGATGATGTATTAGCCTAGAATAAGTTGAAAAGTACTGCTACTGCCACTGCTACTGCTACTGCCACTACTCACTTTTCCGCTTGCAAAATTTCGTACAACAACCCTTCGCCTGTTCCAACTAGCGGATGCCCTTGAAAATTTTCGATAAAATCTCGATACACAGCTTTCGCCGCTTCTTTTTGATTCAACTTTTGGTCGAGTACCATGCCCAAGCGAAGGCGGGCGTGTCCCATTCGGTCACTTTTGGGGAAAGCCGTGATGAGTTGGTGATACATCCTAGCGGCATTTTCGTAATCTCTTGCGGTATTGGCAACTTCTGCTGCGTCAAATCCGATGCGACTGGCAGCATCGTTGGCTGGGAACTGTTCCATTAAACCCAAGAATTGACCAATGAGTTGCGGTATTTTAGTGGTTTGCAAGTAGCCTTCTTCGTCTCGGTCGGCGCTAATTTCGTCGATAGTCGTTTTGATTTGGTTAATAGCTTGTTCTTGCGTACCTTCAAATTTAACGGGTTCAACGGAGAAATTGCCATAATCGTAAGCGGCTGGTTGTGAAGCTAATTTGGGGGTAGAACCATTCGTGGGGTTGTTGTCGTTAGAACAAGCAAATTGAAGGCAGATAATAAAAAAGAAGAGGAGTAAATGCTTCGTCATACGAAGTGGTATTTGTAAAATTTTTTAAAAAAGAAATCCGTTGCTTTTACGAGTTCATTTTATAATAAACAAACAAGTAAAAACAACGGATTTTGTGGTTTCATTAAAATGTTTCGTTGAGGTAAACCGTGTACCGAACACCGTGAACCGTCAACCGTCCAACCACTAGGCTTTTACCGAATCGGGTTGCGCCACTACATTTCGACCAATACTCTGATACTCAAAACCCATTTCCTTCATTTGGTCGAGACCGTATAAGTTTCTGCCGTCAAAAATGACGGGTTCTTGCAATAATTTTTTCACCACTTTGAAGCTAGGCGTACGGAAAACACTCCATTCGGTCAAAATCACTAAGGCGTCCGCACCAATTAACGCTTCGTATTGGTCGCCGCAAAGTTGAATGCTATCGCCAAATTCTTTGGCCACGTTGTCCATGGCTTCGGGGTCGAAGGCTTTGATTTTAGCACCCGCTTCTAACAGTTCTTTAATGATGTAAAGCGCTGGTGCTTCTCGAATATCATCCGTATTAGGTTTGAAGGCCAAGCCCCAAATCGCAAACGTTTTGCCCGTCAAATCGTCCCCGTAAGCCTTTTTAAGCTTAGACACCATAATGGATTTCTGAATACGATTGACCTGCATCACAGACTTCAATATTTTAAAATCGTAGTCGTACTGGGCTGCCGTTTTGGCTAGCGCCTGCACGTCTTTTGGAAAACAGCTACCACCGTAACCCACACCTGGGAATAAAAATCGCTTACCGATTCTGCTATCGCTACCCATTCCTTTTCTTACGTCGTCCACATTAGCACCTACTTGTTCGCAAAGGTTGGCAATTTCGTTCATAAAAGAAATCCGTGCGGCTAAGTAAGAGTTAGCAGCGTACTTGGTCATTTCGGCCGACCGTTCGTCCATGAAAATAACGGGATTTCCTTGTCGGACGAATGGGCTATATAACCTTTCCATTGTCTTTCTAGCACGGTCCGAGTTCGTGCCAATGACCACTCGGTCGGGTTTTAGAAAATCATCCACGGCAACGCCTTCTCGCAAAAATTCGGGATTAGAAACGACGTCAAAAAGGTCTTGGTCTAACCTTTCGGATAAAATGGCGTGCACTTTTTCTGCGGTTCCAACGGGCACGGTACTTTTATCCACAATTACTTTATAATCCGTAATGATAGCCGACAAATCTTTAGCGACGCCCAAAATATAGGATAAATCTGCCGAACCGTCTTCTCCTGGAGGCGTTGGCAAGGCTAAGAAAATAATTTCCGCATCCTCTACGGCTTCCGCCAAATTGGTCGTGAACGTCAAGCGACCTTGCTTGGTGTTTCGCTCAAATAAAATTTCTAAACCAGGTTCAAAAATGGGGACTTCGCCGTTTCGCATGCGCTTCACCTTATTCTCGTCAATGTCCACGCAAATCACTTGGTTGCCCGTTTCGGCAAAACAAGTTCCCGTTACTAAGCCGACGTAGCCGGTACCAACAACTGTAATGTTCATTCTTCTTTAAATTTTAGATTTTGAGGAAATTTAGAGCCGCTTCACTTCCCACAGAAATTAGGATTAACGGTTCGATAACTTGTACAAAAGCAAAGTCTCGAACCCGTAATTCGTTGTTTCTACTGCTACTTATCAGCTTTTTAATTTTATTGCTAGTAAGACGAATGAACTACTTAATTTATTGGTTGATTAAGTTATCAATAACCTTATTAACCAATTTATGTCTTTCGCCAAAGATTTAAGCTAATAGGAAACAGGATAAGAAGCGTTACGCACAAAAAAAAGCATTGTTTCGGGAGGAATGACTATTGGTAAGTAGGTAAACGAGGTAAGAGATTTGTTACAAATGTATTGAAAATACCATAAGAAACACAGTTTGTTAAGTGATTTAGTTTACTTTTTTTTGAAACGCTACGATTGAGTATCTTTAATCTACTCATAATGAATTGATTACGAAATTGACGTTTTTTTGCTACGCAGCTATTTAGATTAATTTCCCTCGTTTTACGTAGAAAATACTTAGATTCATAACCAATAAACTAAAGATAAACAAACCCCACTGATTCATAGCTGGGATGGGCAGTACTTGGACAATTTCCTTTCCAGTAACCCTTAAATTATCCATAAAAAACGTTTCATCTGCAGCCATTAGACTCAAAGTAGCCCTAAGTTGCATCGTATTTCCTTGAATATTGCTTGGGAAATTAAAGGAAAAATTCGTCCAATTGGTCGTCAATTGATTAGATGCGGGTGTGGTATTGCCATCACCGTCACAGTCCGTATCTACATAAGCAGGACTGTTGAAAGTACTGCCATCATTCTCTAAACATAAAATATTTTGAAAAGCCCCGCCGTCAACAGCATACTCAAAGCGCACAAAATCCGTTTTATCCCAATTCATCCCTGCCTTATCCGCCATATCGAGCATAAAGGAAAAATTAGCGAAACCGTTAATGTTAAATGGTTCAAAGGTAACCGTAGAAGGAACACTACCGCCCGTGTAACCATCCATGTCTTGTGCTCCAAAGTAAAAAGCCCCGTTTACTACCGTAGAATAGTTGCCTGGTACGCCTCCGTCTATATCTTGATTTAGCGTTCCATCGTCTCCTACTACATCTGGATTTGGGACGGTTACCCCATTTCCCATGTGGTCAATTCTACCGAAATAATCCTCCGCACCATCTGACCCTTCGGGATGGGAAGTGGCATAGGTATTGGTCGTTTCGAAATTATTTGTGTATAAGGTACTTTGTGCTGCTAAATTATCGGGAATTGATAGGCTGGAAAAAATAAGTACCAATAGAGTTGAGGAAATAGCAATGAGGGGGTTCATAACGAAGATTTTTTACATCAAATTGAGGTAAACCTTTATGCGACTGGAGACAAATACTATTCCATGTTCAAGTAAAAGTAACTGGATGTCGGAAATTTACAAGTGTAGTAACGTTCTTCACTTACAGCGTTCACTAGTATCCCATTTTTAGAAAATGGTACGAATTGCTACCTTTGCTATTTTAGTCTAACCAATTAACTAACCCAAGTTGCGGATTACAATCTAACGCTACCTAAGCAGGCGATGCTTTACCAATATCTCCTGCTTTTCAAGCGCCCAAAAGAAAGAGATGCTAACAAAGCATCACTTTCTAGTAATAGTGAAAATAAGTTTACACTTTTAAAATTTTAAATTTCTGATTACCAGTACTTTTAGATTTTGAATTTTGAATTTTACATTTCCTAATCGTTATCTACAACTTGAATTAATTAGTATCTATGCGTTCACTTTTAATTATTTTTTCCTCATTTGTGATTTTCTTTACAAATAATTTTGCTCAAAAAAGTCGAATATTGCCCATTGATACGATGGTCGTAACTCAACATTCTTTGAGTGTAAAAGGACAACAGATTCAATACAAAGCCACCTGTGGCACCCAACCCGTTTGGAACGAAGATGGCCAACCCATTGCCTCCCTTTTCTATACCTACTACGAACGGACAGGGATTGATAATAATGTCAATCGTCCCCTTATCATCTCTTTTAATGGGGGGCCTGGTTCCGCATCCGTCTGGATGCACATTGCTTACACGGGGCCCAGAATTTTAGAAATTGACGATGAAGGATTTCCCATTCAGCCGTACGGCGTTCGGGCCAATCCTCATTCCATTATCGACGTGGCGGATATTGTCTTTGTCAATCCCGTCAACACGGGCTATTCCCGTATTATTGACAAAAGTGTAGAGAAATCGACCTTTTTTGGTGTTAATGCGGACATTGACTATCTAGCAGAATGGATAAACACATTTGTGACTCGGACGAATAGGTGGCGGTCGCCCAAGTATTTAATTGGTGAAAGTTACGGTACGACGCGGGTTTCGGGCTTGGCCTTAGCTTTGCAAAATAAACAGTGGATGTATTTGAATGGTGTCATTCTCGTCTCTCCAACGGGCTTAGGCGTCAAACGAGATGGTCCCGTTGGGGCGGCAAATCGCTTGCCCTACTTTGCCGCCGCCGCTTGGTATCATAAAGTTTTACCACCCGATTTACAACAAAGAGATTTAGAAGAATTGCTGCCCGAAGTGGAGGCGTACACAATTAAGGAAGTAATGCCCGCCATGGCCAAAGGCGGCTTTTTGGAACCCGAAAAGCGCCGAGAGGTGGCTGAGCAAATGGCTAGATATTCGGGACTTAGCGAGACTGCTATTCTACAAAATAATTTGGACGTGCCCACTTCCTTTTTTTGGAAAGAATTATTGCGAAAAGACGGTTTTACTGTAGGAAGATTGGATTCTCGCTACAAAGGCATTGATAGAAAAGAGGCGGGTGTTCGTCCCAACTTTAATTCCGAATTGACCTCATGGTTGCATTCGTTTACGCCCGCCATTAATTACTATTTGCAGAACGAACTACAATTTAAAACGGACATCAAGTACAATATGTTTGGCCCCGTTTATCCTTGGGACCGGACCAACGATAAGACGGGCGAGAATCTCCGTCAAGCTATGGCCCAAAATCCCTACTTAAACGTGATGGTGCAATCGGGCTACTACGACGGGGCCACTCAGTATTTTGATGCTAAATATACGATGTGGCAGTTGGACCCCAGTGGTAAAATGAAAGATAGACTTCGTTTCGAAGGGTATCGCAGTGGACACATGATGTACTTGCGCCAAGAGGATTTGGCTTCTGCCAATGACCATATTCGGGATTTTATTACCCAATCTTTACCGAAAGCAGGTGAACCAGCGAAGTATTAGGGTGTTTCGTAAGGTGATGAGAGAATAAGAGAATAAAGTGGAGAGGAGGATAGGTTCGAATAACGAATAACAAATAACAAAAATGTCAAAATCAGTTAAGACGCTAATTGGATTTGTATTATTTATTGTCGGTGGATTGGCTCTAGTTTTGAGTCTAATCGGGGTACAACTATCTTACTTGACGTGGATAGATTCGGGGGGCTTATTACTTGGCTTTGTCTTACGGTTATTAATGATACTTTCGGGCATCGTGATTGTCGTTTTGACGAGAACCAATTGGCGCGAAGATGAGGAATTGGAGGGTTAGTCATTAGTTTAATTTGGTCGCTAACCACAATGAATAGCTTGTCAGCATGAGATGGTTGATGAGTGATAAATAGCTCGCCCGTACGGGATGGTTTTTGTACTTCATAAGACTAATATTTTCAATTTACTACACATTAATCCACATCATTCATCATTCATTTGGCGAAGACATTATAGTTACCGTCTATTCAATAAACTGTCAGAGGTCAGATTAGGAACACGTCCCAAATCTGACTTCTGACAGTCCATACGGACGGTCTGACTTCTGACCTCTTTTTATCAGAAATCCAAAATAGAAATCCCTACATTAAACGGCTGCAGCTGTGGCCCTTGATTCTCTTTGAATAGGTTGTTTAACGCCAATTGCCCGTAAATCGCAAAGGGGCCAAAACCAATTCTGCCGACTACACCGTAGCGAAATTTATTGAGATTAAAATCGTCTTTAATTCTAATTTTATTGCCATCTTCGTCCTTCAGTTTTTGCTTCGCATTCAATAGAAGTCCACCGTAAACACCACCACTCAAATAGAAATCAGAACGACTATTGGGCGTCAAGGTTAGCATTAAAGGTACTTCTAAAAAAGTCGTTTTCAACTTGTTTTTTCTGTACGAGGTACCGTCGTCCAAAAGCGTTATGGGAATCACATCCTCGGTAAATTGGAAATCGTTGGAAAATCGATACTGCTTCCAAGAAACGGTCAAACCGTACTCAATACCCAAGTTGTTTTTGACAATAGGAAGTCGATGTCGAATGGCGTGCAAGTTAATGTTGAGCGACCCGCCAAAGGTTTGGTCAAAATCGTCTAATTCGGCTGGTAAATTGAGCGAACCATCGTGTAAATAGGTGCTGAATCCAATATCTAGCAGACCGACGCGAAAATTATCCCAATCATCGTCGCCCCAACTGCCGCCAAAATGGACGTTCCAATTGTGTTGTCGAGTGGGCGTATCTTTCCATCGTCGCTCGAAATCTTCATCTTTGTCTAAGTCCTGCGCAAAGATGGGAAAAGCAAATAGTGTCGCTACCACAAATGCGGCGATTTGTGGGAAGTTTAGAGGTGTAACAGTCATAATAATTATGGGTTTTATTGCCCTGTATTCTCTTCACCTTCGTCTCGGTAATAAGAAGGAATCAAGGCTTCTTTTAGATTAGTAACGGGAAATCTTCCGAGTAAATCTTTAAATTTTCGTTTGGGTTTTTGGACACTCGCCAGCCACTCTTCGGGGTACGGTAGTTCCATGGTCAAAGCACTGGCTAAATCATTAGCACTTTGGGTATTGCTTTGTATCGAACGAGGAGTAATGCCCGATATAGCAGCAACTTTACTATCAGCGTTAATCGAATGAGTTGTTTCTACCGACCCAACGGTTTTTAATGAGGTTTCAAGTGGTGTTAAATTGGCTATTTGATTGGCTTTTTTCGGTGTAGTTTGCTTAGGATTATTTGGCTGATTCGTGAATTCTTTTTTCACACTGGATAATCGAGCGGAAGAAGTTCTTTCTATGGACGGTTCGAAAGGACTTGTTACTATTTCTTGAATATTTTCTTCAACTGGCGCCGCGTCAATCTGTTCCAACTCATTTGGTGACTGACCATTAGTGATTTTATTATCGTTACTTGCCAAATTAGCTGTTTCTTCGGTTTTAATTCTTTCTATCTGAACTACGGAACTTTCTTGTTGCAATCCAGCTTTATAACCTACCCGATAGCCAATAAACAGTAACGCAAAACTCGCCGCCACTGCTAATGGACGCAGCCATTTTGCTTGCAGCCAAACCACTTTTTCCTTACGGAGTAGCTGGTCTTTTTTCTCATAGACTACCTCCATATCGGGTTGAAGCGGTGTCCACTCCATTATGCCCGACAATTCAGCGTCAATGGTCGGATGGGTTTTGAGGAATTGTGCCATTTCCGCCTGCAATTCGGGCGAAAGTGTTCCCTCTAAATAGTCGAGAGCGTAGGCTTCGTAATTAAATTTATTGATAGTCATTTATTTTTGTTGTCTGTTTGTATGTTTTCAAGGCAGGTCAGGAGACCTGCGAATATCCGTATCAAGCCCGCCTGAATGCTTGCGGGCAGGTCTGGAGACTTGATACATCGAAAATTTGAATTCTATTTCTTTCAAACGGCTTTATTGAGTCGGTTGATGGCTTGTTGCAACTTCTTTCGACCTCGAAACAAGTAAACCTTTACTTGAGAAATGGACAGTTCAGAAATGGTCGCTATCTCTTCGTAAGTATAGCCTTCGTAGTCTCTGAGTAAAATCAAAGACTTTTGAATATCACTTAAACTTTCCAATCCTTTATCAATCAATTCTTTAGCTTCCAAGCCCTTACGAAAGTCTCGTTCGACTCGTTCGGGGGCGTTTTCGTAGTTACCAACAAATTTTTGCTTTCTCGTCCAATCAATCATATCGTGGTAAGCCACTGTGTAGGCGTAAGATTTTGCTTTACTGGCTTCCACTTTTTC
>JBCCQK010000286.1:0-10481 GCA_039024375.1 Bacteroidota bacterium
CAATTTTCGTTTATGCAGACTCTGATGATGGTTTTTTAGGGTTCAGTTTAGTTATTAACGGAAAAGTTGCACGATTTAGATATTATAATCCAAATAGTGACTTGATTTCATCAGATGATTTTGGTACACATGGCAAGGAAGAAATAGAATTTCATAATCAACTGTCAAAACAAATCCACGATGAAGACAATGCTTTTTACGACAAACATTTGGGTATGATGGTAGGAAAAATATATCCAACAAATCAGACTTATCACTATCATTATTTAGACTCTAGATTGACAGATGCAATAATGGAAAAACATCTTGGATTCAATCTTTGGAGTTTGGATAGAAGTTTTGGAGGGTATGTAATAGAATTGCAAAAATCAATAGATAAGTACTTTAACTTTTAATACTAAAATCAAGTAATAAAATCTAAAAATAAATAATCCAACAAATATGAATTTCGTACTAACAGAAGAACAAATAATGATTCGCAACGCTGCTCGGGACTTCGCCAAAGCCGAATGTCTGCCTGGCGTTATCGAAAGAGATACCCACTGCACCCACGCCACTGAGCAAATCAAAAAATTGGGCGAATTAGGCTTTATGGGCATGATGACCGACCCCGCTTACGGCGGTTCGGGCATGGATACTATTTCCTACTGCTTGGCGATGGAAGAAATTTCCAAAATTGATAATTCGGTATCGGTTTGTATGTCCGTACAAAACTCATTGGTGCTGTACGGCATTGAAGCCTTCGGAACCGAAGCGCAGAAAGCTAAGTACATCCCTGCCTTGGCAAGCGGCGAAATGATTGGCGCCTTTTGTTTATCCGAACCTGAAGCGGGGAGTGACGCTACGAGTCAGCGAACCACCGCCGAAGATAAGGGTGATTACTACTTATTAAACGGGACCAAAAACTGGATTACCAATGGTAAAAAAGCGGAGGTATATGTCGTCATTGCGCAGACCGACCCCGAGAAACGGCACAAAGGCATCAATGCGTTGATTGTCGAAGCAGATTGGGAAGGCGTCAGCACAGGTATTAAAGAAGATAAATTGGGGATTCGTTCCTCGGACACTTCTTCCGTCATGTTCGCCGACGTGAAAGTACCCAAAGAAAATCGGATTGGCCCCGATGGTTTTGGTTTTAAATACGCCATGAAGACCCTAGATGGTGGCCGAATTGGTATTGCGGCGCAGGCCTTGGGTATTGCGGCGGGTGCTTACGAGTTGGCGTTGGCTTATTCGCACGAACGAAAAACCTTTGGTAAACCCATTAATAACCACCAAGCAATTGCTTTTAAATTGGCCGATATGCAGACCAAAATTGAAGCTGCCAGAATGTTGGTCTATCGGTCAGCGTGGTTGAAGGACCAAGGTATGGACTACGCTACGGCGGCGGCGATGGCAAAACTGTACGCTTCGGAAGTAGCAATGGAGGTAACGGTAGAAGCGGTGCAGGTGCACGGTGGTTACGGTTTTGTGAAAGAATACCACGTCGAGCGTTTGATGCGGGATGCGAAGATTACGCAGATTTATGAGGGGACGTCGGAGATTCAGCGGATGGTAATTTCACGGAGTGCGATTAAGGGGAAGGCGTATTTGCCGATTGAGCCGCAAGTTGACGCTGTTACGGCTTAGGTTTTTGACGTTGTTTGATTTTTTTGACGCTGACGGGCGCTGACTGAATATGACTTTTTAAGTTTTTTCTTCTCTTTCATTGAATGAGGGATGATAAAAATAAGATGACTTTAGGTATAAGTCAAAGAATCAAACATCAAAACAGCACCTACGTTTTGTTTTCAGAGAGTATTTGTCTATTTTCAATGATTACTTCATCTAAAATTAGACAAATATGAGCGACTACACAAATTACAAACATTCTGACCTTACTTCTACAATTATCAAAATGGCCTACTATGTTTATGACTATCTAGGTTACGGCTTTTTAGAAACGGTTTATGAAAAAGCGTTAGCCAAAAAATTGCGAGAAGCTGGCTTTAAAGTAGAAAGACAGAAGCAAATTAAAGTGTATTTCGAAGAAGAACTAGTTGGTGACTTCAAAGCGGATATTATTGCGAACAACTGTGTTATTATCGAACTAAAAGCAATAGAGAAAATTCACCCAAAGCATGAAGTCCAGCTAGTAAACTATCTTAAATCTACCGAAATAGAAGTCGGCCTGTTAATCAATTTTGGAGAAAAATTAGAAGTGAAGCGGAAAGTCTTTAGTAATGACCGAAAACGAAAAATGAATAGAATTCCTTAATCTTTTGTTGTTGATTTTTTCGACTTTGACATCTGCTAATTCGACTAGGTTTTCTCCTCTGATATATTCAAAGTCTAGTGAAGAAAAACATAAAAAAGTCATATACAAAAATAGCGTTCGTCAGCGTCAAAAAAAAACAACGTCCCTAAAAAAAATAAAACCATGTACCAAAACATCGCCATTCCAAGACAAGCCTACAACACCGAAGAACACCAAATGCTACAAACCGCCCTCGACGAGTTCATCAAGCAGGAAGTGCATCCCAACTACGAAAAATGGGAAAAAGAAAAGCGCGTGCCTAAATCGTTTTGGCGAAAAATGGGCGAACAGGGCTTCCTTTGCATAGATATGCCCGAAGAATACGGCGGTGGTGGACTCGATTTCACCTTCTCCGCTTTAGTACTAGAACGATGTCGCTACCAAGGGCTAGACTTTGGGATTGCCGTTCACTCCGATATTGTGGCGCCTTATATTCTCAACTACGGGACTAAAGCCCAAAAGCAAAAGTTCTTGCCTAAAATGGCGAGCGGTGAGTGGATTGGCAGCATCGGGATGTCCGAACCGAGTGCGGGGTCTGATTTAAAGTCTTTGAAAACGACGGCAATGGACATGGGCGACCACTACTTGGTCAACGGGTCCAAAACGTTTATCACGAATGGTTACGTTTGTGATTTCGTTTGCTGTGCCGTGCGGACTAATCAAGGGACGCCCAACGAAGGCATTAGTCTCTTATTGATTGAAAAAAGTTTTGAAGGATTCACAACGGGACAACCATTTGATAAAATTGGAGCAAAAGCGCAAGATACCTGCGAACTCTTCTTCGATAACGTGAAAGTACCCAAAGAGAATTTGTTGGGCGAAGAAGGAATGGGCTTTAAATACATGATGCAGGAACTGCCGAGAGAACGCTTGGGCATTGGCATCGAAGCGATTGGTAGTGCGGAAGGCGTTTTGGAAAAAACGCTACAATACGTTACCGAAAGACGGGCCTTCAAAAAAGCAATTGCGGAGTTCCAAAATACGCAATTCAAGTTGGCCGATTGCGCCGCCGAATTGCAGGTCTATCAAAGTTTTATTGACCATTGTACCATTTTACAAAAAGACCACAAATTGACGGCGGTTCAAGGGTCGATTTCTAAAATGAAAGCCACCGAAGCGTATAGTAAGATTGTGGATGAATGCCTGCAATTGCACGGTGGCTACGGTTTCATTTGGGAATACGACGTGGCGAGAAGTTACGCTGCGGCGAGAGTGACTCGAATTTACGGCGGTACGAACGAAATTATGAAGTTGATTGTCTCTCGGGCTTTATTCAGTGATTTTTACAAAAAAAATAGAGCAGCGCAGGAGGCGAGAAAGGCTTTGGTGGCTAGTAATTAAAATTTGTGCAACTTTATCGAGTGATTTTGTCTTTTTGAAGTGAAGGTTCATGATATAAAAATTTAGAGATGAAATCACTCCATTCTTTAGGCTCTTTGACAATTTCTGCAAAAGTTCAATCCCTTCAGGATTGTGAACCTCAGATACATTCAGATTCTCCGCATTTCATACGGAGTTACTCACGTTTAATCCCTTCAGGATTTCTACAAATGCAAAAATTGTCAAAGAGCCACTTTATTTTACTCTTCATTATTGTACTATTCACCAATTGCCAAGCACAGAAAAGCACTTGGAACAACGCTCCCGATTTAAACGACGGATGGACCATCACCAACCCCGCTTCGGTAGGCATTAACGAAGACTCCTTAACCCTACTTTTTAACTATCTCCGAGATTTTCCGCACCCCGATTTTCGGGCGATTATAGTCGCCAAAGACGGTAAACTGGTGCTAGAAGAATACTTCAATTCTTTTTGGCGCAATAATATTCACGACATTCGGTCGGCGGGCAAATCGGTGACGTCGATGTTGGCGGGTATTGCGATGGAAAAGGGTTGTTCCAACCGACGGATAAAGTGGTATCCTTTTTTCCTGAATACAAGAAAATTAAAAATGCTAGTACAGAAAAATCGGCTATTACCGTCGAGGATTTGTTAGTCATGTCATCAGGATTGGCGTCGGACGATTATCTAGATGATTCGCCCGGCGGAGAAGGATATATGACCGATTCGGACGATTATGTGGAATTTACTTTGGATTTACCAATGAGTTTTCAATCGGGAGAAGAGTGGGCGTACAGTTCAGCGGTTGCTTTTTTATTGGGAGCTATCATTGAAAATACGTCGGGGCAGACACTGGCTAATTTTGTGAAAGCTAACCTTTTTGGCCCTATTGGTATCAAAAATTTCTACTGGCAACAATCGCCCAAAGGCAGAAATACGGCGATGGGCAATTTGTACTTGGAACCAAGGGATTTAGCCAAGTTGGGATATGTGATGCTTCGTAATGGGCAATGGAACGGGCAGCAAATTATACCCGTCGATTTTGTCAAAAAATCTACGGAAAAGCGATTTGATATTTCCCATAACGACCCCTGGGCGCACGGCTACGGTTATATGTGGTACATTGCCAAAATTGACATCAAAGGGCAAACAGTTGATTATTTCTATGCTTCGGGAAATGGTGGAAATAAAATTTTTGTCATTCCCAAGTTAGATTTGGTTGTGGCGACGATGTCCTCGGCTTATGGGCAGGGGTACGGGCAGCGGCGGTCACATCGGTTATTGGAATATGTATTGAATGCAACTCTAGATTAAATAGAAAAATCATGGAAAAAATACCACCATATAAAGCCAAAAATAAAATCAGAATCCTCACCGCAGGGTCGCTATTCGATGGACACGACGCTGCCATCAATATCATGCGGCGCATTATCCAACGGTCGGGGGCAGAAGTGATTCACTTGGGCCACAATCGGCCCGTACACGAAATTGTCAATGCGGCGATTCAAGAAGATGTACAGGGGATTGCGATTACTTCTTACCAAGGTGGACACAACGAATTTTTTAAGTATGCCTACGATTTGCTCCAAGAAAAAGGAGCGGGGCATATCAAAATTTTTGGTGGTGGTGGCGGTACTATTCTCCCCTCTGAAATAAAGGAATTGCACGACTACGGCATTACCCGAATTTATTCACCTGACGACGGTCGAGCAATGGGTTTGCAAGGGATGATAAATGACCTTTTGCGACAAGCAGATTTTCCCATTGGTCAGTCGTTAAATGGACAGTTGAAGCGAGTACCAAAGAAAGATGCGACGAGTATTGCCCGATTGATTTCGGCAGCGGAGAATTACCCCGAGCAAAACGTAGCGTGGTTGGCCGATTTAAAAGCATCCATCAAGGATAGTACAACGCCCGTTTTGGGCATCACGGGAACGGGTGGCGCAGGAAAGTCGAGTTTAGTGGACGAATTAGTGATGCGCTATTTGAATAAATTTCCCGAAAAGACACTAGGGATTATTTCCGTTGACCCCTCGAAAAGAAAAACGGGTGGTGCTTTATTGGGCGATAGAATCCGTATGAACGCCATTGCTAGTGAACGCGTGTTTATGCGGTCATTGGCTACTCGACAGTACAATTTGGCACTGAACAAACATATCGATAGCACCATCTCCATCCTCAAACATGCTGGTTTCGATTTGATTATTTTGGAAACGTCGGGTATTGGGCAATCCGACTCCGAAATTGTGGACCACGCCGATTTGTCCATGTACGTGATGACGCCTGAATTTGGCGCCGCTTCGCAGTTGGAGAAGATTGATATGTTGGATTTTGCGGATTTGATTGCCATTAATAAATTTGACAAACGCGGGGCACAAGATGCTTTACGAGACGTCAAGAAACAGTACCAACGCAACCACGATTTATGGGACAAACCTACCGATGAGATGCCCGTTTATGGGTCGATTGCTTCCCAATTTAATGACCCTGGGGTAAATGCTATTTTTAATGAGCTGATGAGTCGTTTATTTCCTACGGAAGATAAAGCATTAACTGAGGGGAAATCCGAAAAACAGCATATCATTCCACCCGCTAGAGTGCGATATTTGTCGGAAATTACAGAGACCATTCGGAAATACGACACAGAGGTGGAGCAGCAGAGTGAGGTAGCTAGGAAGTTGTTTAGTGTGGAAAATACGATTGAACTGTTAGGCAGAAAAGCAGGAGATACTTCCAAAGTATCGCCTGCTATGGAAACTTTAGAAAAAGTCAAAACAGATTTAACCCAAGATTTAAAAAGAGAAAACAAAGCCATTCTCGACGGTTGGGAGTCAAAAAAAGCGGCCTACACCGCTCCCGAATTTATCTATCAAGTTCGGAGTCGAGACATCAAAGTGGACAACTATACCACTTCGCTCTCTCATAATAAAATCCCCAAAGTGGTTTTACCCAAATTCAAAGATTGGGGCGAGATTTTGCGTTGGAGCAAGCAAGAAAATGTGCCGGGAGAATTTCCCTACACGGCGGGAGTTTTTCCGTTCAAACGAAAAGGTGAAGACCCCACCCGAATGTTTGCGGGCGAAGGCGGCCCCGAACGAACGAATAAACGTTTTCACTATCTGTCCAAGGGAATGTCCGCTAAGCGATTATCCACGGCTTTCGATTCGGTGACACTCTACGGTAACGACCCTGACCATCGACCCGATATTTACGGAAAAGTGGGCAATTCGGGGGTGAACATTAGTTCGTTGAACGACGCTAAAAAATTGTATTCGGGTTTTGATTTGTGCAATCCGAAGACTTCCGTTTCAATGACCATAAATGGTCCCGCCGCCACGATTTGTGCTTTTTTTATGAATGCGGCAATTGACCAGCAGTGTGAAATTTATATCAGAGAAAGCGGACTAGAACATTTAGTAGAGGCAAAATTCAAAGAAATCTATGATGATAAAAGCCTACCAAGGCCTCAGTATGAAGGCAATTTGCCCGAAGGCAACGATGGATTGGGACTAATGCTATTGGGCTTGACGGGCGACCAAATTTTAGAATCATCCATTTACAACGAACTAAAAGCGAAGGCACTCAAAGCAGTCCGTGGAACGGTGCAAGCCGATATTTTAAAAGAGGACCAAGCCCAAAATACGTGTATTTTTTCAACCGAGTTTTCGCTCAAATTGATGGGCGACGTTCAGCAATATTTTATTGATAATTCGGTTCGAAACTTCTATTCGGTGTCTATTTCGGGCTACCATATTGCCGAGGCGGGCGCAAATCCTATTACCCAGTTGGCGTTGACCCTTTCCAACGGGTTTACCTTCATCGAATACTACTTAGCGAGAGGGATGAATATCGACGATTTTGCGCCCAATTTATCCTTTTTCTTTTCCAACGGGGTGGACCCCGAATACGCCGTCATTGGTAGAGTGGCGAGAAGAATTTGGGCAAAAGCCTTGAAACATAAATACGGCGCCAATGAACGGTCACAAAAGTTAAAATACCATATTCAGACCTCGGGTCGTTCCCTACACGCCCAAGAAATTGACTTCAACGATATTCGGACGACTTTACAAGCGCTGTACGCCATTTATGACAATTGCAACTCGCTGCACACCAATGCCTACGACGAAGCCATCACAACGCCGACGGAAGAATCCGTTCGTCGAGCGGTTGCCATTCAGATGATTATTAATCACGAATTGGGTTTGGCCAAAAATGAGAATCCATTGCAGGGCGCTTTCATTATCGAAGAATTAACCGATTTGGTGGAAGATGCCGTATTGAAAGAATTTGACCGAATCACCGAACGGGGCGGCGTACTCGGTGCAATGGAAACGATGTACCAGCGCAGTAAAATTCAAGAGGAAAGTATGCACTATGAAATGTTGAAGCATACGGGCGAATATCCGATTATTGGGGTCAATACTTTCCTATCTTCCAAAGGGTCGCCAACGATTTTGCCGAAAGAAGTCATCCGCGCCACGGAGGAAGAAAAAGAAATGCAAATCGCCAATTTACAAGCCTTGCACCAAACAAATGCCGCTGCTTCCGAAAGCGCTTTACAACGGTTACAGGCAGCGGCGACCGCCAATGAAAATGTGTTCGCCGAATTGATGGAATGTGTCAAGATTTGTTCGTTAGGTCAAATTACGGATGCCCTATTTGCGGTCGGTGGACAGTATCGAAGAAGTATGTAATTACTAGCAAAACGGCAACTACCTAGTACTCATTTTTTACCATAAAGGTATAGAGTTCATAAAGTACACAAAGTTTATTTTCGAGCGCAGATTTGACGAATCTCATCATGAAATCTTCCTTTTCTACGAAAGGTGATTGATGATAAATAGATACGTAAAATCATAAAAAGCCCTATATCAAAATGACATAACCTTGTGATGTGTTAAACAGTGTTAAAAGCTTATTTTTTGTGGTCAGAAGCGTAGTGGGGAGTCGATGTTTTTTGCATCTATTTAACAAATAGTGACAAAAACTCCACCTCTAAAACTCCTGACTTATGAAGAAGAATTGGCTCCTTTGGGCAATCTGCCTTTTTTGTATTTCTCCTATTTTTTCCCAAAAAGAAAATACCGTTTTCGGCAAATCGGGTTGGCGCATTAGTGGCGTCTGGGCAGGCCCTGCAGTTGGTGTGGGCCAACTGAATGGTGACCCGTTGGTTTTTCGAGGTGGTTTTGGTGGCGTAGAATTTGGTAAACGCTTGTTTCTCGGCTGGGGTGGCTACGAAACCGATAATGATGTCTATATAGACGCCTTAGACAACGACCAATTCCAAATGGATTACAGTGGTTTTTTATTGGGATTTACACCCGCTGCCCATAAAACCGTTCATCCGCATTTGATGGTCTTTTCGGGAACGGGCAACGCTGTTTTTGGCGAAAGCGAAAACGATAACATATTCTTGGTGCAACCTACCTTAGGCTTAGAAATGAATGTCTTCCGATTTTTTCATTTGACGCTCGACGGTGGCTATCGGTTCGTGACCAACGTTAATATTCCAGAAATGACGGGCCGAGATTTATCGGGACCTTATGTAGAACTCAAAATGAAATTTGGGTTTTCTTGGTGAGCAATACGTCAATTATTTAAAGATTAGTTAGGAAATCTTCTTTCGTTTCTTTTTCAAAAAAGGGGCTCAGAAAGTTAAGCATATCTGCATGAGCAGTTTTGTCTAAATGGTCTAATAATTGGAAAATTTTAAGTAATTCCTCTTTTTGAGACTTGAACACTTCATACGTAGGCCAAAGTTCGTCCATACTTTTTCCTCGCCATTGCAAAAATCGTTGACGAACACTATCAATGGGAATCTGTGGATGTGGCACGGCGTACGGTGCGTTGACTAGGCCGCAATAATCAAAATCGTACGGAACGGGCGTTGGCGCTCCATCAATTTCCGTTTGCACCCATTTTATATTATGTCCTTTCGATAAGTTCCAATCGGTATTGCCAATCATGTACTGAAACAAGACCATTTTTTTGTATTGCTCTTTATCCAATCGAGTGATTTTGTATTTGTTAGGGTTGACTAAATTCCCCCCCAACCGAGCTGCCATTTCTTTATTGTCTTCAATCAGAAAGCCAAAATGGGTGCCATCGGGTGCTTGTCCACTTTCATCTACATAGCGAATTTTAGCTAACCGTACCCGAAAGCTTTTGTCGGTCAATTGATTGAATAATTTATAGGTCAAATATTCTTTCAAAACAAATTCATCTTCGCCTTCCAAGCAATGCGTAACCAGTTTATAATCATCGAATCCCGAGAAGCCTTTTTCTACCAAATCTTCTTTAGAAAACTCCAATTTGATGGGTGGAAAATCACAGATTCTTCTCCTTGTCACTCCACGTCTAGCAAGTTCAATAGCAAAATTCAAAATACTATCTCCTTTTTCTACTCGAATAGTGGCGGGGTGGTAATGGTCATCAGCATGTTTAGCGGCAAAAAGGTGCGCTAAATCTCCCGTGATTTCCAAAGAAATTAACGCTTCTTCTTCGTAGAGCCAGTTAAAAATACTAGCGTCCGTAGAATTAGATGGAGTATTATCAGATTGACAATTTGTGAAAATAAGTAGTAAAAAAAGAAAGCACAAATGGGTAGGTCGCTTCATGGTCAACAATTGAGGTTTGACCTAAAACTAATAAAAAATCCCAGACGAAACGCTAATCGTCTGGGATTTTCACATCGCTGTTCTAAGAGTATGTTTAAAAATATTATTGTGCTAATTTGAAAAATCCGTAATTATCTACTGAAATTAGTCTGATTGTTTGATGGCTTGATTGTTTGATGGTCAACGTGACGCAAAAACCATCAAGCCATCTAACCATCAGACCATC
>JBCCQK010000287.1:0-10424 GCA_039024375.1 Bacteroidota bacterium
AAAATAGCCTTTCTCCAAAGCTATCTAGCAACCTATTAGTTATTAGTAATGGGACGTATTACGATAAAAGATATTGCTAAATTGTTAAACGTCAATCCTTCCACCGTCTCCCGTGCGCTGAAAGACCACCCCGATATTAGCCAAACTAGAAAAGAAAAAATCCAGCAGGTAGCCAAAGAGTTAGGGTATCAGCCCAATTATCAAGCCATTCGATTTCGGCAAAATAAAAGTGGGTTAATCGGACTTATCATTCCTGAGATGGGAATGTTTTTCTTTCCCGCCGTCGTCAAGGCCATTGAAGAAGTAGCAAAAAAAAATGGCTATAATCTCATTATTTTTCAATCGAACGAGTTGTTAGCGCAAGAGAAAGAAAATGCGTTGATTTGTCAAAATTTTGGCTTGGATGGTTTGTTGGTTTGCTTATCGAGAGAAACTACTAGCATTACGCATTTTGAAAATGCTAGTCAAAATAAGATGCCCATTGTTTTTTTTGATAAAGTAATACAGCAACCCAAATTGGCAACGGTCGTGATTAATGACCAAATGGCCGCTTTTACGGCTATTAATCACTTAGCACGGAAAGGTTACCGAAAAATCGGGGGTATTTTTGGTAGTAAAAACCTGGCCATTACCCAAAGTAGAAAAGCTGGTTTTCAAGAAGCGTTAACTAAACATAAACTGCCCTTCTTGCCCGATATTTGCTGCCACGCCGATACTTTAGAGGAAGCAAAGGCGAAATCCAATACTCTTTTAGAACAACCCAATCGTCCCGACGCCATTTTCGCCATGACTGACCAAACACTAGCGGGTATCATCCAAACGATTTACGAAAAGGGCTTGTCCATACCCGAAGACTTGGCTGTTATCTGTATCAGCAATGGCAACCTACCTTATTACTTGAATCCTCCCATTACCCATATTCGCCACTCGGGATACGTAGTCGGAAAAACAGCCGTAGATTTATTGTTCGATTTGATGAACGATAAGGCAACGGTGACGAATCGCCAGATTGAAATAGAGACCTTTTTGGTGGAATTGGATTCTTGTTAGTCGAGTAGCAGGAAGCAGTGGCAGTGAGGCAGTGGCAGTACCGAGTACCGTTGACCGTAAACCGCTTTCACTTCTGTGCATTCTTAATCAAATACCCCAAGATTAGGGTAAAAAACAAATTAGGCATCCAAACGGCTAAGGCGGGAGTTAAAGACTGATTGGTGGCGAAGGTAGTCGAAAATTTGGATAAGAAAACATAAATCGCCCCCAGTGCAATACCTAGAGCCAAGTGTAAACCCAACCCTCCTCGTACTTTTCGAGAAGCAATAGCCATACCAATCAAGGTAACAATAATAATAGTAAATGGCTCCGCCGTTCGTCGAAAAATTTCAATTTCGTAACTCTTAGTAGTTTTAACGCCCCGTTGTCGTTCTAAGGCAATGGCCCGCTTCAATTCGGGCGTTGTAAGGGTCAATTTATCATTTTCATAAAAAACGAAGTCTTCGGGATATAAATTGAGTAAAGTATCAATGGACTTGCGGACACCGAAGACCATACGCTCTTGGTCTTGGTCGAAATGTCGAATTTCATAGTTCTCTAATCGCCAATTATTAATCGAATCTTTGGAAGCAATCCACTTGGCTGTTTTAGCTTTTAAACGATAAATGAGCCGACTATTATCTTCGAATTGTTCGAGGATTAAATCCTTGGCGGAGGTGTCCCTTTTTCTGTAAAATCGAATATAGGCTTTGGATTGACGATTATTTTCTTCGTCTCGGTTGAGCAGTAAATGTACATCTCTAGTTTGTCCTTTATCTTCGTTTTTGTAAATGTACTTGTGCTCGAAATCAACTTTAGATTTATTTCCTAAAGGTATTACTAAATGATTTCCAAAAAGGTGTAGTCCACAAATCAAACTGGACGCTAATAAATAAGGTAGCATCATCCTCCGAAAACTCACCCCTGCGTTCAAAATGGAAATGATTTCAGAGTTAGATGCCATGCGAGAAGTGAAGAAAATGACAGCAATTAGGGAAAAAAGCGGAAAAAGCAAACCGTTAATCCAAGGAATAAAGGCCAAATAATAATCCACCAAAATCTCTTTTAAGGTACAATCTTCCTCCACAAATTTGTCCACCTGCGAACTAAAATCAATAATGACCGACACCATTGTAAACAGCAGTACCGTGAAGAAGAAAGTCTTCAAGTACTTGGAAATGATATATTGGTCAATTTTTTTTAGCAAGGTATTATTTTTATGAGAAGACAGAAGTCAGACCGTTTATTTCATAAACTGTCAGATGTCAGATGGTCAATTTTATTTCATTGATTTCCAATAGTTTAATTGTGTGACTTGTAAGTTCTCAATGAATGTGTAGAAGAGGGAGATTCTTTCAGAGAATCTTCATCTTTTAGTCTATAAAGGAGAAAGATTCCCTAAAGGAATCTCCCTCCAGCGTACCTTTTGAGAACTTACTGTGACTTCTGACTTCTGACTTCTGATAGTCCGTAACGGACGGTCTGACTTCTGACTTCTCTTTATTAGAAAAAATCGCTGTTTTAAAGAACAATTATTTGGAAAATAGCACACTCTCACTCACCGCCACCTAAACGACCGCTCGTCAATGGCCCGCTGAGTCGCCAGAATACCGTCCAAATGGTCGTATTCGTGTTGAATGAGTTCGGACAAATCATCTTGTAGGTGCCACGTTTGTGGTTGCCAATGTTCGTCCAAAAAGTTGACGGTGCAGCTTTTGTGTCGTCGCAGCTTGACGAGCAAATTGGGAAAACTCATGCAGTCGTCCCAGAGTTCAAACAGTTCTTCACTTTTATCGACTAATTGAGGATTAATCAACACTTTGGGTTCCGTCACATTCCAGCAAATGATGCGCTTCATGACCCCGATTTGTGGCGCTGCGATGGCCCGACCCGCATTATACTTTGCTCGAAACTCTAAGATAATGTCGTGTAAGTCTCGAAAAACGGGTTGCAATTCCGTTAGTTCTTCCTGCCGAACGGGTTGAGATATTTCGTAGAGTAAGGGATGGCCTAGTTGTAAAACACGATGTAGCTTCATAGTTGCAATATTAGGACTTTTAGTGTTAACGAGAAGCAATTGCTGAATCAATACGACTAAACCACATCGCTACCACAAAGCCCGACAATAAATGCCAAATCCCCCACCATGCGGCTACTAACGCCATACCGCCTAAATCGCTAAAGAAGTTTAGCGCAATGATGAGCGCCAGCCCAGAATTTTGAATACCCGTTTCAATCGAAATCGCTTTGGTATTACGGGCGGACATGTTCATCCATTTGGCCCAACCGAACCCTAATAAAAAGGCTAAGGAGTTGTGCAATAAGACAATAAAGAAAATATCATCGACATAGGTTAGAATATTGTCCCAATTGCCTTTAATACCAAAAAAGACAATGCCGAAAAAAATGAGCATGGACAAAATTTTGGTGGGCGTTTGGATGCGTCGAGTTATTGAAGGAGAAAAATGATTGATGGACATTCCAATAGCTAACGGGACGACGACCAATTTGATGATGGTAATAATCATCTCCACGGGGTCAACAGAAATGGCCTGTGACAAAGAAGCAGTATTAGGGACAAATTGAGAAAGGACTCCGAACAAAAGTGGCGTAGTGAATATGGCCATCAGCGTTGAAACGGAGGTCATCAATACCGAAAGCGCCGTATTACCTTTGGCCAAATATACTGCAAAATTAGAGACGTTCCCACCGGGACAAGCCGCAATCAAAATCATCCCCAACGCAATAGAGGGTTGAACATTGAGTACAAAAGTTAATCCTAAAGTTAGTAAGGGTAGCAGAAAAAGTTGGGAGACTAAGCCCACCAACGGCGGGCGAGGATTTTTAAAGAGTAGTTGGAAGTCTTTGAGTTTAATGTCCAAGGCCACTCCGAACATCAAAAAGCCCAAACAGAAATTGAGTAGGGTCAATTGGTCGGGGCTAAAGTTGATTCTTAAAGCGTCTATATTTTCCATTTTATTGTCTTCGCCAAATGAATGATGCCTGTTTACGGAAAGGTAGAAGTGATAATTGATAGCAACTATTTAGTATTATCTTTCACCATAAAGTCCATACAACTCATAAAGTCCACAAAGTTTTTTCGAGCGGTAGTTTTGACAATTTCGAGCAGTAGTTTTGACTATTTTGCCTTTTTAGGTGTTCCTGATGTAGGATGGTAAAATAGTTGTAATTGATAAATGAATCTACGTGGGCAAGCTATTCACTATGACTACATACCAGATTGCTCCCAACAGAATCTTAATAAATTTTCTATTTTTTTTAATAAAGTAACTTACTGTCTATGAATGAATTAGCTAAAATATGTCAGCGGGAAGACTTTCTTTTTTTGAAAAAAAATAGCATTTCGTATAATAATGAAGCGGCTAAAATCATTTATAATGCATAATTTTTAAACAAAAAATAAAAATTTAGCTGCCTATCCAAATTTCTTCTACACTGATTTTATTCTAATCCATTTTCGACTGCCATTGCAGTCCAATGCATTTTCGAGTTACCAACTATTATTTCCAAAAAAAATCAGACACCCGTTATTGTTGGAGGTTTCAACTAGGACTTTCTATCAATAGCCATCAAAACTTTAACCAAAATCTCAACCTCCTACACTGTATGATTAAAATCTACACTTTATTTATTTCGGCAATTACTAAAAGTAACCATCATGAAATACCTATCGTTAGTTTTAATCGCAATGGTGTGCTACCTCCCGTTGGTTAGCGCACAACAAACAGAAATACCAACCGAAACAAAAGAAGCATATACCTCCTCCGAAACCAGTGTTCTCAAAACCGATTCAGAAAACCCCTCGGCCTCAAATAAAACCAAAAAGTCGAGAAAAGATGGCTTCGACTATCAGTTCGAAGCCATCAATTCCGGCAACGCTGTGCGAATCGCAGGAATGCAAGACGACAGCATCCATTACTATCGAAAAAATGACGAAGGAGAAACGGCGCTGACGTTAGCCATCCGCAATCAAGATGTGGCCGTGGTTGAGGTGCTAACCAAAAGAGCCGTCATTAACTTGAAAAACGACGCTGGCGAAACCCCCTTGACACTAGCTATCAAAACGGGCAACGAAGCCATTATTGACTTGGTTGCCAAAAGAGCTAAGGCGGCGCTCAAAAATGATTTGGGCGAAACCCCTTTGTTCTTGGCCATCGAATTAGACGACCTCTTTCTGCTCGAAAAGCTTATAAGTAAAGGAGCGAGAGTGAACTACAAATGCAATGGCGTGACCCCCCTCGCCCGTGCTGCTGAACTGAATAAGCCCAAAACGGTTGCTTTCTTAATCAAGAACAACGCAAAAATTAGTGCGCCAAACGACAATGGCGATACCCCTCTGTTCATTGCTATGGAAAAAGGACACGATATTGTTGCGGGAATTTTATTAAGCAAAAGCGCCGCCCCCCAAGGCGATGCGAACTGGTCTTCCCAAATTGGAACCCCCATTTTACACTTGGCCGCCGCCAAAGGAAATCCAGCACTCGTTAGGGTGTTGATAAACTACGGAGCGGAGGTTGATGCAACCGATTATATGGACAACACAGCCCTCTGTGTAGCGGCGGAATTGGGGCATATCGAAGTTATTCGGGCCTTGATTCAAGGAAATGCCAATGTCAGTCACCAAAATATGAAAGGTGATACTCCCCTGATATTGGCTGCTGCTAACAATAAGGATACTGCTGTGACTTTATTACTGGAAAGTGGCGCTGATGCCACTATGATGAACTATAGCGGATATGTCGCCGCTGACTTTTACAGTGACTCCGTTTTAGACGGCCTTTTTGCCGCCAAGGGAGCTAAACGAACCGATGAGGAGCAAACTACCGACAATACTAACCGCCAACTAAAAGAAATACCGACTGGTACAGAAAACAATCAATAGGCGTCGTAAAGAGTGGCTCTTGCTGGTATTTTTTATTGGCAAGGTCGCTCCTTATTTTTTGTTGAGAGGTCAGACCGTCCAATTAGACTGACAGACCATCTCCGATTGTCAGCAGTCAGATTTCTTGCTAAAAAACCCCTTATTTGAAACTAAGAAAAAAGCAGCACAGGATTGCGGAATTATTTTTCCCAACGACCGATTTACTAGTTTTTCCGACTATTAAATCCCACTTTAATTAATCCATTCTGTAGTCCTTCGCTGCTATTTTAGGCTAATTTATAACTACTTAGGTTTTATGATGTTGTGGTGTTTTGGTTTTGTGGCTACCAACTAATCGACTAACATTTTATCAGAAAACGATACTTTTCGATAAGAATGGCTTGACCACAAAACCAAAATACCATCAGACCTAATAATTACGCTAATTTCTAACACGACAAAAATTTAACTGGTCATAACGTTTGGTTTAGTAGGCACAACTCAGGGGTGGGTTGTGTCTTCTTTTTTATCCTTTACTATTTTATTACGCTGATTCACTCCTACTTTGCCACTTGCCTACTGCCACTGCTACTGCCACTACTTACTCAATTTCCACCACCACCTCAATCTCCACCGCCATATTTCCAGGCAGCGAACTCATCCCAACGGCCGCCCGTGCGTGTTTGCCTTTATCTCCAAAAATAGCTACCATCAAATCGGAAAATCCATTGATAACTTTGGAATGGTCCACAAAATCGGGGACAGCGTTAACCATGCCTTTTACTTTGACGATGCGAGCAACACGGTTCAAATCACCAATTTCTCCTTTTAAAGCAGCCAATAGGTTGATTCCTGCCCAACGAGCCGCTTCGTAGCCTTGCTCAACGGTTAAATCTTTCCCCAACTTGCCGACGATGTTTTTCCCTTCGTCCGTTCGAGGGCCCTTCCCTGCTAGAAAAACTAGGTTATTGCTGGTGACGGCGTGGACGTAGTTGGCAACGGGCTTTCCTAGAACGGGAAGCGTGATACCCAGTTCTTTGAGTTTTTCCTCTACGTCACCGTCATTTTGTATGCTTTTTTTACGTCTTTTTTTAATAATTTTAGTTTGGCCATCTTTGTCAACACTCACGGTGACCTCCATGGTTTCGTTATCGCCTAAGGGCTCATTCTGCTCAGATAGCACAATAACTTCCTCATCGTCTAAGTCTATTTTTTGGCCATCTTTTTCTATCCATACATTTTTGTTCTTCTCTTTTTCTTTCGTACGAACGGTCTTTGAAGAGGATTCTTCGATGCGTACATTGACTTCTTTAGCCTCTTTCTTTGCTTTTTCGATTAAAGCGTCAATTTCGGTATCGTTAATGTCTTGACCTTCTCGGATGATGGTTTCGACCATTTCTTTTCCATCTTTGTCGATTTTCTTAGTGATGATAGTCACTTTTTTACTTTCTTCCATTTCTGTCTGCGCCGTTGCGTAGCTTGCGAACAGTACAAAAAACAGTACGTTTAAACTTATTGACTTCATGCTAAGTTGTAATAAAGAAGCGTACATGATAAAAAATTATTGGAATGATTAGATAATTTTTAGTTACCAACAGCAAATATAATTAACTAAGACCTAAATACTATCCTTCGAATCGATGAAACTTAAAAAAATGCTTGACAGCGAATTATAGGATAAGTCACTGTTTATCAATTGACTTATATTGAAAGCATGAGCGAATGCGGCCAGTTCATCCTTAGGTTAAATTCCTGTTAAAGTACTTTGAAAAGCGAAGAGAAGGGCTATTTTTGTATTGATGGCGTTCCTTCGTCGGTGTTTACTAATTATCGCTTTCCTCATCTTTCTTTATGAAAAAAAACGCAATTTGGGCAATCGTGGGATTAATGACGGCCGCTTTGTTGGGAATAATTATCCTACAAAGTTACTGGATTAATAATGCGATTGAACTGAAGCGAGAACAATTTAATGATGATGTCAATACAGCTTTGAATATTGTTGCGCAAGAATTACAAGAGCGAGAATTGGAGGAACGAACTAGAATGGAAGAGAATCTTTTCAAAACGGTAAGCGAGAAAATTATATTAGATGCTAAACCCAAAATAAAAGGAGCCGATAATTTAGATTTTACGGGCTTAGGTCAAAAAAATGAGGACATTTCTAGTGTTACTCGCGATTATCAAAGATTCCGAAGCTGGAAACCCAAAAAGTTTGAAGACCGTATCAATCGGGCAGCTTTAGATGAATTGTTAAAAAAAGAACTGAGCAAACGGAATATTCACACCAATTTTAATTACAAAGTTTTTGCGACCTTTAAAGATGTACCGCCTAGAGAAATCATTTCCAACGGAATCTTTACAATTGATGCCGAAAAAACGGACCAAGTAACGGACCTTTCGGAAGAAGTGGAAGTGGTAAAAAAGGCAGAGTACAGCGTACCATTATTTGATAATGACGGTGAACTAGCCATTTCGTTTCCGAAAAAAACAAGTGTCATTTGGGGTGCAGTCATTACGCCGTTAATTGCCGCCATTCTGTTTACAGCCATTGTTTTATTTTGCTTCACTTATACGATACAAGTTATTTTGACCCAAAAGAAATTGTCAAAAATGAAAACGGACTTCGTAAACAATATGACGCACGAATTCAAGACACCGATTGCAACGATTTCGCTAGCGGTCGATTCCATTACGAGTCCGATGATACTGAGCAAACAAGATAAAGTCAAGCGGTTTGCGGGGCATCATCAAGCAAGAAAATAAGCGGATGTTGGCGCAGGTAGAGAAGGTCTTGCAAATGGCTTTGTTGGACAAAAAAGACTTTAAGCTAAATTTGGATTACGTCGATTTGCACGAAGTCATTGAACAAGCAGTGGCCAATTCCCATTTACAGGCAGAGAAAAAGGGTGGAAAGGTAGGCGCTAACTTACGGGCCTCTAAGTCGAAAATTGAAGGCGACTTAACGCATATTTCTAACATCATTTACAACCTCTTGGACAACGCCAATAAGTACTCGAAAGAACAGCCCATTATAACGGTACACACCAGAGATGTGCCGAACGGCATCGAAGTTACGGTAGAAGACAATGGCATTGGACTCAGCAAGGAAGCACGAAAAAATATTTTTGACAAATTTTATCGGGTACATACGGGTAACGTGCACGATGTAAAAGGATTTGGATTGGGATTAGCCTACGTCAAAACAATGATGACGGCCCACAAAGGCCATATTGATGTGAAAAGTGAATTGGGCAAAGGGAGTCGTTTTATATTGACTTTCCCTTACGAGATTCGGCAAAAGGCCGCTTAGTCTGGAATGATTTGTAATGAATCAATGTCCTGCACAATAATTTTAACTAAAATGCTTTTTATTTTAAGAGAAGGTTCATTTGTCTTCACCCGACAGAATCCCTCCAATAGCTTAGAGTAAAGAACTAAATAACGTAATTATTCAGAATAGAGAACAGAGACCAACTTGTCCGTACGGATTGCATTGAGAGAAAAGAGACCTAATAGAGTGTTTTCGAATGACTAAAATCAGCAACAATTTAAAGTTGTTAACATCATACATCTCTAATCTCTGCTATCTAATCTCTATTCTTAGTAGGTACTAAATAACTTTATCAATGACGCCAACTAATAACCGAATCTTACTGGTCGAAGATGACCAAAATTTTGGAGATGTTCTCCGTTCCTATCTAGAAATGCACGACTACGATGTTACCCTCGCAACGGATGGTGTGGCGGGTTGGGAGGTCTTCCGACGGAGTAGTTTCGACCTTTGTATTTTTGATGTCATGATGCCCCGTAAAGATGGGTTTACGTTGGCGAAGGAAGTGCGAGAAAAAGACGCCGAAATGCCCATTATCTTTCTAACGGCCAAGGCGATGAAAGAAGATGTACTCCAAGGGTTCAAAATTGGCGCCGACGACTACATCACCAAGCCCTTCAATTCGGAAGAGTTATTGTATAGAATTCAAGCCATTTTAAAAAGAAGCCAACAAAAGGCGGACCCAAGAGAAGAAATCAAAGAATTTGTTATTGGAAAATACCACTTTAATTTCCCCTTGCGTATATTAACCTTTACAGACGATAACGGCGAAGAATCAAAAGATAAGCTGTCGCCCAAAGAAGCGCAGTTGCTTCGGATGTTCTGTATGTACATGAATGATATCCTACCCCGTTCGGAAGCCTTGACTAAAATTTGGGGCGAAGACAATTATTTCACCGCTCGAAGTATGGATGTTTTTGTAACTAAATTGAGAAAATACCTCAAAGAAGATGAGAATATCGAAATCGTAAACATTCATGGGAATGGATTTCAGTTGTTAGTGAAGTCGGAGGAAGAGGTGTAAGCATTAGTTAAATCTAAAATGTAAAAGGCAAAATTTAAAATTAAAAAGTATGGAAACTCGCTAGTTTGTACTTCAAGTTGATACTAATTAATTTTGAGTTTCGCTTACTTCGAATTTTTTATTCACTTTAAAGGCAAAGGGCAAGTAACTTGAAAAAG
>JBCCQK010000288.1:0-10405 GCA_039024375.1 Bacteroidota bacterium
ATTACTGGACAATATGGAGCACTATTACTGGATAATTTCCCATTATCCAGTAATTTCCTCTTCTTCATATTACGATTTTTAATTTTTGTCTGGGCGAGTGGATAAATTGACTGGCCTGTTAAACTTTCTCTAATGCGTTTATCAATGTAAGGTAGGAAAAATTGGGATGTACTGTATTTGGAAAGGAAAATTTCGTTTTTAAATAGATATTTTGACAAAGGTTAAATCTAAAACAGTAGTGGATTTTTACTACTTAATACCCAATCGCCCGCCCATCAAAACTTCTCGAATCCGCCGCCCCGTAACGTATCCCCGTTTTGGGGTCAATGAAAATGCCCATGGCTCTACCTTGCGTACCTCGAAAATAGACTTCGTGGCCCATCATTTCGTACAATTTTCTAGTGTCAGGACTAATACCTAATTTTTCAAAAGAAGTCCTGTCGGGTAGCCATTGATGGTGGATTCTGGGCGCTTCGATGGCCTCGGCAACCGTCATTTGATAGTCCACTACGTTGAGAATGACTTGCAAAACCGTATTGATAATCGTTCTTCCACCGGGGCTACCAATGACCAAAACGGGTTTTCCATTTTTGGCTAAAATAGTCGGCGACATACTCGACAACATTCTTTTTTCGGGGGCGACTAAATTGGGTTTCGTACCAATTAGACCTCGACGATTGGTCAAATCGGGAACGGGATTAAAATCGCCCATTTCGTTGTTTAACAAGAATCCAGCTCCTTCAACGGTTATTTTTGACCCGTAGCCGTATTCTAGAGTGTAAGTCAGCGAAACGGCGTTCCCGTCTTTATCCACTACCGAAAAGTGCGTGGTTTCCTCGCTTTCCGTCCTAAACCGCACGTTGTTGAAATGAGCGGAATCACTCTCTGTTGCTTTGAATAAGTCAATCGTCGGGCGAATTTTATCGGCGTATTCTTTTGAGGTGAGCCGTTCGATGGGCATATCGGAATTGAACAACGGGTCGCCCAAATGTTCGGCACGGTCGGCAAAAGCGGTTCGCATCGCTTCGGTTAGAATATGCAGATACATCGCCGAATTATGCCCCATTTTTTGTAGGTTGAATCCTTCTAAGATATTCAACATTTCAACAACTGCTACCCCGCCCGAACTCGGTGGAGGCATCCCGTATACATCGTAACCCTTATATTTTCCGTGAATCGGTGCTTGTTCCGTTGGTTGGTAACTCGCCAAATCATCTTCAGTAATTAACCCGTTGTGTTTTTTCATAAAATCGGCAATTAATTTAGCCGTTTTCCCTTTATAAAATCCATCTCTACCATCTTTTTGAATCCGCTTTAGGGTGGCCGCCAAATCGGGTTGTTTCCACAGTTCGCCCGGTTCGTACAATTCCGTTCCATTTTTTAAAAAGGCTTGTCGAGTGCCATCGTACAGCGCTTCTTTTTCTCGTTGCATTCTTTTTAAAAAGCCTTGCATGGCCCATGTAGAAGGAAAGCCTTTTTCCGCTAAGTTAATCGCAGGTTGTACCAAATCAGCCCAAGGTAATTTCCCCATTTTTTGGTGGGCGGCCCACAGTCCCGCTACCGTTCCGGGAACGCCGACGGATAGCGGCCCTCGATGGTTCGAATTATTTTTTATCTGCCCGTTTTCGTCCAAAAACATCGTGGCGGTAGCCGCCTTAGGTGCTTTTTCTCGAAAATTGAAAGTCGTCGTCGTACCGTCGGCCCCGTGATAGACCAAAAATCCACCTCCGCCAATGTTGCCCGCCGATGGTAGCGTAACGGCTAGGGCAAAGGCCGTAGCAACCGCAGCGTCAACGGCATTCCCACCTTTGGCCAAAATATCTTTTCCCGCTTGCGAACCGAGATAATGGCTGCTAACGACGATACCATTTTTGGCAGGGACGGGAATGCGACCCGATTGGGCGGTGAGTTGGAAACCGAATAAAACGAGTATGAAAACTAAGGTTGAGATTCTTATTGGCATATTAATCAACTTTTGCAGCGAAGATAAGGTTTTACCTTTTGATTTTTTACCCCATTTAAAAGAACTTTTCGTCATATTACGAAAATCTGTTGTTCATTAGAATACAAAAAGATAGATGACTGCCATTTCTCAAATAGACATAAATAATTATAGCATATCAGAGTACTTGGAATTAGAAGCCAAGACTGGGCAGAAATTTGCCTATTCCAATTTTCTTAAAAGTAGTTAGGGCTGTACGAAGTCTCTATTTTGACGCTCCATACGGACACAGTGACTTGCGTACGCTGTTTGAAAATAAGACCTATTTATGTTTTATTTCCTTACGGAAATTTATGTTTTCTCTCAGCTCGTGTTTGAAGTACAGCCAAAAACATAACCCTAACATAATTAAAACAGCGTAGGTTGGCGTCGAAAAAAACTTCGTACACGCCTAAAAGTAGTCAGTAATATGGGCAATTTTAGATTTTACATTTTGACTTTTACTTATTTCCCTCCACCAACGGCCCCTTCCCAATCGGGGTCGGCTCCACCAATCCAGCGATTATTTTTCGCATCAAACAGCACAGCATGGATTCGGCCAAATCGACCTTTTTTATCAATTTCCTCTACGTCGAAGCCTTCTTCCGTTAGTTCCTTCGTAAAAGTGGACTGCCAGCCCGTCCCTTCGTGTGTTTCCACTTGCAGTTTTTCCCCATTTCGATACACACGGGGCATCATTAGGGCTTTGTCTAAAGGTAATTGGTGGTCAATAATTCGGCTACTAGCCGCAACGACTGCTGAAACAATTCGACTTCCGCCCGCTGCGCCTAAGGCCATAAACGGCTGTCCATGTTTGGTAATGATAAACGGCGAAATAAAAGAAGCTGCCCGTTGCCCAGGATGATAAACCCCTAAATAGCGACCCAAAGTAACGGCGTACAAAAATCCTAATTCTGGACTCGCTACTTTGGAACCCATATTGGGACCAAGCGATTGGGTCAGAGCGACCATCATGCCATTTTTATCGGCGGTGGTAAGATGCGTAGTGTGTCCCATGGCGGCGGTCCACTCTTTGGGTTCTTCGGCGTTGATGATTGGCATTGCTTCTCCCAAACTAGCGCCGTTAAGATTAATCCGTAAGGCTTGTTGTTTGGCGTAGGCTTTGGAAGTTAAGACATTAACAATCGAATCCGTATTGGCGACCATCTGTTTGTAGCGGTCTTGATACGCAATATTAATCGCTTGACTGACGGCGCTGGCCCAATCGGCGTCCCGTAATTCATCCATGGGCAAATTTTCCAAAATCTGCAATATCTGAATCGTCAAGGCGCCGAACGAAGGTACCCACAAACCGTGTAAATCGTGGCCTCGATAATTTCCCGAAAGGATTCGGCTACTCTTTGCTTCGTAGTTCGCTAAATCTTCCATTGTCAGAATCCCTTTATTTTTTTGAAAATCCGCAACTATTTTTTGGGCTATTTCGCCTTTGTAAAAAGCATCTTGCCCGCCTTTGGCAATCAATTGCAGCGTATTCGCCAAATCTTTTTGCACTAGCTTTTCGCCCGCTTGGTAAGTTCGACCCTCTTTCATAAAATACTGCCTACTACCCGCAAATTGCTGGATTTGTTCTTTGGCCATTTCCTGTCTGCGAGCTTCGCCCGGTAGTAGTGGAAAACCTTTTTTAGCGTACTTAATGGCGGGTTGCATCACGGTCTCTAAAGGCAATGTACCATGTTCTTTCAATAATTTGCATAAACCCGCAACAACGCCCGGAATTCCAATTACTTCGTAGCCAAAGCGAACAATCGGCGTAGTGGCCGTATCGTACTTAATGGGCGCCTCGGTCGTGGCATCGACACCGTGAATTTCTCCGTTGGGCAATCTAACAATCGCTTGTAATCGACCGCCCAATCCACTCATACTGGGTTCCACAACGGACAACGCAAATGCACTTGCTACGGCCGCATCAACGGCATTACCGCCCTTGGTCAACATTTGCTGCCCAGCTAAAGTAGCTAAAGGCTGAGCGGCGGACACCATGCCTTCCGTGGAAGCGTCGGTTTGCTGCAAAACAGGATATTGAATTTGACAGGCAGTGAAGAAGAACGTTAGAAAGAAGAGGATGTATTTTTTCATAATTTTTAGTTTGTAACTAGATTCAACTGAAAAAGGTGTCGGACAATTCACTTTAAAATTACTTCTCTACCGTAAAAGTGTTTGGTCAAAGAACGTAAAAAATTAAGTCATTTTTTGTAAATTTTGTCATAAAATCAGACATTTGACCTAAATTGTGTCAAAATGCTGAAAAGAAATTTGAGGTATTTAAGAAAAAAGCGTGGAATGTCGCAGGAAGTAGCGGCATTGAAGGTAGGGATTGCAAGGTCTGCTCTAGCCTCTTACGAGACGGGAAAATCAGAACCCAAAGCGGGCGTACTCATGAAATTGGCAACATTTTTTCAAGTCAACGTACACGAGCTCCTGTATGCAGATTTTGATACGCCCCTTTTTCAAAAGAAAGGAACGGCAGCCAAAAGCCTACGCAATCAAGATGTGAGAATTTTGACGGTTACGGTCAATGACAAGGAAAAACAAAATATTGAGTTTGTTCCAGTTGCTGCCATTGCGGGCTACGCCCAAAGTTTTGTAGAACCCGAATTTGTCAGCGAATTAACTCGTTTTTCTTTGCCAAAATTAGCAGAAGGACAATATCGTGCCTTTGAAATACAAGGGGATTCGATGCCACCGATAGACCAAAACTACGTAGTCGTTGGGCGGTTTGTGGAACATTATACTGCTATAAAAAATGGCAAGAGGTATATTTTGTTAACCAAAGACGATGGATTAGTATTCAAGCGAGTCTTTAACGAGGTTAACCAAAATCAACGATTAATCTTGGTTTCTGACAATGCGGAGTATCTACCTTATACGGTCAGAATTGATACCGTATTAGAGGTCTGGGAGATGTGTGCTTTTATTGGGTATGATACCAAAGACGCTGGTTTGCAACAAGCTATTTTGGACAAATTGCATCATATTGAACATAAAATTGGGCAACTAAAAATAAACTGACGATTCCTGCACGTATGAGGGAAAACATTTCTATCATAGACGAACTTGATTTTACACTTGGAACGGTTAATGTACCAGCGTCAACGTATTTGTCTGCCCTCAAGCAACACTATCTCCGACAAATCAAAGACTTTAATTTAGATGTTGTTTATTTCTCTGGTGAATTTCCTTCAGTATATTTTAAAAAGATTGATGACTTTGCTAACCGAGACAGTCAGCAGGAAATTTTAACTATTCACAAAAAAATCTGGAATCAAGGCAAAGTTCCTTTTTTATATGTAGAGAGTAATACGGAAGTAAAGGTCTATAATTGTTACGAAAAACCTGTACAGGCAGAACAACAAGACCGTTCCATTCAAGACCTAGAACTGTATCAGACCGCTTTAGAGGATTTAAGCGAGTTAAAAACCGTTTTTGATAAAGTAGCGATTGAAACTGGACGTTTTTGGCAACACTCCAAGATTGCCAAACGGGTCAAAAATGAGGCTAGAGTCGAACAGGAACTCATCAAAAATTTAAAAAAAACACGCAAGCGATTAGAGGCAACCCTGCCCGTTTCTATTATTCATAATTTACTACTTCGCTCTCTCTTTATTCTTTATCTCGAAGACCGAGGGGCTACGGATGCCGCTTTTTATCAACGAATTACGGGATTAAGGGATTGTACTTCCTACTTTGATATTTTGGAAGACCGTACCGCCACCTATCGACTGTTTGCCGAATTAGAAGAGCGGTTTAACGGCAATTTAAGTCCTGTATCAACGGACGAAACCCCTTTGGTGACTACCACCCATTTACAATACATTAAAGCGTGTTTTTGGGCAGAGATTAGAAAGCAAGATGGTCAATTGCGGCTATTTAAAGACTGGCGTTTATTTAACTTCGAGATTATTCCTATCCAATTAATTAGTGAGATTTACGAAGAATTTCTAGGTGCACAAGACCCCGAAGGAAAGGCTAAAGCGGGGGCTTTCTACACCCCTCACCCGTTAGCAGAATTTGTCTTAAACGAAGTGTTACCCTATCCCTCTGCCAAGAATAATCGATATAACATCAAGACCCTCGACCCCACTTGTGGCTCGGGGATATTTTTGGTAGAAACACTCAATCGGCTGTTAGACCGTTGGGAGGTGGCGTACCCCGAAAAACAGCTAGACTTCACTACTATTTGTCAAATCGTCAAAGACAATATTTTTGGAATTGAAATCAATCCCGAGGCAATTAAAGTGGCTGCTTTTAGTGTTTACCTAGCCATGCTCAATCGGCTCAACCCCAAAACATTGTGGCAAAACAAACAATTTCCTTATTTGATTAACGACCCCGTACAAGAGGAAGAAAAACAAGGGCATAATTTATTTTTGACGAGTAGCTTGACTAAGTCACCAATAGAGGAGATTGAATTGGTGGTGGGGAATCCACCTTTCAGCAGAGGTGGGCTGGAAAAAGAAGAGCAAAATTATTTAGATGAAAGGGGTTATGCTAGGGAATTGGTCTTGGCTTTCCTAGATAGGGTAACAGTACTTGCACCAAAAGCAAAATATGGATTGATTAGTGGTAGTAAACCACTACTGTTTAATAATGGAACCAAGTATCACACTTTCCGAAAATTCTTATTTCAAGAAAATTACGTAGAAAAAGTTTTTAATTTTTCAATTCTTAGAAAAGTAACTAAAAAAGAGGGTGGTAGGAATCTTTTTGCATCGGCAACTAGCCCGGTAAGTGTTATCTTCTACACCAAAGAAATTCCAGAACAGTCTTCCAAAAAGCTGACTTATTGTGCTCCTAAAACGGCTATTAAAAATAGAATTATTGATGGAATTGCCATTGACCCAACAGATGTAAAATATCTTCCGAGGGAAGAATGCGAAAAACCAGATACGAAGATTTGGAAAATTGCGATGTGGGGGTCAGAACGAGATTATAAGTTAATCTCTAGATTTAAATCAGTTAAACCGTTAAAATCAATTATAAAAGAAAAAGGGTGGAACAATGGTGGTGGTTTTGAAATATCATCAAGAAAAAAATATAATTCTGATTTGAAAACTTTTCCTCATTTGGGAACAAGAAGTATTGAGAGATATTATACTCCACAAGAACTTTCTACAAGCATAGACGATGAATATTTCCATAGATTCGGAAACTTGTTTACCTATAAAGCTCCGCATTTACTTATAAAGGAAGGGCAAAAAAATAAGAGATTCTGTGCATCATTTATTGATTATGACTGTACTTTTAAGAAGACGATTCATGCCTTTCAAACTGAAAATGCCAATGACTTAAAAATTACGGGAGCTTTTCTTAATTCTTTATTTGCCTCGTATTTAATGTTTCTTTTAACTTCCGATTGGGGTATTGAAAGGGAACGCATTATACCAAAAGATATATTAGCACTTCCTTATTTACCAAGTACATTTAGCCCACAAGTTTTAAAAAAAATACTAAAAAATTACGATGAAATAATTAATTCAATTAAATCAAGCTATTTAAATAAGGAACGAGAATTGAACAGTCTCGAACAGAAAATAGAATCTATAATTTGGTCTGCTCTCAATCTATCACAAACCGACAAAATACTAATTCAAGACCTCCTAGACTACACCCTAGACGCCTTCCAAAACAAACAAAAATCCATCGCCTATCGCCCTACCAATAATAATGACCGCAAACTGTACGCCGAATATTTGTGTAAAACCATCAATAAATTTTCCGACTATGACAAGGAATTATCGGTTTGGGCAAGCATTTTTGAATCAAATCCACGCATCCCCCTAAGCGTAACCATCGTATCATTTAATCAAACAAAGCCAGCAGATGCAATAGTGACCCTTCCCGAAAAAGGGATTGGTCAGTTGCTAAAAGCAATGGAAAAGCATAGTTATCAGGCACACGCAGAAAGTATTTACTACCGCCGTTTTTTTCGCTATTACGCTGACGATAAAATATACATTATTAAATCTAACGAAAAACGTTTTTGGTCACGCTCAATGGCTATCAACGATGCAGATGAAATCATTGCAGAAGTGCTCAACACTTAGTAAATGGCAGGACGACTAAACGCAAGATTGAAGGCTCGGTTTTGGGCTAAACTGAAAAATTGGTGCCACGAGGCGGTCGTCAGCGGTTATCAGTCTATGTTGTCCAATCCTGCCGAATTCAAGCAATGGAAGGAAGAGTCGATTAGCGCCCGTCTGCTCCACGAAATGCGGAAAGATGGACTGTTGGTGTCCAAAAATATTAGCGTAAAGCGAGAACATTACTTGGGGGACGAGGCTATCTTATTGGGCGAGAAGGAGGCATCCGAGGCGGACCGCATAGATTTTAGCTTTGAAAGCACTTGGCAGCAAAAAGAATATTTGACTTATTTTGGCGAATCCAAAAATCTTTCTGCCAGAGATTGGCGCAAAGCAACTGGCAAAACGGTCAAAGCGTGGAATCAACGAGACTATTATTTGACAACGGGCATTCAGGGTATCATTACGGGCAAATATAAAAAAGTTGAAAGTTTTTTAATTGGCTATCTGGTCAATGGTTCTGCGCAGCAGAATTTAGACAATCTAAATAAGCATATACAAAATCGAAGACCTTCGGAGGCAATTGGTCAATTAGAAAAACAATCGCCCATTCGTAATTATGCTTTTTGCTACCTTTCTAAAAACTTCACGGTCCAAAATCAAGTTGATTTACTTCATATTTTTTTAGAGTTCGATAATTAACTGCAATTTCACTAACCTATCAACTTTCAATTAAATCAGTAAAATCTAGCGGTAAACCAACAACTGCATCATTTCGATAGCAGCAGCTTGGCCTTTTATTTTAATTAAATCTCTCGGCGTTTCGTCGCCCACTTCATAGACAATGCCCTCGGCGTCGAACTGGGTTAGGAACCAGCCTTTGGAAACGGGGGCACCGACGTTAGACGGACTCTCTCGGATTTTTTCTCCTTTGAGGGTATTCCTCAATCCAGCAACCCAGTAATCTTTGAAACGGGGGAGATTTTCGGCGGATTGTCGGTTGGTGTAAAGCACATCGTACCAAGTCGAATGAAAGTCGATTCCCAATATGACTTTAGATTTATTTCGTTTAGCGGTGCGGGCAATGAAGTTGGCAACATGTTTAACTTCGGTTTGATTGTAGTAGGCCCAATCTCGATTGAGGTCAATGCCACCCGTATTGTGTCGCCAATGGCCCAAGTCCACGCCGTCGGGGTTCATCAAGGGAAAAACGAGCAAGTGGTATTTTTTGCGAAAATCATTGCTCAAAGGCGTATCGGCTAGTATTTCTTCGACGAAGGCCTTCATAGCGAGATAGCCCGATATTTCGGGTGGATGTTGGCGACTAAGGATGGCAATAATGTCTTTTTTGCGGTTCTCTCCCTGCGAAATATCGAGGTGCAACATATCTCGGCCCAACTTACTTTTGCCCGTCACGTCAAAATCGACCCCCGATATTTTTGCCTGTTCTACGCACCAAGCTTTGACGTGGCTACTCGTTTGTAGTTCTTGCGCCGCTACAAAGATTGGGGTAGGGGTAACGGTGAGTCGTAAAAAAGCATTGATGCTATCCTTCGCCAATTGAATTTTTGTACTGTCAATGACGGTCCAATTAACGCCATCCGTACTTAGTTTTGGCGGATAACGATGATAGGCACTCGTATAATCTAGTTGGAGCGTAATCTCTTTTTCTTCGTCTGCACTTAACTGAAAAGCGTAGTAGGCGCTGGGATTAATGGGCGTATTCTCAGGAGAAATGATGGCGCGGAAACTATCCTTTCCAGTGGCTTGGAAGTCGTTGAGTCGAGCGCCGTCAAATTGATTATTGGCGGTGATACCGTTAATGATATAGGTCTTTTTTTCTTGAAGTTCAATGGGTTTATTGGTCGTATCAACGGGTTTTGGAAAGTCGTAAGTAGCGGCGGTATAATTAGTTTTACAAGCAATAAGTAAAGTGACTGCTACGCACAAGGAAGCGAAAAATAAACGCATGGATAGTTGGTTTTAGTATTTGTGCAATACGGTAGTTCTAGTAATTCAAAATCCCCATTCCTTCCCGATAGATTTCGGGTTCGCCATCGGTCAAATTAACGACCGTTGAGGGGACATTGCTACCGTAGCCACTATCGATAAAAGCATCAACTTTGTCTCGAAAATCTTGATAAATGTCTTGCGGGTCAGTGAAATATTCTAAGATTTCGTCGTCCGAACGCAGAGAAGTTGTCAAAATTGGGCGGCCTAGTTCTTCGACGATGGCTAATGGTACTTGGTGGTCGGGTACTCGCACGCCCACTGTTTTTTTCTTGTTTTTAAACAACTTTGGTACCTTACTACTAGAATTAAGAATGAACGTAAAAGCACCCGGTAAATTTTTTTTCAGTACTTTAAAAGTTTGGTTATCAAT
>JBCCQK010000289.1:0-10312 GCA_039024375.1 Bacteroidota bacterium
CTAAAGGCTTGAAAGAGGCGGAGGAAGTATTGAAAGTAGCGAATATGGAAGATGAAGAAAGGCGCGAATACCAAAGATTCGGCGAGGTGCTTTCTGACAGAGCAAGCCAAGCATTGAGTATCAAAGTGGAAATTGAAATGGCAGTAGAGAAAGAAAGAAGAGCAAAAGAGTTAGCTGTAAGAAAGGAACAGGAAAAGGCAATAACTGCAATGATAAAAAATACCAATCTATCTGACGAAGAAATTGCAAATGCTTTAAGTGTTGATGTCGAAAGAGTAAACAAGATAAGAAATGAGATAAAATAAAAAAGAAGGCGAACCGCCAATCAAGTAGGGAATCGTGAGCCAAAATGCCTCACGACAGCCCTCTCACTATTTATTTTTCACTCTCCTCCTTTAACCGTTCGAGCCAATAGACCATATCCGCGGCTAATTTTTCATTCATTTTCTTTTTCATCAGGCGGATAATCCAGCCTTCCATACTTTCCTCCACCCTCACTTTTGTCCCATTTTTTGTGGGTGCTAAATACCAATTGTGAATCGCTGTGGCTCCAAACGCTTTTCCCTGCCAACCAAAAAAATGATTAGGGGCAAAAGAGTGGATTGCTGATTTGATTTTACTGCCGTTGGTCTTCCAAATAAAACGACCGCCAACTGCCAACGCACTTTGCAATTTTGGGTCTTTTATTCTTTTATTCCAGTCGTCCCAACTTTCAATATTGGTTAAAATTTGCCATACTTTTTCTGGGACGGCATGGATAATGATTTCTTTTTTTTGTACAACTGGCGCCGCTTGATTGATGGTCATTGGTGATTGTTTTGCGCTTTGACCTTCGTGGTCATTGCCGTTAAAAAAATTAGGAGTCAACTTTGCTTTTTTTATTGAATTTTATTGGTGCAAAGTTGCGGTCTAATTGATACGCACGGCTTGACATAAATCAAGAAGTTCCTTTCGTTTGCTTTTTTCTGATGCGGCTCAAGGTTTCTGCCGACATTCCAAGCATGGAGGCTATTTGGTTTAAGGGCACTTCGTTGAAAAGCGTGGGATGGAAGTCGAACAACTGATGGTACCGTTCTTCGGCACTCAAGGCCAAATGGGAAATGACTCTGTTCTCTAATACCGTAAAACATTTGGCTAAGAACATTTTTTCTAATTTATCCCACCTCGACACCCTCGTTGAAATTTTGTTGTAATCCGCTCGTGAAATGGTCAAAAGTACTACGTCCGTCATGGCTTGGTAGCTTACTTTTGATTTTTGGTCAAATAGGAAACCCGATGCATCCAAGTGTTCGACAATTGGCGCTTGATATTTATCGGCTAGCAGGGCTTGCTTCATAAACCGATTATGGCCTTCAATATCATTTATCTGCCTCTAAATCAACTCGCTCGGTGTCCAAGGGTAGATTCCAGCTGCTGGGATGATATTCATCATATAGCCCCACATTGACACAAGAAATATAATAACCAATGTCAATTGGCTTATTATCCTTTATCCGACAGTTGGGAATATTGACGAACCCTCGATTTTCTAGCGTAGGGGATTCGGGTTTACGAATCGTCGTAAAATCGGAATGCAGCTTATACGTTGATTGTGCAGGTTAAGTATTGTTGCAAAATGGCGTACAGGCCAGATTTGAATTTCCGACTTTCCGACGAGGTCAGTTTTAGGCCAATTTCTTTCATCACTTTGCTCACATTAGAGTAGTGATATTGGAATAAGGGACTATTACTCAACTCGGTTGGACAGGTAGCTCTACAATAGCTACCCAAGGCCATGATTATATTGACTAACGCTTTGGCACGCTTTATGTCAATTCCTAATATATCATGGCAAAACTGTTCTGCTTTGTATTGTTTCACATTTCATACAATGCAATAGTTTTGCCTATTTTTTTTTGGCGACTTTTCGTCCAAAGTCTAATTTCATATTAACAGGAATAACCTTTTATTAACCCCAATATGCTCAAAAAATTGTTAAATTTGCTGCTGATTTTAGCAACCACCTATTTAGGTTAGCCATATCTAGTCTGATTTCTGAGGTTGTGTAAAAAGGGTATAAATAAATGAAAATAAAATGTGTAATTAAATAATTCAGGGTAATCGTTTAATTGTTATCGTAACACACTGGTAAAACAATTATCCCTAAAGGTATTTAGTAGTTACACAGATTATTATTTGCATATAAGGACTTTTTACACAACCCTTGACTTCTAACTTCTCTGAAAATAAAAACAGCGAATGTCCGATTTACTGGGTAAATCTCCAGCCAAAAAGTCCAAACCGAACTACTGGTATTCCATCATCAGTGTATCATTGGTATTGTTCCTATTAGGATTTTTCGGACTATTATTATTACAAACACAGCAACTCATCAACGTTTTCAAGGAACGGGTTAATGTATTGATTGAACTAGAGCAAGGAACCGATTCTCTGACAACGGAAAGCCTGTTAAGCACTTTAAAATCAGTCGATTACTCCAAAAAAGAAACGATTCGGTACATCACCAAAGAAAAAGCACTATTATCGTTACAGTCCGATTTTGGCGAAGATTTTATGGCCCTCGATTTACCCAATCCGCTCTACGACGTGGTGACTTTCAATATGCACGCCGAATTTATGAGTTCGGACCTTTTAAGTCAGATTAAGACAAACTTTAAGACCCGACCTTACGTAAACGACGTATATTACCAAGAAGGTTTGGTCCATATTATCGCCGATAACGTTAGAAAAATGGGCTGGTTTGCCCTCGGTTTTGGTGCTTTGTTTCTAATCGTGGCGGTCACTTTGATTCATAATACGATTCGGCTGGCGCTCTATTCTAATCGTTTTTTGATTAAAAATATGGAATTGGTAGGAGCAAGTTGGGGCTTTATCAGTCGACCGTACATACAAAAAAGCGTTTGGCACGGCATTCTGAGCGCCTTTCTAGCTATTTTGGCGTTAATCTTTGTAATTTGGTTGGCTCAAAAGGAGTTTATCGAATTAAAAGAATTACAAAATATTCCTCAATCAATGGTCCTATTTGCAGGTCTCTTTTTATTAGGCATTTTAATTAATGGGGCCAGTACTTGGTACGTTATCAATAAGTACTTGAAAATGCGCTTGGACGATTTGTATTAAACGTAAGGGGTTGTTTAAAAAGTCTTTACATCTAAAAAATTAGATGTGTAATACTAGGTTATATTTGAGAATAATTGTTTGATGGTTTGACTGCTTGATGGTTATATGACAAAATGTTACGTTGACCATCAAGCTATCAGACCATCAAGCCATAACAACCAATCTGATTAATTACATATTTTATTTTATTCATACCCTTTTTAAACACCCCCTCACAAAATACATTACAGAAAATTTTCAATAATGAGTAAATCCAAAAGAAAAGTATCTCCGAAGAAGAAAGTAGTAGCGAGCAGTAATAAAAATAGCAATACGACAACCGTGGTAGCACCAAAAAAGAAGCTGCAACCGACTCGGTCTCGCAAAAAAACGTCGAGTGTAGCTATGCCCAAAGAATCTTTGATTTTTGGCAAACAGAATTACATTTTGATGGCGGCAGGATTTGGATTGATTTTGCTTGGTATGCTACTGATGAGTGGTGGCAATATGCCTAGTCCCGAGGTTTGGGATGAAGGGATTATTTATAGTACTCGTCGGACGGTAATAGCGCCTTTTGTCATGTTGGCGGGATTAGCATTAGAGGTGTACGCTATTTTTAAGAAGTAGGGATTTGTCATTCGGTTTAAGGTAAACGGTACACGGTTTACGGTCTGGCCAGCACGTACTTCCTTCTCCCATAAACAAATTATTTCATGGGCATCTTAGACGCCATCATCCTTGGTATCATCCAAGGACTCACCGAGTTTTTACCCGTTAGCAGTAGCGGTCACATCGAAATTGGTCAAGCCCTATTGGGAACGGAAAGCCTCAAAGAAAATGAGCAGCTATTGAGCGTCGTGCTGCACGCCGCTACGGCGTTGAGTACGATTTGGGTATTTCGAAAAGACATTGGTGAGATTCTCAATGGATTGCTTAAACTTAGCTGGAACGAAGCGTGGCAATTTGCGGTGAAAGTTATTATTTCTATGGTTCCAGCGGCCTTCGTTGGCTTTTTCTACGACGACTTATTAGAAGCCCTTTTCGAAGGACAACTTAAACTAGTCGGTGCGATGTTGTTCATCACGGGCGGTTTATTATTTCTCGCCGACCGCGCTAAAAATACGAATAAAGACGTGAGTTTTGGCAATGCCGTCATTATCGGACTGGCGCAGGCAGTCGCTATTCTACCCGGTATCTCCCGTTCGGGCGCTACCATTTCAACCTCCGTTTTGTTAGGAATCGACCGAGAAAAAGCGGCTAAATTTTCTTTCCTTATGGTCGTCCCTCTGATTTTAGGCAAAATGGCCAAAGACATTCTCGATGGAAAGTTTTTACTATCGGAGGAATTAGCTGTTCCGTTGGTAGCAGGTTTCACTGCCGCTTTTTTCACAGGTCTAATTGCCTGTTTGTGGATGATACAATTGGTCAAGCAAAGTAAATTAAGTTGGTTTGCGAATTACTGCTTTGTAGTCGGCGTTATTGCTTTCACATTTGGCTAATACTTTACATTTGGGCGATTAATCCGCCCCTCATCGAACTCGAATTTGACTCCTCCTTTTTTAATGCCGATTTTTGGTTTTTAGTAATCAGTGATTAGTGACTACACTAAAATAAGTGACGAAAGCGTTTTTATTCGTCAAAAAGATATACTTCTCCAAACAGCAATTGCAATCTTTACAATCATTAAAAAAAGTAATTACTTACAGCACAGAATATGCTATGACATATTGCTTGTGACATCTCATGTAGTAGTCCAAAACTGCGCTCTAAAATAGGCTTTGTGGACTCTATGAACTCTAAACCTTTGTGGTAAAAAACTAGACAATAAGCAGTTACGAAGGAAAAAACGAAACTTACAAACATCGGTTGACTGACACAGCAAATTTTCCCTGAAAGCCGTCTAAAGTAGCCGACCAGAAATCGATTTTATGCAAACGGCCTTACGCCACTACCTCCTATGGACTATTTTGTTCGGGTGTCAACTCGCCTTGGCCCAAGATGAAGGGCTGAACATAGCAAATGCAACCCTGCAAGAACTAGCTGTAGAAAAAAACTATACCCTTACCGATGTCCAAGCGCCCATCGTTTCGGACGATTACACTTCCAACGGCATTCGCCATATTTATTATCAACAGACCATCGACCAAATTGGGATTTACGGTACGAGCGGTGCGGTGCATTTGAAGGATGGCGAAGTTATCGCCTCCAGCCTAAATTTTTTACCACAAATAGAAAAAAGAGACATTCGCAACGAGTTCCAAATACAGGCGTTGGAAGCAGTGGCCAGATTAGCGCTCGACCAGAATTATCCGTTGAGCCAAACGGAGGTTATTATTTTGAATGCGAACGACGCAGCGCCCGAAAAAAATACGACCATCAAAGCGGACGGCATTTCGAATCGAACTATACCGATGAAATTGGTTTATTTCGTGAATCCGCAAGAAGAGATACAGCTCGCTTGGAGTTTATTCATTGATGAAAAAGAGGACGCTCAATACAAGAATTTTTTAGTCGATGCGACTACGGGGGCGGTTCTATTAGAAGATAACTTAACGATTAGCTGCAACTTTGACCACGGCCACGACCATTCACAAGCGCATCATCACCACCATCCGCCTAAAAATACTTTTCACCGACCTATACCGAGTTTGGACGAGACCGTTTTAAACGGAGATAGTACTTACAATGTCATCCCATTCAATATCGAAAGTCCTCATTTTGGCAATCGCAGCCTTTTACAAAATCCTTGGCAAGATACCCTCGCTTCGCCCAATGGCTGGCATCACGTTTCGGGGGTCAATAGCGAATATACTTTTGGAAATAACGCCAATGCCTATTCCGACCGAGACAATACGAATGACCCGACAGGTGGAGATGCCGCTAGAGCTTTTGGTGGCCCTAACTTGGTGTTTGACCACCCTTGGACGCCCACGGGAACACAGACGGATTACACCGACGCCGCTATCACCAACTTGTTTTACATCACAAATGTAGCCCACGATATTTTTTATAACTATGGTTTCGACGAGCCTTCGGGGAATTTTCAAGAAGAAAACTTCGGTCGGGGTGGTCAGGAAAGTGATAATGTCTTGGCCGAAGCACAAGATGCTTCCAGTGCTTGCAATGCGAATATTACCACACCCGGCGACGGCGCTAATCCCCGAATGCAAATGTTTTTGTGTCAAGGTCGAGATGGCGACTTCGACAATGCGGTCATTTTCCACGAATACGGTCACGGAGTTTCCATTAGATTGACGGGTGGTCCGCAAGCCGTAGCTTGTCTAGGGAACGTCGAACAAATGGGGGAAGGCTGGTCCGACTTTTTTGGCATGCTGCTGACTATGAAACCTACTGATGTGGCAACGACGCCCCGAACTATCGGTACTTGGCTCAACAATCAACCCGCCAACGGGTCGGGTTTTCGACTGTATCCCTATACCACGGATATGACCGTGAACCCGATGACTTACCAAACGATTGAGAGCATACCGGGAAGTCGAGCACACGGCGTGGGTTCCGTTTGGGCCACGATGCTGTGGGATTTGAACTGGGCCTTGATTGACCAATACGGTCGGGATGCGGATTTGTATCACGGGACGGGCGGGAATAATATCGCATTGAAATTGGTGGTAGAAGCCCTGAAATTACAACCCTGTTCCCCCGGTTTTGTCGATGCGAGAGACGCTATTTTGGCGGCAGATTTAGTGTTTTACGGCGGGGTCAATCGCTGTTTGATTTGGGAAGTTTTTGCTCGACGGGGATTGGGATATAGCGCCAGTCAAGGTAGCTCGAATAGTCGGTCCGACGGTATCGAAGGCTACGATATGCCGCCCGAATGTACCATTGAATTGAAACACAAAGTGGACCGACCAACGGCTAATACGGGCGAACGATTGACCTACGAACTAACGGCGTTTAATCACTTGGACGCCCTAGCTACGAACATAATTATTACCGATACGCTACCCGATAATGTGCAGTTTTACAGTGCTTCGAATGGCGGAACGCTAAATAGTAACGTGGTTCAATGGCCCGCAATGGATTTAGCCCCTGGTGATAGCACGATTTTGGAATTAAAAGTAACCATTAACGATACGATTGATTTTGACCCCGACTTTATCGACAGTTTGGAAATGGGACCCGACCAATGGAAAGTGGTACAGGCTTCGGCGACCCACACTTGGCAATACCAATCGCAATATTACTACAGTCCGTCCAACGCTTTTTTTATTACCAATGCCGACTCGACCACTGAAACGCATTTGGTGCTGCTAGAAGCTTTGGCCTTGACCGATTCCAGTGAGTTGTCTTTTAATCATTATTTTGATTTGGAGGACCGCTACGACTTCGGACTCGTTGATATTTCTATCGACGGAGGTAAAAGTTGGATAAATTTGGAAAATGATTTTACCCAAAACGGTTATAATAATTATACCCAATTTGGTCATTATGCTTTTAGCCGGCGCAGTAACGAAATTACGCCCAACGTAGAGGGGTATATTACTTCAAAAGCGGATTTATCTCGATTTGCGGGTGAGGTAGCGTTGATTCGGTTTCGATTGTTGACGGATATTAATACGGCCGCTTTCGGTTGGATAGTCGATGATATTGGCATTTCCAACACCAATTATGCGCTGCCCAGTTTTAGCAATATTCGCAACGGGGAGTACGATTTCGATACGCAAGTGCAAACTCCAACCATTGTCAGTCGGTCGATTGTGAATCATACGGTGGAGACGCAAGCAGACACCCTAATTACTTTCCAAAATGCCTTTACCAAAGTAGTGGACGTGCAAGCCAACGACGTAGATTCCGACCCGCTCGACACCCTCACGACTAGTATTATTACTTTTGGTAAAAACGGTGTGACAACGCTCATCAACCAAGACAGTGTCAGCTATTCGCCGAATCTCGATTTTGTTGGAAAGGATACTATTATTTATCAAGTATGTGACCTAGCAAACGCCTGTGAAATAGATACGCTATTTGTCTTCGTTTACCCCGTCAATCGACCGCCAACGACGGCATCGGATACGCTCATCGTCAACGAAAATTCTACGAATAATTTGGTCGATGTACAGGCCAACGATAGCGACCCCGACCAGCCGTTGGATTCTTTGATTACCGAAATTGTACTACCCGCTACCAACGGAACGGCGCAAATTATCGACGAAGAATCCATTGACTACACACCAAATCCGAACTTCTTTGGTCTTGATACGCTGATTTACCAAGTATGCGATACGGCTACGTCATGTGCCACGGACACGCTCTTTATCACCGTTTTGGAAGAAAACGATGTCCCAATTACCGCATCGGATAAAGTGACGGTTAATAAAAATAGTCAGGATGTCCCCATCGACGTACAGGCCAACGATAATGACCCAAATGGGGCAGGCGACACTTTGACGACTTTTATCGTTGAAAATGCGGTTCACGGTAACGCTACCGTTTTGAATGGTGATAGCTTGCTTTATACCCCCAGTACCGATTACGTGGGTGGAGACACCATTGTCTATCAAGTATGCGATACGTCCAATTTGTGTACGAGCGACACCGTTTACATTACCGTTGACGATGTGCTTCTCTGTGACGGTAACGATTTGGTGGAAAATGGCAATACGATGAATGGTGGTAACTACGTCGCCGCCAATTCGATTGAATCTAGTGGGGTCATTGAAAACCCCGATACGGTTTCCTTTACTGCGGGGGCAACTATTACCCTTCTACCGGGTTTCCACGCCCAAGCGGGTTCTAATTTTACTGCCCAAATTAGCCCTTGTACGCCCGCTAATGCGGCCCAAGAAGGTGAACCTAACTTAGCCAAAGAAATGGAGTTGAAAGCGTTTAGACAGCAAAATGAATTTGCAAAAAATTCCTTAGAAGTTCGCCCCAATCCTTTTACTACCACGGCCGTCATCGACTACGAACTGGGCGAAGCGAGTACCATTTGGTTGGGTTTGCACGATATGACGGGAAAGGTGCTACACGTTTTAGTGCCTCGACAGTCACAAATAGCGGGTCAACATCAGCAAACGTTGACGGATGTGGACGTTCCTGCGGGGGCGTATTGGATAAGTTTGCGGACGGAAAAGGAGGTGTTGACGAAGAAGGTGATTGTGTTGGAGTAGGGGAAAATTATTTTCGTACAGTGTGTAGTGATATAGGCCAAGAGTTAACCCATCTTATTCCACGGTGGAAGCCCGTAATAAATGAATTCCCGTGGTCGTCAGCTATGTGTTCTCTATATACTTTGAATGACGCAATAGGATTTTGAACCAAATAGTAATTAAAGATAAAATTATGCTTTAGCATATCGGCTGATATTTCTTCATTAAAGCCATATAAACCATCCGAAGTTGTATAATACAGTGATTTTCCATTTAACGATGCGTCCAAACTATCTGGAAGAACAGTGTTAATTATCTGGAAAGCTGCATCTATGGCAATGTAATTTTTAAACATCTCTGGCCTTTTTATCATTGTCACTACGGTAAACACACCACCATGAGAATGACCCGCCATCGTACGGATTGAATCTGTTCTGTAGTGATTATCTATATATGGAATAAGTTCCAGTAATACGAAATCCCTAAAAAGAGAATCATGTCCCTCAAAATTCTTAGGTAAAAGGTCTCTATTTCGAGTTTCTCGAGAAATATTATTTATACCGATTAGTATGGAATTAGGGATTCTCGTCGAAATCTCTAAATATTTTTGACTCGCACGATGTATATCAAATTTATATTCTGCGTCAAAAGTATATATTGAATTGAACGACTCAGTAGAATTGAAGTAATTGCTTGGAAGTCCAACTTTTATCGTCCGATACTCGGATAGTGTTTTGGAATACATCTGAAAAGTCGTATCTAACGATTGACCATTAACAAATGTGTACATTAGCATTGTTAGAAGAAAGAGTAGATTTTTTACCATAACAGCTAGATGCAAGAACAAGTCATTTTTGGTGCGTTGACTGAAAAATAAACTTAAAATTATTTATGGCTGTACGAAATTTTTATTTCGACGCTGACTTGCGTACGCTGTTTGAAAAATAAGACCTATTATGTTTTATTTCGCTGCCCAAACTGCTTTAGGCTAAACTTTAGAAAAATAAGTTGTAGCAAATAAATTACGTCAAAACTAAGCTTCTAAAATCTTCCCAGATTGACGTCTTTCTGATGTCGAAGTATATAAACTAGGTCAGTCCACC
>JBCCQK010000290.1:0-10309 GCA_039024375.1 Bacteroidota bacterium
TAAAAATGGCTTACATTTGAGATTTAAAGAATATATCATTTTCCAATGAAGGAAATGTAAAAGTAATCGTAACTTAATATGAATATTCCAGCAAATTTAAAATATACGGAAGAGCACGAGTGGATTCTCGTTGAAGGGAATACAGCGACAGTAGGCATTACGGACTTTGCCCAAAGTGAATTGGGCGAGTTGGTGTACGTTGAAGTAGAAACCGAAGGTGACGAATTGGAAAAAAACGAAGTATTTGGCACGGTTGAAGCCGTCAAAACTGTTTCTGATTTATTTATGCCCGTTTCTGGAAAAGTCCTCGAATTCAATTCGGAAATTGAAGATAATCCAGAATTAGTCAATACTGACCCTTACGGCGCAGGTTGGATTATTAAGATTGAAGTTGCCAATTTGAAAGAACTGGATGATTTATTAGCCTCGACGGCCTACGAATCATTAGTCAGCTAGACTTTTTTAATTTTTTTGAAAAAAGTGCACCAGCAACCCACCAAAACAAAAGTTATTTACATCTAACTTTACGGAAAGCATTTTGAGAAGTAAAAAGTATTTCATTCCAGCCATTTTGTGGGCCTTATTAATCGCTAATTTATCGGGCGGAGCTTCAATTCAACTTCCTCCCTCCATCTGGGATTTGATTGCTGTTGATAAAGTAGGACATTTAGTTTTCTATGGAATTTTCACCTTCTTAATAGGGTATGGAATTTACAAAAGTAATTCCGATTACAACCCTAAAATGCTATTGCTTTTATCGCTGATAATCAGTTCTATTTACGGTGTTTGTTTAGAGATTATGCAATATTTATATTTTCCGAACAGATATTTTGAGGTTCTGGATATTATTGCTAATATTAGCGGTTCTTTACTAGGAATTCTATTTTTTAAATATATTTATTACAAAACTCGGTAAAATGGACCAACTCGCAATTAGTGGCAATGCCCTCGTCGGAGCTATCGTGGGAATCATTGTCCTTGTCGTTGCTGCAATATTCGTGTTGCGGAACGTGCTAAAAGAGAAGGAAGCAGGAAGCCTTACCGAGAAGTACAAGCAAGCAGGTAATGTGCCGTTATCGGCCCGAAACAAGTATCCAGAAGCGGACGCCTTCCGAATGAGTGGCCCAATCTGGAATGCTGGCTTAGCTTTAGCACTTCTAACCACTGTCCTAGCATTTAACTGGACGTCTTACGATGAGGTCGTTGACATTCCAGATGGTGCGATGGATATTCCTGAAGACTTCGAGGTCGAGCCACCTAGAACGGCTGAACCGCCACCACCGCCACCACCACCGCCACCACCGGTGATTGAGGAGGTGCCAGAAGAAGAAATCGAAGAAGAGGACCAGCCTATCTTCGAGGACCAAACGTTGGATGAAGAGGAAGAAACGCCTCCACCACCACCCAAACCTGAGGCACCACCACCACCGCCGCCGCCACCACCACCACCACCAGAACCTGAAGTGGAAGAAATTTTTAAGGTAGTGGAGCAAATGCCCCGTTTTCCAGGTTGTGAAAACGAGGCGGGTGATAATAAGGCAAAGAAAGCCTGTGCGGATAAGAAGATGTTAGAGTTTATTTACAAAAACATCAAGTATCCAGCAATCGCCCGAGAGAATGGCGTAGAAGGTACGGTTGTTATCCAATTCGTTGTGGAAAAAGACGGTACTATCAAAGATGCCCGAACGGTTCGAGATATTGGTGCTCAATGTGGTGCGGAAGCATTACGAGTAGTCAATCTAATGAATACCCAAGGCAAGAAATGGACGCCAGGCAAGCAGAGAGGTAAATCTGTGAGAGTACAGTTTAACCTTCCTGTAAAGTTCCGCTTAGAATAATAGGTTAATACTTATTTACTTTCTATATAAAAAAGCTGTCTCATATCATGGGGCAGCTTTTTTATTTTGTGTACGTTTGTGGGTGTTAAGAAAAACTAGAAGTTGTTTAATAACGTTTGTAACAAAAAACTTCAACTTATGAAAAGAATTGCTTTTGTCCTATCGCTCCTTTATCTTTTTAGTGTCCAAGAAATTGTGGCCCAAGCGGGTAATTTGACTTATGGTTTCAAAGCGGGTCTCAGTTTATCTAAACTCGATGGCCCTTCTGAAATAAATGGAGGACAAGACTTAGAGATGAATAGCAATGCTAACGGTTTTCTTGTGGGTGCCTTGTTTCGCTATTGGTTTACAGATTTAGTAGGGATTAAGTGGGAATTATTATACGCACAGAAGGGAACAGATTATGTTTTTGACGGCCCAGGCTACCAAATTTTACCAACGGATGTTGGCAGTAGAATAATTCTAACAGGAAATCAAAACATCAATCTGAACATCTCTAACTCTTATATTGATGTGCCGATTTTACTTTACGGGAAGTTCGGTCGGTTCGAAATAGAAGGCGGGGTGAATGTGGGCCTTTTGATTGCCTCTACGGCTAGTGGTGTTTTGAATTTTAATGGACAATCACAGGCGGGTAGTCCCGTGGACGAGTTTATCGCAACTTTGGATTACAAGTATAGAAGAGATGACCCAGGCGAGGTTGATTTCGAATTGGGCACAACCACCATTAATGTGGATGGTACGCCCACTAACATCCCTCGAATCTTGCAAGCCTACTACCAATTTCCCGAAGACCGAGGCAATTACTTCAATGTGCTAGACATTGGTTTGAACGTTGGTGCCTACTACTATTGGAATCAAGGACTCTTTTTGGGAGGGCGACTTAATTATGGATTGACCGATGTGACCAAAGACGACTACGATGTTTCACGAGTGGAGTTGGACGCTTCACAGGACTTCATTACTAGGTCAGACAAAGACCGAAATATTTCGTTGCAATTTTCCATTGGATTTAGTTTTTAGTGTAGTGACTAGTGATTAGTTGACTGGTGACTAGTTAAACTAAACGCTAGAAATCGGTATATTGTGTCATGTGAAATAGCTCCCTTAACATCCCTTAACCAAACCCAAGAAGGCGGCGAGTTAAATTGCAACTTATTTAAGTTACTGAGTATTTAATTTGTTGATTTTTGGATTCCTAGCTTAGTCTTTTATGAAGCACAGTGAGGATACGTACAAAATCTTAGGAATAGACCCGGGGACAAACGTTCTTGGTTATGCCGTTATTGAAATACGAAAGAAGAAACTGTTTCTGGTACAGCACGGCGTACTGAAATTAGGCCATTTAGAAAATCATCAGCAAAAGTTAAAGCGAATTTTTGAGCGCATTCAGCAGCTAATTGAACAGTACCATCCAAGAGAAATGGCCATCGAAGCGCCTTTTTTTGGTAAGAACGTCCAGTCAATGCTCAAATTAGGGCGTGCCCAAGGTGTTGCTATTGCGGCCGCAATAACTAAAGGAGTTGAGATGACCGAATATGCTCCGAAGAAAATTAAGCAATCGGTAACGGGAAGCGGGAATGCTTCCAAGGAACAGGTAGCCGCCATGTTAGAGTCTATCCTTCGGCAAAAATTGACGCAACTTTCTTTGGATGCAACGGACGCTTTAGCGGCGGCGGTTTGTCACTTTTATCAATCTTCTAGCGTATTGGGAAAACAGGGACAATACAGTGGCTGGAAAGGTTTTTTAGAAAGCAATCCCAACCGAATAAAAAAGTAGGGTAGTGATTTGTGATTAGTTGACTAGTTCTATGAGCTGCTAGTTTTCGAATCTCAACCTATGTAAAAAGTGTCTGCTATCATAAGGCTCGGACCAGTAGATGCTCAAAGATGCGCCTTAATGCTTTCCGCAATTTCTACAAGCTCTTCTTTAGATAGCTTTAATTTCTTGGCAAAGTTCATATCGCCCATTTCGTTAATGGGAATTAAATGTAAGTGCGCATGGGGCACTTCTAGTCCAATAACCGTTGTGCCAATCCGCTCGCAGGGAATGGCTTTTTTGATAGCTATGGCTACTTTTTTAGCAAAGACATTTAAGCCCGCAATTAAATCATCTTCCATGTCGAAATAATAATCTACTTCCTTTTTGGGAATCACCAATGTATGCCCCTTACTGACGGGGAAAATATCTAGAAAAGCATAAAAATCCTCCGTTTCGGCAATCTTGTAAGAAGGAATTTCTCCCGCTACGATTTTTGAAAAGATACTAGGCATGCAACTGATTTTTAATTCAAATGATTGATGTGAATCGCTTTTGAAGCATTGGCAAAAATAGGGAAAAAGACAAACAGTTATTCCGTTATTTTATCGTTGTCTTTGGTTGATGTTGAGTTGAAAAATTCTTCAAAACCATTCCACCAATTTTTTGGAGGTAAAGATGCTTGCAATTGAATGGGTTGTTCCGTAGTCGGATTAGTCAATTCGAGTTGCCAAGCGTGTAGGGCGATTTCATTAGGAGAAAGTTCTTGCGTAGCCCCATACTTTTCATCTCCTAAAATAGGGCAACCGATATGCGCCAGTTGCACTCGAATTTGATGGAACTTTCCCGTTTCGGGCCTAACCTTTAGCAAATGACCAAAGGTATTTTTTCCTAACCACTCGTAATGCAACATACTTTTGAAACTTCCTTTAATATTAGTTGGGCAAACAATTCCTTTTCGCTCCGTTCGGTTTTTTGCTAGAAAGTTTTGAAGCGTTGCGCTTGGCTTTTGTGGAGCCTTTTCAGTAATGGCCAAATAGGTCTTTTTAATCGTTCGATTTCTAAATTGTTCATTCAGTTTTCGCAGGGTACTTTTTCTTTTGGCGAAAAGGAGTAAGCCCGTTGTCACTCGGTCTAAACGATGGACGATGCCCACGTAGGGATTGCGATAAGACTGAGAAAGATAATCAAAAACGAGCGACTCGATAGTTGGTTCACCATAAGGACTCCGCTCTACCGATAGCTTTGGAATTTTGTTGACGGCAAGCCAATGCTTATTTTCGAAGACAATGGAGAGAGTAGGAATAGGGCTTGCCAAAGGAAAATTTTTGAAGTGAAAAAATTGCTAGTACAGTGATTAATAATTGGTTGATTAGTGACTAGTTAGGCAAAGTACTGATTTCTGAATCTTTGCACTATCGTAAAGCTATCACATTTGTGACTTAGGATACTAGGAAAAAGGAATACTCCATTTTATTTAAAGGTAGCCATTTTTTTCTGATTCTTTGGGAAATCTATCAAAAAACGAACGCCGTTCTAAAGCTTTGGGACTTAGGAACGGCGTCATTAGTAGGTAGTGTAAAAAAATTACAATTACTTAAAATCGATAATTTCTCATTTCAAATAGCCTACGTCTATCAAGAATAGGTCAAAACTGCGCTCGAAAGAATACTTGTGTACTCTATGGACTCCATTCCTTTGTGGTTAAAAATGGGCGATAGGTATTTATAAAAAAGCTAAAAATCTGTCCCCATCGACAAGTACAATCGTGGCTCTTGAATGACTCGCGTTTCAATTCCCCAAGCATAGTCTAACTTAAGAAAATAGCCAAACAGCATGGTTCGGATGCCCGCACCGTAGCCTGCAACAATGGGGTCTCTGAAAAAATTCACTTTCAAAGAGACGGGATTGTTCGGTCGTTCTATGGTAACGGTGTTCAACGGATTGTCTTCTTCGAAGGGAGAAAGTCCCTGCCAAGCTGTTCCAACATCGAAGAAACCAACGATTTGGAAATTTCTGAGGAAAGAAGAACGGGGCGTTGAACGGTAAAAATATCTAAAAAGCGGAATCCGCAATTCCGTATTAATCAGTGCGTAGGAGTTACCATTTCGAATATTTTGGCGGAATCCCCTTAGATTCGCTGCTAGAGTTTGGTAGCTAAAGTCGTTGCCGACTGGGCTAGGAATATCGTTATTAAAGCTAGGAAATAGCCAATTTTCTACACCACCCAAATAGTACAAAATCTTTTCGGAACCAAAAGAAGTAGCTGCGTTGAATCGGGTCGCCAATACGCTATGGCGAGCTATCCTTTGATAATGTCGAGCATCTACGCCGAGAATCCCCATTGCGCCACTAGGCACATCAAAATTAAACCCGTCCAAGACACTCAAATCAAAACGCTTAACCACTTCTCCGAAAACCTTATAACGGGTTCCATTTTTGATATTGAGTGAAACATCTAATGTATTGTCAAACACGTACTCTAACCGAACGCCCGCTCGCTGTTGGTTCGTCGTTGGTTCTCCCAAGGCTTGCGCATCCGTTGACAACTGAATTAACTTATCATTTCTTAGGTTGACAATTCCCCGAATACTTCTGAAAATATCTAACGGATAACTAAATTGCGCCTGTCCCAACAAAACGACGGCTCTCGTTCTTTCGGGGGCAATGATATTATTGTTAACGGTGAATCGACTGGTTTTGCGATAGGCCGTAAAGGTTTTATCAAGGCGTTTTTTCTTGTTCTTAAAGGTCAAAAAATATTCGTCGCCATCAAAGCTAGTTGGAAAGCGAGCGCCTAATTCAAATTCGTAATCTTCGAAAAGGTCCTTGAAATTAGTTTTAATCAAAATACCGGGAACAGGCGTTTGAAAACCTTCGGGGTTCGCCGCAGGGCTTTCCAAGCCGCCATAAAGTAGGCTATTATCGAGAGAGGTCGTTACATAGTCAGTACGGAACTTCAACCGATACGGCGTAATGCGTGCTGGTCGGAATTTCGTAACCGATTTCTGATTGGGGTTTTCCTTAGCGATAGCTTCCAAAGAGATGGTTTCTGTCGGTGGCTCAATTACGACTTCGTCCGAGCGACTCGCCCGTTGGGGCTTCTCAGCTACTGCTTCCTGTGGTCTATCGACCGTTTTGGGCGTATCGTCAAATTCTGATTGAAAGAGATATTCCTCTTCCTTTTGGTCTATTGGTTCTGTTTTCGCTGGTAGCGATTCTTTCTTAGGTTCGGGGTCTTCAAAACCGCTTTCGAATAAATAGCCGCCCGATTCTTCGTCGGGTTGAGTGGACGGTTGCGTAGTCGGTGTCCGTTCTTCGGTTTCTGTAATCTTAATAGGAGTGCTGTCAGCAGGTTTTTGTCCAATGGAAGTACTCGTTTTTCTAGACGAAAGGATGACTTGCTGACTTTTGTAATTGGTCAACGTTGGCGTTACGACTGTTTCGGGACTAGCCACACCGACGTAGGCCTGATAGGCACCATTGAGATAGAGCAGTTCGACCATCTTATTGGTTCGAGTCGATTTATGCTGTGCTATCAAATTGCGACTCAAATTACTAGCCGTGTGATTGACGGCCCTCGTTTTGATAACGGGTCGAATAAAAGTTGTGTCAACGATGACCGAATCTTTATTTTCCCAAACCGAATCGACGGGAATCACTACATCCTCCGTCGCATTTCTAATCTGAATCACTTGCTCCAAGTAAGCAACGTAGTCCTCTAGGTAGCCGTATTTTCGATTATAAATCCCCGTTTCGTCCGAGAGGAAGGCAAAATAGGTAGAATCAATACCGAGTGGTTGGCGTTCGTTAGCAAACGGCGTGTTGGTCACTCGCACCAATTCCTTCGACTTCGTTTCTAAATCGTAGTAATAAATATCGTAGGTTTTGATGGGAAGGACTGTGTCCAGTTTCGCCGTAGCCAAAGAAGTAGTATCCCGATTGGAGGCAAACAAAATCCCTTTTTTATTTCTTACTTTAACGACGACGGCATTTAGGTCATCGTAGAAATCGTTAGTGATTCGGGACGTTGCCCGCACGTTCGACCGATAGTAAAAAATATCTGCAAACCCTCGAACAGTAGCGGAAAGCACCATGTCTACATTGTTCACGTAGTCCATGCTATACACTCGCTGGTATTGCGGGTCCATCTCTTCGGTAAAGGTTTCTTTGGTATTCAAATCGTATTTGGACAATTGAATCACGTCTCGCTTTTCCCACATGATAGCTAATTCGAAACCGCTTGGATTCCAAGCTAATAGTGGATAGTTATAGTCCGTGGCCTGAAAAACATTTTTGAAACCGAATTTTTTCACCATCCGTCGTTCGCCCGAAATTAGGTCGTGGACATATACTTTGTATTTGCCAATCTCGTTGAGGGCGTAGGCGATATATTGACCACTGGGACTCACTTTCAGTTCAGTCAGTGGTACATTGAATTTATTTTTGATGTCGATGCGGCGGCCTTCTTCGGGCGCTTGCATTGTTTTGACTTCCTCACTGTATCGTTTTTCGTAAAATTTCTGCCAATCCTCTAAAGTCTGTTCGTAAGAATTGCCCAGTACGTACAAGAAGCCACTTTCAATACTACGATTTATTCTTGTCAAATAAAGCAAATTAGAAACCGTTGCTTTTCCGTAGTTCTGATTGATGTAATACCAAACGGACTGACCGACGAGTTGAGGATAATCTTGCACCAAGTCGGTAAAATCTTTATGCTCTTTTCTGGCAAGAATATCCCGTAATTGGTTGTCTAAGGAAGTATTCCACTCTTGCCCAATGTACGCTACTAAACCATCTTTGAACCAATCGGGCAAACTCAACAACACCGCATTTTGAACAATCTCTTGTAAATTGGAGCCGAACAGCATGGCATTCAAATAGACCGATGCTACCCCTTCGCGAATTTCTCGGCGCAGGTGGTTGTGGTTGCCGTCAAAATGAATGAACATTTTGTTACCTACGATTTTGGTCTGCCCACTCGTATTTTCAAAAGCCTCTTCGCTACCAATATTGGTTTGTTTCAAATCGGTTAAATCCGTATAGACAATGATTTCGATTTTATTATTCAGTCGATGCTCTAGAATGCTTTGAATTTCCTCAAAATCGTATTCTGCCAACTGAACAACGGATTGTCCAATGAAGCGACCTTCGCCGTACCAATACGTGATAAAATTGCGACTTTCGTACATCAACCACTCATCGTAGTCTTGGTGGTACTGTACCCGATTTTTCCCAAATTGAATTTGTGGGCCCTGTTGGGCAAATGTCCAAGTAGCTAAACAAGTAATCGCAACTACTAGCAGTATAAATTTTCGCATAGAGGGCGGAATTTTTATCAGATGGTGAAAAAGCGATGGGCGTACTGTTCTCCTTATATGTGGTAGTGAAAACAAGATGACGGATAATATTATTCCGCTATCATTTTTGATGTTTTCGCCAAATGGATGATGAATGATAAGTGATTTTAATAGGTAGTAACTAAAAGCGTTGGCTTTACAAACTACGGATATATCATTCATCAACTATCATTCATCGTATTGGTAATCACTTCAATCCTAATATGTCAATTTTTTTAATAAAAAACAACATGTTATTCTATCATGTACTGGAACGATTGCTCAATTAATAAAAAAAATGCTGGAAGTCGAATTTTTATAGGGCAAAATGTACTTTTGTACTTCTTTTTATCGTCCGAACAATTGTTTGGAGTAAAACGCAAAATAGATGGTTAAAGTTGTAAGCTTTACATTCAACCCCTTCCAAGAAAACACTTATTTGTTGCATGATGAGACAAAAGAGTGCGTGATTTTTGACCCAGGTTGTAGCAATACTGCCGAAAAACAGGAATTGGTGCGTTATATCGAGCAAAATGACCTCAAACCCGTCCGCTTAATCAATACACATTGTCACCTAGACCACATTTTGGGGAATGGATTTATTGCTGAAAAGTATAATTTGTCGTTAGAAATACACAAAGGGGAAATTCCCGTTCTAAAGTTCGCCCCCACCTCCGCTGCCATGTACGGAGTTGCTATCGAACATTCGCCCGAACCTACTCAATTTATTGAAGAGGGCGACATCATTCGGTTTGGCAATGCAGAATTGGAAGCTATTTTAACCCCTGGACATTCGCCCGCCAGTCTTTCTTTTTATTGCAAAGCGGACAATTTTGTCATTGCAGGCGATGTGCTTTTTCACGGAAGCATCGGAAGAACGGATTTACCCGGTGGCGATTTTAATACCCTAATTAACAGTATTAAAACGAAGTTATTAGTACTACCTGATGAGACTAAGGTCTATCCTGGCCATATGCAAGCGACAACGATTGGGTTTGAAAAGGTGAATAATCCTTTCTTATAGTTTAAACACCCTTCAGCAATGCTCAATTTGAAAGTTGATTGTGTCCTGATTATCCAGCAATTTCCCATTCCTGGATAATTTCGGGCAATCTCGCAGGAAATTTATCCAGTACTAGAAAAGTACTGGATAATCCTATCGCCCAAATAGAGAATTACTAATTACTACTCTTGCTGAAAGATTTGAATTTCGTCAGAGCGAGCGACATAAATCCTATTTTCTTTAAAATATACCTGTTGGATTTCTTTTAAATCGAATGGAACCGTCAAAGTCTCAACGGCAGCATTATCAGTTGATAAGATATATATTTTTTCAGATAAGTAATAAATTATTTTTTTACCAATCACTTGAA
>JBCCQK010000291.1:0-10291 GCA_039024375.1 Bacteroidota bacterium
AAAATTAAAAACGAAAAAGTAGGGAGAGTTGTCCGCTAGTGAGCGAAAGTGAGTGCGTTAATTAAATCTTAATGTTAAGGAGTCTTAACAGAATCCTATTCGGGCTTATTCTTTTGCTTTGTCTTTCAACTGCTGCCTCAACTCCTCAATAAGTCGGTCTTTTTCAGCAACTTCCTCCTTCATTTCATTAACCTCTTCTTTCATCTCATTAACCTCTTCTTTCATCTCATTAACCTCTTCTTTCATCTCATTAATCGTCCGTGCATACTGCTGCAGTTCGTAAATAAGGTCATCCTCGGCGTCCATCAGCTGTCGAGTTTTGGCATCGGCGACAGCAAGTAATAACCTCCGTAATACTGGTTGATACTGTTCGGGAATAATAGACTCGCTAATGTTTAAAGTTTGTTGTACGTCGCTTTGGTCGGCGTATTCTTGAGAGAATATTTGCAGCAACTGCTCTAACTCCGTACGTTAATGTCCTTTTAAGTAAGGGATTTGGATAACATAGCTATCGTGTGTTAAACTTTCTATGAAATCCTCTTTGGCTTGCAGCGGTTCTCCCGTTGCCAAATCGTAGTAATTACGAGCTACTTTAATGACGGGGACATCAGCAATATTTTCCAAACTATGTCCTAAAAAATAGATGCTCAAAATGGGAAAGGCTTTTCGGTGTTCTATCCAAACATCCTTTTTAGTGGTTGCTACTCTCTTAACCACCGCCGAATTGTTTCTGTCTTGGTATTGTGCCCCCAGATATCTACGAAAACGCATAATATCTGTATGCAACTTAGCTTTTTGGATTTCAATAATAGCCGTTTTAGTCTCTCCATTTTCGGTTTCAATGACCGCCTTGAAGTCCATTCGTAGGACGGTGATACTATCTTGTAGGGAAGGATTAATTTCCGTAGGTTGAAAAGTAAGCTGTTGGATTTTTTCTCCGATAGTAGCAATTGGGCGACTTCATTATCGTTCATCATGAACTTGAAAACGGCATCGTATATTGGAGTGACTATTTGTACCATTGGACTACTTTTTTACCAAAGATACGGAAAATAGTTGTTTTAGTGAGTAGGGATTGGTGATTAGTTGACTAGTGACTAGCTAGAAAAGTATCACGATGAGATAGTATTACTATGCTCCTAAAACAGCTGTTTCTCCCGCAGCTCGCTTTCCCCAAGGTCCTTGAATCGCCACCGTCAATCCAGCATGTTGAATATTCACAAAATACGTTTTGCCAGAAGGCGAAAAGACCCCACCCGCAAACTCAGATTTGTAGCGAACGTTTTGGGCAATTTGATAAAACTGTCCCTCCTTGGTCACGCCAACGGCACGGGGGCGCTCGTTGTCTTCGCAGAAAACGATGTCGCCCCACGGCGATACAGTTAAATTATCGCAGTGGCGTAGCAATTGTGTGTTGTTAGGTTCGAGAAATAGTTCCACTTTGCCGGGTTCGTCCTTTTCGTCTTTGGTGCCTTCTTTGGGACTCGGAATGTAGCGGAAAATTTGCCCAGTTTTGGTGTAGCCACCACTCGTGCAAGCGAAATAAACTTCATTATTGCCAAACCACATGCCTTCCCCCCGTGCAAACATCACTGCGCCGCTTAGATAACCCCGACGGCGTAAATCATCATTCGGCACTTCGTCCACTTTACCCAAATCTATCCATTCTACGTCCGTTTGTTGATTAATGGGAAACGTACCGTTATCTTCTTGCCAATTTCTGGCACTAACATTTTTGGTCCCTTTTAGTCCCAAAGCTTGTAACTTGCCACCTTTGGCTAAATCTCCTGGCGTATGCGGCACGAACCGATAAATGAGGCTATCGTCTCGGTCTTCCGTCTGGTAAACTATACCTGTGCGAGGGTCCACACAAACTGCTTCGTGGTTGAACTGTCCCATGTCCTTCAAAGGATGTGGCTCCACCATTCCAATAGTTTCGGAAGCAGGCACTTCAAAGTTGTAACCGTGGCCGTTTTCGTATTTATTGTTGGCGGGAATAACAATTTCTTCACAGCTCAACCAACTCCCCCAAGGCGTCGGTCCACCCGCACAGTTACGTAGTGTTCCGCCGAGACTCAACCAAGATTTCTCTACTTCCAAAGTATTCTCATTGACAACTAGAGTCGTCGTACCACCGCAACAGGGTAAATACCCATTGCGCATATCGTACATTTTAGACGACTCCACTTTGTCAATTAATTCGTAATCCTTACCGAAAGCGGAATAATTCGTAGGCATCAATTCGTGGTTGCGAATCAGAATCACACGGCCGTTTTTTCCAACGAAAGTGGACATACCGTCGGGCTTGTCGGGATGTACTAAACCGTCACTCATCGGTTGCCCACGCCGAGCAATGATTTTGTATTTGAATCCGTCGGGCAGATTCAGAATCCCATTGGGGTCTCGCTTTAGTTTACCGTATCTATTTTTGAGGTAATTTCCTTTGGTAGGCGTGTAATATTCCTCGCAAGACTCTACCATAGTCATCAAGTAGGTCTGTAATCCTACGAAACCAAGGCTAACGACGCCCGAATTTTTGAGAAAATTTCTTCTCGACAATGCGCTTTTTTTCATACAAATCGACCGATTAATTAATTCTACTCTTAAAAATGGCAATTTATACGCTAAAAGCCTAATATTTTGATAGAAGTACGAGTATTTGGTTGGAATTTAACAAAACTGTGTCAGAGGAAGGAGACTTATTATCTCACCAAAACCTTCACCATCCCCTCTCTTTGCGTTTTTATATCTAAAAAGCGTAAAAAGTAAATCCCCGACACTTGGTCCGACAAGTCCAATTGGTCAGATAAAACTTGCTGCGTAACCCGCTGCCCCAACGTATTAACTACACTCACCTGATAATCTTGATAATTCCCTTCAAAAAGTTGGATGTTCAGAACGCCCAAAGTGGGGTTAGGAAAAATAGTCATCAGTTGTCCCACTTCCAAATCGTTGATACTTACCGTTTCTGAATCATTGGGCGCTTCGCTACCTACCACGGGACGAATCATCATGGCGCCCTGTTGGGAAGGAGGTACCTCTCCACCTTCGAAGAACGTTCCGATTTGGCGGAAGCTACCGTCCACGTTAATAAAGATAGTATTGGTAGCGGAAGGAGTATTTCGGTCGAAACCAACGGGCAAGCAGGAAATATTGGCACAACCCGTCGTCTGTTGCCAACCGATGTAGAAGTCACCGACAGGTATTTCCACAGGAGTCGGGTCACCCGTTAGCGGGTCTTTTAAAACGTAAGTGGTGAACGCTTGCAGTGAATCCACAAATTCGTCGATAAATAGTGGTTGGATGAACGGCGCTTCGTAGATGGGGTCAGCGGATAAGTCGTCTAGCCAAACTTTTAATGTGAAATTATTATCGCGAATATCCGCATCGACAATACGAGGAATTTGCATTCGAATGGCTTGGAGTAAATCCGCTTTATAATTCGTGAATTTTACTGCAACTTGTCCATTCGTCCCTACGAAATAAGCACTTTCTGCCGAATTGTCGTCGTAGGCGTAATAGTTATGCAAATCAAAAGTTCGGCTCACTTGATTATTAGCCTGCGTCAAAGTCGATTCCGAATTGCCCTGTACAAAGCTGTAATCGACCCTTACTTCGATTCTGTCGGACGTTTCAAAAGCGTTTTGATAAGCAGAAATGTATTCCCCAAAAATAGGATTCATAAATTGCTGACGACCAGGTGGCACATTCCCTTGGTCGATGTCTAAGTTAACATCTAATAAACGTTGTCCACCAAACCGCAGCACTTCTTCGTCGATACCATTCACCAAAAAGTCACTATCCGAAATAGTGATGGCGTCCGAAAAGTGATTAAACAAATTCACTTCGTAGGATTCCAAAACGGAGGTAATCATATTGTCCAATTCTTCGTTAACGTGCAGCCAAGGCGCACTGGCATAATCGCGTAAAATATTGCCAGGTAGAGTCGTAAAAGCCAAATCGCCATTGCTTCGGGAAATTTCATCCACCTCTAAGCGAACGTAGTCCACGTGCCAAAAATCGACCGCACCCGTCCGCAAAGCGATATTGCGAAATCGAAACTGAAAATCGTCGTGTAGAAATTGGTCGTCGCTAATCGTCAAGGGGCCAATAAATTGGAAATTAGGCAAAGAATCCGTTGGGAAAAGTGCTTCCTCAATGGTCACCACGTGGACATTGACCGCAATCCAATTCCCCATATTATTTTTAAACTCCAAAATCAAACTATCTTCCATCCCAGGTGCATCGCCCAAACCTTTGGGTTGAACGTAGTAACTCATGAATTTCGGCTGATTACCACTCAAGTCTAAGGAAATAGAGGTTAAAGTGTCGGCCGACCCAAAGCCACCGTAAGGACTACCCGTTGCGTCTAACCCATCGAAAGTTGCGACCCCAATCGAGACAGGTTCGTTTGCTAAAGTATTATTAATAAAAACGGTGTTATCCGTCCAAAACTCAGTACTAGGAAAAGGTCCATCGTAGGCAAAGTCGTCGAAAAAAGGCAACTCGGCACTTTTTTTACTGCGGGCTTTCGCCAAATTAGATGGCGCTTCCCTGGCCGCTTTCGCTACGATTGGATTATGACCAATTGCGGTCGATTGCCACTGGGCTTGCAGCGAAAAATTACAATAAAACAAACCAATAAAAAATAGAATAATGCGCATATTACTGTGAGGTCTGATGTAGTTTCAAAAGGTGGGTGATACTTTGTAGGGGCGCAAATAAGTAATTAATAATCGATGTTTGAAGTTTTCAACTTCAAACCAATATCTTTCACGATTTAATCGTGTCTGGCTCTTAAAAGAGGTAATAAAAGTTGAAAACTTGAAAAATATCCATTTTAAGATGCAATCTTAAAATATCGACATTGGAAAAATATTAAAAACTTATTTGCCATGCTAGAAAGTATCACCCTCCTTTACTCAATCTTTTATCTGATTACTTTTACGTTTCCAAAACGTAGTATTACCTAAAATGTTATATTAAAGGTCTGTTGTCTAAAAAAGGAAAAAGGTGATAACTCAATGGCTACCACCTTTTATTGCATCTAAATATTAGCTTCTATTCGTTTCTCAAACGGAAAATCCGCCATATTTATTAAGTCTTTACCAATCAGAATCGAGAGCAGAGAATAGGGACTTACGAGGTTAACAAGCAGATATTAATTCAATCCCTACTCGTTTCCTCAGCGATTTATTTCCATATATCGTGCAATCACGTTCTTTGGCCTATAGATTTCAACACTTTGAAAGGGAGAACCGTACACCGAAAACCATGCACCGTCAACCGTCTTATTTTTTCAATAGATTCATTAAATACTGTCCGTAGCCACTTTTAATGAATCTAGTTGCTTGTACTTCTAATTGTGCATCGTCGATAAAACCCATTTGATGCGCCACTTCTTCGATACAACCAATTTTCAGCCCTTGTCGCTCTTCGATAACTTGAATGAACTGTCCTGCTTGCATCAACGAAGCGTGCGTTCCCGTGTCTAACCAAGCGATACCTCGGTCAAAGACGCCTACCTTCAGTTTTCCTTCTTTTAAATAATGCTTATTGACGTCCGTAATTTCGTATTCGCCACGGGCGCTAGGTTTCAAATTCTTGGCAACTTCAACTACCGAGTTATCATAAAAATACAAGCCCGGCACCGCATAATTTGATTTCGGTTGAGCAGGTTTTTCTTCGATTGACAACGCCTTAAATTCCTCGTCAAACTCGACTACGCCGTAACGTTCGGGGTCGGCCACTCGATAAGCGAAAACGACTCCACCATCGGGGTCCACACTACTTTTCAAAGTGTCTTCCAGCCCATTTCCGTAGAAAATATTATCCCCCAAAATCAAAGCCACTCCATCGTCGCCAATAAAGTGCTCTCCCAAGACAAAGGCTTGTGCCAAACCGTTGGGAATTGCTTGTTCTTTGTAAGAAAAATTGCAACCAATTTGGCTACCATCTCCCAGCAGTTTCCAAAAATTAGGTAAATCCTGGGGTGTCGAGATAATCAAAATATCCTTAATACCTGCCGATAGTAGCGTCGAAAGCGGGTAATAAATCATCGGCTTGTCGTACACGGGCATTAACTGCTTGCTGACCGCCATCGTTAAGGGGTAAAGCCGAGTACCGAGTCCACCTGCGAGAATAATTCCCTTCATGTTGGGTATTTAGTGAGCATTTCAAAATTGTCTTTTTTTGTACTTAAAGTAGCCTTGAATTGTTTCAATCCCCGTAACTATTCGAAATTAGAAAGCACTTCCGATTAGGTGATTGAAATAATTTATGTTTACAAACAAAAAAATTAAAAACATTTGTTTTCTTAAATCATTTGTGTTATATTGCGGCATATTTTCATACTTCCAACCAAAATGGTAGGTTCTCCCCTTCCATCTGGTACACTGCGAAGACTTTTTTTCATTAAAGCATAAACAAATGATTAGAGAAGACAGAATACAACTCAACAATCGCTTCATCAACGTTTTTAAACTTTTAGAAGAGCGGGGTGATATTGTACTTAACGACCGCGGTGGAAAAGGAATGGGGGATTTTGCCAATAAGATATTGGGTAATCGCGCTTATGGACATATCGTTCGAGCCTTTCTAAATCCTGACGATAAACGAGTAATCGACTACCGACACGCCAAAACACTTTGCAAAGTATATGGCGTCAACGAATCCTACCTAATTGACGGTGTTGGAACGCCTTTTGGTTTTGATTTGCCCAAAAGTAACGTTGACCAGCCCACTAGCAAAGGCATCGGTAATATTCTATATACTTCCGTTAGTGCTTTTGCGGGTACTTCCGTAGAAGCGGGCAGTTTTGCTAGTGAAGACAACGAGTATTTTGCCATTCCGGGCGTTGCCGGTGGAGGTTTAGTGGCCTTTCCTATTGATGGAAATAGTATGGAACCCGTTATCCAAGACGGAGACATGGTGATTTGTCGAGAAATTTCTAGCTTGAACGAGGTCAAAGAAAATGAGATGTACGCCGTGAAGAACAACGGTACTTTATGGATTAAGTACGTTCAATTGGTTAGAGACCACAAAGGTAGAATTGTGAAGTTGAAGTTAATTTCTGCCAACTTTTTGGAGTACGACCCATTTGATGAAGAAGTTAACTCCTACACTAGACTATACAAGGTTATCCGAAAGATTAGTGCGGTTTAGTTTAGTGACTCGTAATCAGTTGATTAGTGACTAGTTCGGCAAAATACTAAATTCAAAATCTTAGTTACCTATCCAAATCATCAATTAAAGATGGGCTAATCTACCCCAGATACCTATATTTTAAGGAAAGTCAAAATGATTCATCCGCTATGCATCACGTTAGTCGCCACGCACTCAACGGTAGATTCAAATCTGTTTACGCAGAACTAGTAGATAGAGGAGTCATTGTTAAAAGTGACCGTAAGAAAAGCAAAACCGTTTTTGCCCAACAACTGGGGACAAAAGGTCACATCATTGACTTATATCTACAAGACAAACGCAATATCACTTACGAACAGGCTAAAAAACTGTGTGCGGCCTACCGAGTAAGTGAATCCTTTATGTTTCAAGGACAAGGCAAACCCTTCAATGGGCAATTACCTAAACAAGATAGATTGGCTATGGCGTTAGGAATAGACTTTCCGCCCAATATTCTTTTTACGAATGTAGAGGCTTTTTCGAGTAATACCGTTGGTGTGGATTTACTGGAAGAAAATGACCGTTTTCACATTCCTGGATTGTTAGGGGACTTGGTAGCTTTTAATATTAATGGCAATAGTATGGCGCCAACTATTCACACGGGCGACATGGTGATTTGCAATCCGATTGAGACGGTACAGGAAATGAAGGACAATGAAATTTATGCCGTCGTGACCAATCAATCCGTTTGGGTGAAGCGAGTACAAAAATGTTTTGACTCGTATGGAAGATGGACCCATCTAAAACTAATCTCTGATAATTATCACGAATTTGACCCTTTTTTGGTGGAGATAAAAGAGGTTAGAAAGCTGTTGAAGGTAAAAAGAAAGTTAACGGGATTGGACTAAAAACTATAAAAACAGCGATAAAGATGCTGTCAAGGAATATTCCTTTAAAACAGCACTATGTGACCTAATAAAAAAACTTGAAAAATTAAGGGCTATCAGTTTTGATAACCCTTTTTTTAATTTGTCGAAAAAACTACCAAGTTTTCAAATAATTAGATGCCTCCAATTCCCAATGTGGTGGATGAATACCCCTGTTAATTTATTTGTTAGTATGCATCCTACCTATCCAGTTTTACGCTTTGCATTTTATGCCGTGCTACCGTATTTTTGCAGTCTTTCTTAAAGGGTATCCTATTACCCATCTTAATCCATAAGTGTTGATACAATATTCTCGATTTGAATTACCTAACGGCCTGAAAGTTGTGGTGCACGAAGATAAGAGTACGCCGATGGTGGCAGTCAACCTGTTATACAACGTTGGGGCTAGAGACGAATCTCCCGAAAAAACGGGTTTTGCTCATCTATTTGAGCATTTGATGTTCGGCGGTTCTGCTAATATTCCCAATTTCGACGAGCCAATTCAAATGGCTGGGGGCGACAATAATGCCTTTACGAATAATGATATTACTAATTTTTACAACGTACTACCTGCCGAAAATATCGAAACGGCCTTCTGGCTAGAGTCCGACCGAATGCTAAGTCTCAATTTCAGCAAAGAAAGCCTAGAAGTTCAACGCAAAGTGGTTCTCGAAGAATTTAAGGAAACATGTTTGAACCAACCTTACGGAGATGTGTGGCACCATATTTCGGATATGGCTTTTAAAGTACACCCCTACCGTTGGCCAACAATTGGGAAAGTTCCGAAGCACGTGGAAGATGCGACGCTGGACGATGTAAAAACCTTTTTCTACAAATACTACCGACCGAATAATGCTATATTGGTCGTTGCGGGTAACACGACGGAAGCACAAGTAAAAGCCCTAGCGGAGAAGTGGTTTGGAGAAATTCCTAGAGGAGAAACACCTTCAAAAAATATTCCACAGGAGCCCATTCAAGAACGGTTTATTCAGAAAACACAATACGCGAAAGTGCCGATTGATTCGTTGTACTTGGCTTTCCACATTCCTGGTAGATTGGACGAAGATTATTACACTACAGATTTGCTTTCGGACGTATTGAGTAACGGCGCGTCGGCCCGATTGTACCGACGTTTGCTCAAAGAAAAGCGGCTTTTTAATCACATTGACGCCTACATCACAGGCAATATAGACCCTGGGCTGTTAATAATCGAAGGGAAACCCGCCGAGGGCATTAGCATTGAACAGGCCAAGATGGCTATCTGGGAAGAATTGGCCGAATTGAAGCAAGACTTTATTCCTGAAAAAGAATTACTCAAATACAAAAACAAAGTGGAAAGTACGTTGGTATTCTCCGAAATCAGTATTCTCAACAAAGCCATTAATCTCGCCTTTTTTGAATTACTGGGAGACATTGAGTTGATTAATCGAGAAAAAGATTTGTACCAGCGCATCACCGTTGCTGATATCCACCGACTGGCCAATACTATTTTCACTGAAGCTAATTGCTCCGAACTACAGTATCGAGCAGAAAAAATTGAAGCGGAAGCATGAGCAAAAAATTTACTCATTTAGATGCATCGGGCAATCCCTCCATGGTTGATGTAGGCGCCAAAAAGGTGACCCAACGAATTGCCAAAGCAAGAAGTATTTTGGTTGTAGATGGTGAGATTATTGTACAGTTTACGGATGGAGACATTCAAACTAAAAAGGGGCCTGTTTTTCAAACAGCTATTATTGCGGGCGTGATGGGGGCAAAAAAAACGAGTGAACTTATTCCTTTGTGTCATCCCCTAAGTTTGGATAATTGTCAAATTACTATTCACCTAAACGATGCTAAAGAAATTGTGGTGGAATGTACGGCGAGCCTTTCGGGTAAGACGGGGGTAGAAATGGAGGCGCTGACGGGTGCGACCGTTGCGGCGTTGACTATTTACGACATGTGTAAGGCGTTTTCTCATAATATTATTATTAAGGAAACGCGATTGGTGGCTAAAAGTGGTGGGAAGCGTGATTTTGTATTGGCTGAGTAGTAGTGGCTATTTGATATTTACTGTTTTTTGTAACACGGATTTTGGGGAACATAGCTTGCCCATATGGGGAACTAGTGGTTCAAGTCATAAGTAATTGATAGTTTAATCGAGCGTATTTTTTCGCTAGGCAAGGCATTTTTTTTGAGAATAGCCTTCGCTCTTTAAGAAAAAAATAACGCAGCCTAGTGGAAAAATACGCCGATTTAACCTG
>JBCCQK010000292.1:0-10274 GCA_039024375.1 Bacteroidota bacterium
ATACTTCACCTACATATCACAAGTATTTGCCGATGATTCGTTAATTTAATTTGGTAGAAAGTGGATTTTACCTCTTTAATCGTCTTCATGCTTACTAAGCAGTTACTAATTTCTTTTTTCGTTTCATTTTAATTGGAAAATAAACTAGGCTAAAAATTAACCATACTGTACCAAAAATAGCAGGAATAATTTGGTTGTAAGGTTCGTAAGCGACTAAGAGGGAGCCAGCCCCCGCAGAAATCAATGCCGAAAAACTACTCGTCATTTTATAAATATGTTCGTACAACCAGAATCCCTTTTGTGGGGTAATTTTTGGAAAAAAATATCGCAGTAAATCAAAACCGACGATGAGGAAAACGTATGCAATCAAGTAATACACGACGGAGATATGCCAGACGACGTTGGCCGTTTGAAAACGAAAAATAAAATAGAGGGTCATGCTCAGTACAAACAACATGAAGGTGACATCTTGTCGTTCGAAACCTCGGTCTTTGGTTTTCAAAACTCGATAGCCCGAATAAGAAGTATAGGTACTCAGCAGTGTAACGATGGTCAAGAAAGGACGGTCTCGAAAGAACAGTACCCCCGCAAACGCGGTGAAAATGACAACCCCCATCAACGCTAAGAACAGACGCCCCGATAAGGCGTGATTTCGTCCTCCTTTTTGGGTGAAGTAGGGAAAAATTCCAACTAAGATGGCAACGATTCCACAGAAAATGTGGAGAAAAAGATTAATGTTTTGTAGCATAATTATAGTTTTGATTCGAGACCAAAACAAGCACAAATAGAAGTGGAAAGCGAGTCAATTATGGCGAAAGTGACCCCTAATCGGGCGAAAGGGGTAGTTTGAAGGGTGAAAATTTAGAGCTTTATTAGAGATTTGACCACATCGGCGTAGCTCGTACTACTAGTAATGGTCGTTTGCTGTTTGTCTTTGAAGGTAAGGACAAATCTACTTTTAAAATGGGGTTGTACTTTGGCCAATTGGCGCTTGTTGATAAGGTATTTTCGATGAACTCGGAGAAAGTCACCCGACAATTTTTCTCCTAAAACTCTCAAAGAGTAATTGCACAAATGTTTGTTTCCGGCGACGTCGAAGAGAAAAGCGTAGTTATCGTACGCCTCAAAATAGAGAATATCTTCTAGTGGGTAGAGTAGGACGCTATCTCCTTTTTTTATCGGAATAGCCGACAGGGGTTCATTGATAGTTCCCGATGGTTCTGCTTTTTCGATTGTTTCCATTGATAACACTGGTGGTCGTCTTGCCTTCACCCAGTTCATACTAGCGAATCCCAAAATGATGCTCAAAATACAATTGAAAAGATAATAACCTGTCCAGTTGAAGGGTTGGTAAGTCCCTTGATTGAAAGCGTAAGTGCGGACCATGCCTTCGACTTCCGAACCAATCAAGCCGACCAATCCGAATAGTACGATTAACTTGAATAATGACTGTCCTTTAGGGATAACTCCAAACGTTCCGTACAACCAGTTATTAGAAGCTATCCAAACCAATCCGTAGCCAATCACTAAACTGATGCTGATTTGTTGCACTAGACTCTGACCAAAGGTAGGCCAAGCACCAGCAGCGTAATTGGCAATACCCAAAGCAACGCCAACCCCTAGCACCCAGCCGAGACTTTCGTTCGCTTCCTTGAAATTCCATTTTGAAAAATGTGTCATTCTGATTGATATTGGTAAAAAATGCCTTTGTCGAAAGGCGTCCACCAACTTGCTTTTTGCCCCGCCGCTTTCAAAGCTTGATTCGTCCAACTATTGCAAGTATTGAGAAAGCTGTAACTGCCTTTAGCATCGTAAAAAGCGTCGGCACCTCCGTAAACCGCATCGGTTTCAATGTGGATGAGGTCCCCATTCGGTTGTCGAACGAAATCTTTCATAATAAAATTTACTAATCGTTGATACTGTTCGGTTGAAATTCCAATTTTAACGCAATCCTCGTTTTCTTGCATTCGTCGATAATAAGTGGTGTGAATCGCTGCGGCACTCAATCCCGTTGCTGCTTTGAAGGCCGTGCTAAATTTTAACTCGGCCCAAGTTGGCGTATCCAAATAGAAACCCTTGTCGCCCCAACCGATGGATAAATGGGGAAAGTTGGTCGCTTTTTGCTTTGTATTTTCGTACTTGACGAGCGAACTCCAATCTATTGTTGGGGTTACGGTGGGTAATACCAAATCGGTATGTACCCCGTTGGTTAGGATGTAAATGTCCATTTCGTCGGGCGCGCCTGCTTCTTCTGCCACACCGATTCGGCCAAGGCCTGTACCCACTACGAAGTATAAAGCGGGCAGTAAAAATAGGCTAAGCAGAATGATACCTGTGATTTTTAATAGTCTTTTCATAGTTATTTGTTTTGCCACTAAAGATAGAACTTTAAAAATAAAAAAAGACGGAAGCAAAAAAAATTACTTTTTTGAATTACGCTGGGTATCCATCTAAAAATTATCGACAAAGTATTTAACATACCCTTCGAGTTGTCCCATTAAAAAATACGGCAAATTCATCAAGTAATAGTCTTTACCTCCAGTCGTAGTGTGTTGCTCTATGGAAAATGCATTGTGCAAAAATCGAATAGCGTAAGGGTGCGAACTGCGTTCCACAAACTGATGTAGTGACCTCAATCGGCCCTGTGGACCCGATTTAATCTCAATCGGTATGACCAAACTTCCGTACTGGTACACAAGGTCAACTTCTGCGTTGCTACTTCCTTTTTGCCGTACCCAAAAGCGGGGTGTATAGTCTTTTTGGACAAATTTGGCGGCAAATTCCTGCACTAAATGATGCTCTACCAAGCGACCATTAAAGAGTCCTTGTAGGTCGTCGGCGTTGATGAGGTCTGCTTGTATGTCAAGGGTATGAATGAGTAAACCGGTGTCCAAGAATTGTAACTTTGGGCTTTTTTTGAAATCTGGAACAACAGGAATTTCAACTTTAGTAGTTGGATACAATAGTTTTAAAATCCGTGCTTGTTCCAGTAAACGTAGGGCTTGTCCTACTTCTCGTGAACTGTAATTAGATTCTCCAAAATTACGGAAGGTTACTCTTCCAGATTGAAAGGGAGCAACTTGTAAAACGAAACGGAGTAAGTTACGCTGAGTACCATTTTTGGCGTATTTCTCTGAATCGTCGAGGTACGATGTCCAAATTGCGTCGTACACTTCTGGTAGTCCTCCCATGCTTTTTTCTTCTACTAAACGTTGAACTGCTTCTGGCATACCTCCGACTATCAAGTATTGGTGGTAGGCAGCGAAGAGGGCTTCCTGTGCGGCGGGAAACAAAGGAATATTCTGATAATGTTCTAGTAAGAAGGCTTCTCCCTTCCAGTGTAAAAATTCGGAAAATGTTAATGGATATAAGTAATAAAATTGTACCCTTCCAACGGGGAAACTTTTTACCTCGCCCAAGGCAAACTCTAGAAGGGAACCCGCTGCAATAACGTATAAATCGGGGTGTTCTTCGTAGAAGTATCGCAACATCCAAATGGCTCTTGGACTGTTTTGAATTTCGTCAACAAACAATAAAGTTCGCTTCGGAAACTTCGCTATTCGCCGTTTCACTTTTAAGACTTCTAGAAGCCCATCAATCGACTTGGCTGTTTCAAACAAGTGAGTAGTCGAGCCGTCTCGCTCAAGGTTAATTTCTATAAATAAATCAAAGGTTTCTCCAAAGCGGCGGACCAGAGTGGACTTTCCCACTTGACGCGCTCCTCGAAGGATGAGCGGTTTTCGGTAGTCGCTCTGAGACCATTTTTCCAAATATTGTTCAGCAGTTCGGTTGTAAATCATTTTTAGTATAATTCTTAGTTATGAGCTTGTAATTGCACAGATTGGGGGTAATTTAAACATTTTTTTGCACAAAATGAGGGTAATTTTTTCTTTGAATAGCTATTTGATGCAAATGGCTAAAAAATATTTGTGTAACTCATCTCAGTTTTACAACTTGTTTACAAGAAAAATATAACATACCCTGTAACCAACCCTTTCTTCAATCGTCTTCTTTCAAAATGAGTGCAGCAAACTTCCAACAAAACATACTACCACTTCAGGACAAAATGTATCGCTACGTTCTGAGTATGGTCTTTGACGTAGAATTCGCCAAGGACATTGTACAGGAGGTATTGATGAAATTGTGGGTCAAACGAGCGGATTTGGGGAAAGTCAAGAACTTAGAAGCGTGGTGTATTCGGTTGACTCGAAATCTAACGTTGGATAAGTTGAAATTGAAGCATCGGAAAAATGTAGGACTGGACGAATTAGTCGAGACGCCCATTGCTTTGGAGAACCCTGCTAACCAACTTGAAAACCAAGATTTGCTACAGTCCATCTATACTACGATGAAAGATTTGTCTCCCCAGCAGCAAGAGATTTTTCGACTGCGGGATTTGTTGGGGTACAGCAACAAAGAAATCAAAGAATTAATGGATTTGAATGACAGTCAGGTGAAGGTGAATCTGTTTCGAGCGAGGCAAAAAATTAAGTTGCGATTAGGAAAATTAATTAATTATGGACAAGAATAAGCTAGCAGAATTGCGGGAAAAATACTGGCGAGGAGAGACCTCTATTTCGGAAGAAAAGGCTTTTCTTGAAAATAACAATTCAGTTTCAACCGAAGAAGAAGCAGACTATTTTAACGATTTACAAGCATTCTCCAAGTTAACTTTAGACGATGCTTTTGGCGAAAAAATAATGGCCGAAATCGAAAACGAATCAATTTCTGAGGCCACTCTCAGACCATTCATTCCCCGTGTAGTATGGCAGATAGCTGCTGCTATCGCCCTTTTGGTCGGTACTTACGTGGCTTACCAATCGGCAGAATTGACTGCGCCCAACGTCGAAAAGACAATAGTTTTGCAAGAAGAAGACCCCGAAAAGGCCTTCGAAGTGACTAAGCAAGCACTTTTACTGATTTCGCAAAACCTAAATAAAGCCAGTGAAGTAACTGGGGCTTTAGATAAATTTGAGTCCGCTCAAACGAAGATTAAGCAAATGAAAGAGAATGGCTAGGGTAGTGACTAGTAATTAGTTAACTAGTGATTAGTTAGACAAAGTAGTGATTTACACACTTTCGTCTTGCCGTAAAACATCAATCATTTATGATTGAAAGGAAATCATTCATCAACCGTAATTATTCAGAACCGAGAGTAGAGAACAGAGATTAGAGATTTAAGATGTTGACAAATATGTATAAAATCGAAATTTTTGTCGAATTCCCCAAAATCTGGGTCTCTTTTCTCTCAATAAAATGGTCTCTGTTCTCTATTCTAAATAGATACCATCAACCATCATTTATCATTCATTTTTTCAATAAATCACCCGATTGTAACACTTTGTTAAAAATTACTCAACATGAAGAAGACCCTAATTGGGAGTTTGGTACTCCTTAGTAGCGTAATGCTATTTGCCCAACAAAATGCGGTGGATAAATATTTCTCCGACTATTTGGACAACCCTGCGTTTGACCAATTCATCGTCACCGAAAAATCCTTTGACCTCATTGGTACCATTGAAACCGATGACCCTGACGAACAAACGCTCTTAGATGCGCTCGATAACATCCAAGGCGTCCGAGTATTGGATAATGAAAACACAACGATTAGTTTGGAATACTACGAAGAAGCAGTTGGTAAATTGATACCCGACGAAGCGTACCAAGATTTGGTCATCGTCGAAGAATCGGGCGACCGAGTCCACCTATTCATCCGAGAAAACGAATCGACCATTCAAGAATTTGTAGCCGTCGTGGCGTCGGACGACCAGTTTGTGATTGCGTCTATTTTTGGGAAAATTGACCTTAGTAGTTTGACGAGTCTGAGTCGATTAGGCAAAAAAGGGGGCGCCAATTGGATGAAAAACTTTAGTAATTTGGAAGGCGAGGAACTCATTTTTACTAATTCCAGCAATACCAATGTAAAATCGAGTACAAGTACTACTAGTCTTAATGATTTGTCTATCAATATCTTCCCCAATCCAGCTTCGGAGTACCTACAAATTGGTACGGAATCGGGGGTAGATGCCAAAGTAGAAGTGGCTTTTTATTCCATCTCGGGCAAGGCCATACAAAACGTTGGTAGGGTAAGTTTACCTCATCGGGTAGCCATCAAAAATTTGCCAACGGGTACATTCTTCCTTCGCTTAACGGACGAGGAGGGGATGTTTCGAAATTTTAAAATTGTAAAACAGTAACGGATTTTTTCGGTTTACGGTGTACGGTGTACGGTGCACGGTCTGCCTTTCAAAAAAATCAATATTAAATATTAATGTAGTTGCCAACCAGAATGAATCTTTTGTCCGTGAGGGATAGTTGCTGATGGATAAATAGTTTGACCGTATGGGATGATTTTTGGATTTCATAGTAAAAGCATCTCTTTGTTACTACTCACTGAAATCATTCATCATTCATCACCCATCATTCATTTGGCGAAGACAATAAAATATCAATCATGAAAAAAATAGTTCTTTTGTTTTTTGTGGGCCTATTGGTTAGCCAACTAGCTGCCCAAAGTAACGCTATCAACAAGCATTTCGCTCAGTATCAGCGGGACACTAATTTCACGAAAGTGACCGTAACGAGCCGAATGTTTGCTTTGTTCACCGAAATTGATGCGGAGGACGCCAACGAAAAAGAGATTTTGGAAGCTATGTCCAAATTAAAAGGCATTAAAGCCTTGGTCAACAACAAAGCTAGTGCAAGCAAAAAATTGTACTACGACGCCGTTGAAACCATCCAAAACGATGGCGCCTACGAAGAATTGATGACCGTCGAAGATGCGGGTGAAAATATCCAATTTATGATACGGGAAGAAGGCGACAAAATCGGCGAGTTGTTGATGATTGTCGGGGGAAATAACAATTTTTTATTGATGACGCTCTACGGTGAAATTGATTTGAATAGTATCGCTAAATTGTCGAGGGTGCTGAAAATCAGTGGAATGGACGCTTTCGAAGCGCTCGATTTTGAGAATAAAAAGTAAAAATAGCGCCAATGAAAAAATGGGTGTTTTCCCTGCTAATTTTGTGGATAGGTAGTGTACGGGGCGTCGGCCAATCTGCAACCGTCCAATCTTTGAAAGATAGCAATCGGGTACAGATTAGTTTCTATTTTTACCCCAGTACGCTGCGCATGCTCAATTTCCAAAACGACCCTGCCATTAGCGAACTCATTCGGGACATTCAAAGATTGCATTTACTGTCCTTACGAGATGATTTTACGGCTACGGAATATTACGAAACCATTGACCAATTGCTCAACGAGGAAGGCTACGAAGAATATTTCATTTGGGACGACGTAGCTTCGGAGGTGCAAATTTTAGGAAAAGCGTCCGAACAGCGCATTATCGGTTTAGCGAATTACGAGCAAAAACACTATATCGTTGACTTGCAAGGAACAGTAGATTTGCTGAAATTACCCGACTTCTATCGGCAGATGACCCAAGCCGATTCAACTAAGGCGCTTTCTGGATTTTCTTTTATTTTTGATAATATGGTGGCCGAAGCGCAAAATAAAAAGGAACGGGAACAGTACGAACAGGAACAAGCGGAAGCCTATCGAGAAAGAGCTAGGCAAAAAGCGCAGCGGGACTCGTTGAAGCAACAGTAACGGGGTTGTGTAAAAAGGGTATAAATGGATAAAAATAAAATGTGTAATTAAGTAGCATAGGAGTAATTGTTTTATTGCTAAAATTGTTGAATTGTTATTAGGGCGAACGAAAAGTCAAAACCTTAATATATAACTCGTTGAAAAATCTTCTGTCGATGTTTGAAGATTGCATCTTCAAACCAATATTTTCAAAGTTTTCAACTTTTATCAGTCGATTACATATTATAAAAATGACTTTTCGTTCGCCCTAATTGTTATTTTACTCTATTGCAAAACAACAATTTAGTAATAAAACAATAAAGCAATTCTCCCAAATCAACTTATAAGTTACAAATATAATTATTCACATATAATGACTTTCTACACAACCCCGATACGTTTTACGTTTAGACCGATTTAAAAATGACTATTGTAAGCACCCAAAATCTCACTAAAAAGTATCGGCGCTTGACGGCGCTCAATCGGCTCAATTTTGAGATACAACAAGGCATGGTCTTCGGTCTATTGGGACCTAACGGAAGCGGCAAAACCACCACGTTGGGAATGCTACTCAACGTGATTGCGCCCACTAGTGGCACGTTTCAATGGTTCGAAAAACCACCGTCGGCGGAAAGTCGCCAACAGATTGGGGCCATTTTAGAAACGCCTTGCTTTTATCCCTACATGACGGCGGTGCAGAACTTGGAAGTGATAGTAGCCATAAAAAATTGCGCTCTTACTGCCATTGAAGAGGTACTACACACGGTCGGACTTTTTGAGCGAAGAAATGACCCTTTCAAAACCTATTCGTTAGGTATGAAACAGCGTTTGGCTATCGGGGCAGCATTACTGGCCAATCCACCCGTTTTGATACTGGACGAGCCTACTAATGGGCTTGACCCTCAAGGGATTGCGGAGATTCGACGCTTAATTCAAGACATTGCCAAGTCGGGAAAGACGATTATTCTAGCTAGTCACTTGCTGGACGAAGTACAAAAGGTTTGTACGGATTTTATGGTACTACGAAAAGGAGAAAAACTGTTTCAAGGCAATGTCAAAACGGCCCTGTCCGACCAAAGAACCATCGAAGTCAGCTCCGAAAATATGGAGCAATTACAACGAACTTTAGCTGACCATTCGGGCATCACCCAATGTCAATTGGAAGCGGGGAAATGTGTATTGAATGTACTGCCTAGTGTTCGACCAATCGACGTCAGTCGTTATCTTTTTGATAAAAAAATTGTCGTTACTCACTTAGCCGAACAAAGCGGTAGTTTAGAAAAGCAATTCCTAAAAATATTGGCCGAAACATGAAACGACTGCTCCAGATAGAATGGTTGAAATTGCGCCACTATCGTCCTTTTTGGGTGTTGGGTGGTTTGTACGTTGTGGTAATCACAGTCGCTAGTTTGGGAACGCATTTTTTCCTACAATATTTAAAAAGCCAAGGCGCAGATTTTCGGGGGATTGACCCGACTATTGTCCCTTTTTACGACTTTCCCGACGTTTGGCAGAACCTCCCTTATATCGCTACCTACTTAAAGTTGTTTTTGGCTTTTTTAGTAATTATGACCATTTGTAATGAAGTAACCTATCGGACCTTGCGACAAAATATCATCGACGGTATGAGTAAGCAAGATTGGATAGGGTCGAAGTTTTTGTTACTGTTGGCGCTGGCACTAGCGGGAACTATTTTGCTATTCTTTTTAGGACTCTTTACGGGACTTCTTTGGGGGCATCCCGAAAGCTATTCTTCTATTTTTCATTCCATTGAGTTTCTATTTGCTTATCTACTAGAAGTCACCACCTTTCTAAGTTTTGCCCTATTTTTGGCGCTTCTAATTCGCCGACCAGGGGTAGTAATTATCGGACTAACCATGTATACATTGGTACTAGAACCTATTCTATCCCTAATACTCATCGAAAATCTTCGGTACGCCACCGACTCGAGTATTTGGGAAACCTTTTTTGGAAAACTAGCCCATTTTTTTCCTATTCGGGCCATCAACAACTTGATTCACGTTCCTTACCAGCGGTACGCCTTAATGGAAATACAGGACTACGTTTCGTTGAGAGAAGCGTTGATTGTGGTGGGTTGGTTGTTCCTTTCTTTGTACGGTTCGTTTTGGTTGTTGAGAAAGCGGGATTTGTAAGGAATTACGGTTGCTTTATTTGGCATACCGCTGCCAATAGTTTTGTAACACAATCGTATCACCTTCACTAATTAAGTGAAAATAGTTGTCGATACCAATCCTATAAAAATTAGGAATAAAGTTTATGCGACCACGGTTATTCTTAATTAAAACTGCTTCGGAGGCTATAGAGAAATCGGCGGGATTTCCTTCTATTTCTAAGTTTGTATTCCTCGGAGCGCCGAAGTCAGTATCGAAGATTAGCGTATTATTCTCATAAAGATATTTGAAAGTAGTTGGCTTCGGATTTAAGGTGAAATTATCCGCAAAAGTATAGACGGCTTCCGTTTCTGAGGTAAAAACGAAAGAAGCAAATATGCCTTCTTGACTAAGTTTGTTCCATAATGGACTTTCGTCCAGTTGAGTATTGCTCGGTAGTATATCAACTTGCTGCCCATTTTGTTTGGTAATAATTTGAAAAGGAGGAATTGTTTCGATTTCCTTGAACGTGACCTCGATGGGAAAATCGAAGTCTTGTTTACACGTTGACAA
>JBCCQK010000293.1:0-10244 GCA_039024375.1 Bacteroidota bacterium
CTACGCAAGATTTCGTAGAAAATTTGGATTTTATCAAGGCGATTTTTTCGAAGAATAGCGGGTTATTTTAGAAAAAAATCAACGAAGAGAAAATTCAAATTTTTAGAAAGATGCGTAGGTTATTTTTTGCGAACTCCCTTATTATCAAAAAATTAGCTATGTCCAATTTTACACCTTATCAATTAATTATCTTACTCTCATTTTTACTTTCTAGCTTAGCTGCCCAGACCAGCTACGATTACGAACCTTCTAATACCAATCCTTTTGGTCAACCCAATCCTAAAGCGCCCCAGCAAATTAAAGATTTTGCGCCGCTCATTGGAGAATGTAACTGTGATTCCTACGCAAGGAATCCAGACCGAACTTGGCCCGAAACGCCTACCAAAATGCTGTGGCGGTGGAAATACATTATGAACGGCATGGGTGTACAAGATGAAACGCTGAAAGCAGACGGCATTCACTCGGGAAGTATCCGACAGTTCAATACCGATAGTTTGCAATGGTATGTCCATTACTACGCTTCTAATGCGGTTACGCCAACGCTATCCTCTTGGTCGGGAGCGCAAAAAGAAGATGGAACCATCGTTTTGTACAAAGAACAGAAAGCGCCCAACGGCATGGATGGTTTTTATAAAATAACTTTTTCCAATATATCTAATGAAGGATTCGACTGGCTAGGGGAATGGGTAACACCTGACGAATCGTTTGTTTATCCTACTTGGCGAATTGAGTGTAAGAAGCGGGAAAATTAACTTGTCCAGATTTGGACTAACCTGACCAAAATCGGACAGACAATCTGTCATAATAATGACATTCAAAAACATAAAAAACTAATAATCAAACAATTACAATTTTGGCATATCCCTTGAAAATATTAGGTCAGTTGGATTTTTTGAAAAGTAAAAACTCGTACTAATGCTCTTGCCCAATTTTAAATTCATCCTGCGACGCTTCAATCGACAGCGCTTAAATACCTTTCTCCATTTAACGGGGTTGACTTTGGGAATCACCGTATGTTTGTTGATTGGCTTATTCATTCATCACGAGTTGACCTACGATAACTACCACGAAAAAGCGGATAGAATTTATCGGTTCAATCAAATTTGGCAAACCGTTAGTGGAGAAGTAGAGGCGGATTACAGCGCCCCCGCCCCTTTGGGCGACTTCTTACGTACCAATTTTCCGAGTATAGAAACGGTGGCTAGCGTCTATCCTTTGGCCGCTTCGGCCGTCGAAATTACGCCCCAAAAGCGATTCAATCAAGAAGGAATTTTGTACGCTGAATCGACCATATTGGACGTATTCGACTTTGAAGTATTAGAGGGAAATGGGCACGAAACATTGCGAAAACCTTGGCACGCTTTACTGACTACCTCCTCTGCCGAGAAGTTCTTTGGTCGAGAAAATCCAATTGGGAAAACTTTTCTACTGGACAACGAACACACCGTAACCGTAGGAGGCATCATCGCCGATGTACCCGATAATACTCACTTGCCCGCCACTATGTTGGTTTCCTATCCCATTGGAAAAGGCGTGATGGATTGGGCAGTAAGCAATTGGGGAGCTATCTTTGGCGCTTCCACTTACGCTGTTTTAAAAGAAGGAGCTAGTCCAACTGATTTAGAAGCCCCCATTCAAGCTCAATTTGACCAGCGAATTAATGACCCCGAAGACCCAGAAAAATCGGGAATACACATTCAACCCCTTGCCAAAATTCATTTAGAACCCCAATATGCGGGCGGCAGCGAATGGGTGCAGGCGACCAATCCCAAATGGCTGTGGTTTTTCGGAGCTGTGGGCAGTATCGTTTTAATCCTAGCCTGCATCAATTTTATAAACTTATCCACGGCTCAATCCATGCGAAGAGCCAAAGAGGTGGGGGTTCGCAAAGCCATCGGGGGGAACAACGCCCAACTGATTACCCAATTCATCGCCGAAGCGTTTTTGCTGGTATTTGTCTCCGCCATTTTTGCAGTCGTTTTGGCTCAATTAGCACAGCCCCACGTCAACCAATTACTCGATAAAAAAATATTTTTTGATTACTTGTTTACTCCGAATTTTTTAGCCGTTTTCGTTGGTGCTATCACACTGATTAGCCTTTTGACGGGGATTTATCCAGCTTGGCTGACGGCTAGATTTCAGCCAGCAACTGCCTTGAAATCCCGAGCAGTTGCTGGCAATCGGAGTGCTTCCTTTCTTCGAAAGAGTTTGGTCATCACCCAATTTACGCTTTCGGGAACGTTACTGATTGCCCTCTTGATTATCTCGGAGCAAATGGACTTTTTTTACACCAAAAACTTGGGTTTCGATAAGGATAATGTCGTCACCGTTAAAATACCTACTAGGGATAAGACCAACCTCCTGACGGCCGAGTTAGCGCAAATTACGGGCGTTAAAAACTTTACGTTCACTAGTGGCAAACCTAGCCAACGAAACCACAACGGTACGATAATGCATCCAACCGATTTGGAAAGCCCCGAACGACAAGAGGTCAACCTACTGTTCGGCGACGCCAACTATTCCGAAATGTACCAATTGCAATTGTTAGCGGGGCGTTTTTACACCAAGGCCGACTCCGTTCACAGTTCCGTTGAGTTGCCCAAAGACCAACGAACTCCCAAAATATTGGTTAACGAAACTTTAGTCAAAAGTATGGGGTTTGCCAGCAACGAGGCCGCTATCGGCCAACAATTTAAAATTGGTTGGTACGATTGGCAACCCGAAATCGTGGGTGTTGTCCAAGACTTTGTGACTAATACTCTGCACGAAAGCATCAAACCGACCGCTATTTTCCAAAACCCGAGAAATTATAACGAAATAGGTATCAAAATCGCCGCCAATAGCGACGTCAAAGCTACTTTGGCAGGCATTGAAACCGTTTGGCGAAAAGCCTTCCCCAACGAATTTTACGAATATGAGTTTTTGGACGAGCACATTGCGCAAGCCTACGATTCCGAAAGCCGTCTGTTAGGCTTCTTTAAAATCTTTGCGGGATTAGCCATGTTTATTTCTTGTTTGGGCTTGTGGGGATTAGCGACTTTCGCCGCCGTCCAACGTACTAAGGAATTAGGGATTCGAAAGGTGTTAGGCGCAACGACGGAAAATTTGGTCGCACTGCTATCCAAAGATTTTCTAGCATTGGTAGGCATTGCACTACTCATTGCCATGCCCATTGCTTGGTACGGCTCGAACGAATGGCTGAACAACTTTGCCTTTCGCATCGAAATCAATGGATGGACTTTTGTTTTGGCGGCAGTAGCGGCGCTAAGTATTGCTTTTTTAACCGTTAGTTTCCAAAGTATTCGAGCAGCTTTGACCAATCCTGTGGAGAGTTTAAGGGGAGAATGATTAATTCCCCAAAATTTATTTTCTGCGTATTTAGGACTTTTTCGTAAAACTTCTTTGCTAGGCGTTCCTAACAATTTTTTTCGTATCGAACGAAAAAAATTGTGAAAAGGGTTTTAAAGGGTGAGCTAAAATAGATTTTCAAAGAAAATCTATTTTAGCTCACCCTTTAAAAACCCTTTTTTGATTGTCTGGCCTCTCATTCATAATCTTCCAAAGCAATAATCCGATAAATTTTCAGCGAACCATCGGCCATGCGCTTCCAGAGTCGTAGCCCTTTGCCCTTGCCCGTTCCACGCAGCGCATCGAGTCGCCAATCAACGTGATAGCGGTAAGATTCTAAAATAAACTCATCCAAATCTTCAGCCCAATTGGTTTCTACTCGAACGTCATCAATAATTACATTTCCACTGTTGTAGTCAATGAAGTGTTCCAGAATTTTTGCTTTACCTTCCATCATCGGCTCGCCGTGGGGCATAAAAATACCGTCTTCGGGGTACAATTCGGCTCGCAGTCGTCCGTCTCGTTCTCGAACACCTTTTTCCATCAATACTATAATGTTCTTTAAATCGGATTGTTGTTGACCAGTAAGTGGCTTTTGAACGGGAAAAATACCGTTGGTTGCGGCATTGGGTAAATCAATCACCAACGGTTTTTTATCTTCGATATATTGGTCGTAGTTCCAACTTTCGACGGCCAATTTAAGTGCTTGGTTTTTGTCGATGGTCCAGACGTTAAAGTATTTTCCTTCGTGGGAAAAAGGCTTTTCAGAAGGTTCATAAATGCCCGTTCTTTTAAAAGTACCAATTTCTATCACCCGATTTTTAAGGGGTATTACTTCCTTGATTTGTTTACTAAACTGCCTCGTTTGAAACCGCTCACCGATTTGCTGATGGTAGGCGCTTAAGTTCTCCTTTCCTTGCAAGGTCGGTTGCTGGTCGGGCATTAGGATTGGATTTTCAGTATAAAAAGTCATCCGTTTTGACGCATCATTCGCTAATTCGGCCGCTACAATTTGACGGTTGATTTTTTGTAATTTTCTTGCCAATTGCCGCCATTCTTCCACGGGCGATGGGTTGTAAATAACTTTACTTATCTGCAAATGGTCACCAACCCGTTTGAAAACGAATAGATTTTTGGTTTGAAAGGGAATCGCTTTTTCTCCGTTGCTTGGATGGAAAAGACCAACGACTCGTCCTCGCATGATAACTAGATTGTCAGTACTTTGTACATCAGCAATCTGATGTTCCATGTCCGAATAGCCGTAGGTCGCTTGTTCCTGTAAATAGGCTTTCAAAGCTGCTTTATCGGCAATCTCTACATTATCGGGGGCCATGTGTACCAAATCATCAGTATAAACCGCCAACTTAGAAGCCATCGAAGCCTCATTATCGTCCAAAACGGATAAAATTTGCAGGATTTGTTGCTTCGTCTGTTCTTCGGAAGACGACTTGATTCTAACAAAAGTTCCCCCGTAGAATAACCCCGTAGGCTGATGGAGGCTATCGAACTGCACGGATTTTAAGACGTATTCGTCGGCCGTCGCCCAAGTGTAGCTATATTTTCGGTAAGTCCCTTTGGGTTCGTCGGCAAAAGCTATTTTCAAAGCAAGATTGCCATTTTTATCAACCGTTCCCCTTCCCGTCCCTGCCCTCGACGTACCAAAACTGGACAAATGTCCGACTTCTTGAGTAACTGGATTGTACGACCAAAAAATATGACCGTTGGGTTCGGGGCCGTCAATGATGGACAAGAGACTATTTTCGGTATTGAGTTGACTCGAAATGGTGTGGTGCTGCGCTATTTTTATCATCTCTGTCTGCGCCCCCCAATTTTGCGTCCACTTGTTGTCTTTCAGTGTCCACTCACCAATAAATTTTACAAAGGGATTTTTAGTGGATTCCAACGGAGCATCAATGATGGTCTTATTTGAAGAACGTCCATTTAGCTCAAAAGAAATGGATGTCGATTGGGCCAATAAAAACTGAACGTTGGCAACTAAACAGAGCATTAAAAAACGATTCATGATGTGTGATTTTTTTCACAAAAGAAAGAAATTACTAAAACAATATTTTGGAAGATTGCTGAACGGTCAGGAAAACTTGCTAAGCCGAGAAATTGACTAAAAACAGACAGGCTTTTGTACGTAGTCAATAAAAATACGCCACTTGGCAATTATTTGGGACTACTCCTATTCCTAGTAGGAAATTGAGCTACATTTTGTTTAATTTGCTTAGTCATCACTAAACCTTTAACCCATTTTTTTGACTAAGCTTTACCATTGGCTCTACAAATACAAAATTTACCACCTACCCTTTTGGTGCATCTATCACTATTTGTGGTGGTCTTTATCGAGCAATCCGTTCGAAGCAGTTTATAATATTTTCTACTCGCCCTATACGATAAAATTCCTGTTCTACGTCGTATTGCAAGCCGTCGGCGTTTACTTCAATTTGTATTTTTTGATTCCCCGATTTTTGGAAAAAGGAAGATACATCCCCTACGTTACATCAGTTGCGGCGACCATTTTTGTGACGGCTACTTTGATTATTGGCGGCTATTACGTGACCGCTTGGTGGAATCAACTCCCTTTCGAAGAGTTATTCGATAGGCCCGCTTGGGATTTTATGTTCTTTTTCAAATTCAATAGTTTACCCTCAACGGCGGCGAGTATGACGCTAGCCATGAGCATCAAATTGACCAAAAACTGGATAGAGTCGAAACAACGAGCGCAAATTTTAGAAAAGGAAAAACTGGAAACCGAATTAAAATTTTTGAAAGGGCAATTTAATCCCCATTTTCTCTTCAATACCATTAATTCTATTTTTGTCCTAATCCATAAAAATCCCGACCGAGCTTCGGAATCGCTCGCTAAGTTTTCTAACCTCATGCGCTACCAACTGTACGATTGCAATGCACAGCAAATTCCGCTGCAACAGGAGTTAAGCTATTTGGAAAATTTCATTGAACTGGAAGAATTGAGGCAAGAAGCTACCTTCGATTTAGACGTACAAATAGACGAAGATGGGTATTCGCAACTGATGATTGCGCCTTTTTTATTGATGCCTTTTGTAGAAAATGCGTTTAAACACGTTTCCCAAAGTCAAGAACGCAAAAATTGGATAAAGATTCGGGTTCGAACGCAGGATAGCGAGTTGTTTTTTTCGATAAAAAATAGCGTTACTGCTTTTCCTAAAAACCATAAGGAGATAGTCACCTACGGCGGTTTGGGGCTTAAAAATGTGCAGCGTCGTTTAGCTTTGCTCTATCCCGACCAATACCAGCTAATAATTGACCAACGGGCCACCTTTTTTGAAGTGACGTTACGGCTAACCCTAACCTCCGAAAAGGTTTCGGTACCCATTTTGTAAATCCTCGAAGGGGCTTAACTGGTAGCACAGACTTCAGGCGTATTGATTACCCATAAGTCTATTAGATAGTAAAAAGGTACATAGTACCGATAATATTTGTATCTTCCGTTGCTAAAATCGGTTAACAAAGGTGCATCGCACCGACTACATTAATACCCATTTTAACAAATGTGGTTGGTGCGATGCACCTTACGAGTTAGTTGAGTAACTTTTGATACAAATTTAGTCGGAGTTACACTCCTTTTTTTACCCCAAAAAGATATGGGTAATTGGTAGGACTTTAGTCTGTTCTGTTCGCAAGTCTTTAGACTTGCCAAATCCAGCAGAGGTCTAAAGACCTTTTAACCAGACAGGCTGAAGCCTGTGCTACCAATGTAGAATCCTGTTTTAAACGAAACGCTATGATAATCAACTGTGTAGCGGTGGACGACGAGCCTTTGGCCAGAGAGTGCATTGCTAACTACGTGCGAGAAATTGATTTTTTGCAATTGGTGGGCACGGCCAATAATCCCATTGCGATGAGTCAAATGCTGGACCAGCAGCGAGTCGATTTGATTTTTCTGGATATTAAAATGCCGATTATGAGTGGCATTGACTTTCTGAAAACAACTGCTCGCCCGCCAATGGTCATCATCACAACGGCTTTTCCCAGTTACGCCTTGGAAGGATACCAATTGGACGTGCTAGATTATTTACTCAAACCGATTACGTTCAATCGCTTTTTTCAAGCCGTCAATAAGGCCAAAAAACAATTTTTACAAACGCATACGTCCGAGCAAAAGCCGTTTGCAGCAAAGGAAGACGCCTTTTTTATAAAGTGTGATAATAAGTACGAAAAGCTCTACTTCTCAGATATTTTGTTCGTACAAGCAATGCAAAATTATGTGACCATTCACACCACAAAGGGCAAATATACCACGCTACTTTACTTGAAAAATGTCGTAGAAAACTTGGACGAACAGCAATTTATTCGTGTGCATAAATCCTATTTGGTAGCCATTGACAAAATAGAAACCATCGACGACAACGAATTAATTATTCAAGATTTTCGGATTCCCGTAAGTCGTAGTTACAAAGAGGAGGTTTTACAGAAAGTAGTACAGAATAGATTGTGGAGGAAATAAAAAAGGAGTTGACTTGCAAAAATCAACTCCTATATCTTTTAGAGGTCTAATGACCAGAGGGTCGCTTTGAGCGCCCCTTTGGTTTTTATCAAATTAAGAGGGAGCTCGAAGCGACCCCTTAATCCTACTTATCCTAAAAGGCCGCCCAGTCCACCCAATTTATCTTTCAAGGCATCTTTCGCCGCATCCACTGCACTATCAGCGCCGCCGCCACCCATCAATCCACCCAAGGCGCCCAATGCACCACCACCACCGCCGAGGACTTTCATCAATCCAGCCGCATCAATGCCGTCACCCGGTGTTGCACTTTGCGCCGCACCACCAATCTTACCCATAATCATAGGCAGAGCCATTGAAGAAACGGAATTCGCAATTCCGGCAGGAATGCCCAACTTGGAGGTCAATTTACCCACAAAATTCTGAGCGATACCCGAAAACACCATGTTTTTCATCATTCCTCCAACTCCGCCACCGCCGCCGCCAGCGAGTCCAGCTAAAGCGCCCATGGCACCGCCACCTCCGCCGCCACCAATCAAACTGGAGAACATAATCATAACGTCGTCCGTATTTCCTTTCGTGACGGCGCCCATAATTCCCTCTTTTATACTTTCCCCAGCTAGTGGAACGGCTTGTTCGGCTTGTCCCATATTGATGCCCGTTTTCTCCGCCAGCGCACTCGCTACTTGCCCTTTCATACCATCTAATAAACTGTCTAACATGATTTTATCATTTTAAGTTAACAAATAGAGTTTGACCAACAAGGTGTTGACCACCCGCAAAATAGTATATATTATTTGGACTATTCAAGATTAGGACGTACAATCTTCCGAAAAAGACACATTTTTATTTTCATAAATAAGGGAAGTTTACTCTAAGAAAGGGCGAATACGCTGGACATTGTGAAAGGTAACGTTGAAATTAGTCATGGGGGCTATGATGGTAGCTTCAAATATTATCTCATCACTCAACCTATTAATCTCAATTACTTTTCCGTAATTGAGGCCACTGAACAGGATGGCACCGGGGGTAAATAGAACGTTATCAGTAGATTCGTGATAGGTGGTCTTGGAGACGATTCGGCTATAAGCAGCAAGGCCCCGTTCTTTACCGTAGGTCCAGACTTGTTGAATCGTTTTATTCGTTTCGTCTATGGCATACTCCACCGCTCGACTATATTTTTCATCGGGCTTATAGTTCCTATTTTCTCCGTTATCAAACAACGATAAGTTACCATTGGGTAGTAAAACGGGGGTATGTTGATACCAAGCCCATTCAAATTCGGGGTGATTTTTTTCGCCGCCGAGTACTTCCATATCTTCAATTGGTTGCCCATCGCTATCCAAAGGTTGTAATAAGAATTGGTTCAAATCTTCCCCTCGACCGTTGGTCCGCCAACCTTTATGCGGAGCTAATATCCAGACCACCTCATTAGCGGCCGTGAGTTTAACCACTCCTTGTGTTCTTCCAGATACAATGATAGTGTTATCTCTGGTATCATACGCAGTACTATTGGCGTGAAACCAATCTTCCGCAATGTTGGAAATATCGCTCTCCCAAACGGTTCTAGTATTATCTAGAGATTCATTTAAGTCCCATTTATTAGTGATGGATTTTCTTCCTTGCCAGTCTATTTCGACAATCACGTCTTCAACCGTATTTTTTGTTAAATCATCGACCGTCACAATTAGCTGCCCGTCAGACTTTTCTACAACGGAATGGTGAAAACCTAAGCCTGAACGATTTAGGTCCATGCGTTCGACGATTTCTCCCAAGAGCGTAATCTCGTATAAAACCCCCGTATTAACATCGCCAAAAATGAAATTGCCGTTTTGTAGTTGATTTAGACCATTGTCGAAAAATAAATTGGCCAGTCTAGGGTCTGATTGAAAGTCCAAATACCAACGAATATCCCCAAATTCGTCGAACATAAAAGGTCGTTGGGGAAAAATCTGGCCCGTATGCCCAAAATAATTGACTAGATTCCAACCAGAGGTGAGGCGGCTTTCATCAATTTTGTTAATGTTAATGATGGGCAGTTGGGGAAGTTGTTCTTCAGCTTGAATCGTTAATATTTGCTGAATGATTGCTTCTCCAGATTCGTTAAACAAGCTTAGTTCAATCTGATTTAGGTGGTTGGGATATAAGCCCACTACAGGTAAGCTAAAGTTTTGCCTAAGGTCTGGAAAAACCCTATTAACATCCGAAGCGGAGCCATGTAAGCCAATAACACGCAATTGAATAGAGACTGCCTCCTTAGTAGAAAATTCAAGTAAAGCCGTTAGGGGAGAAAGATTGTAGGGATTTGGCAAGATGGTTACCTCAGAAAGAAAATCGTCGGGCAAGTTGGGTTGTAGAATCGTAATGTTTGTATCTTCTTTTCCACAACCTGTACCCCAAATTAAAA
>JBCCQK010000294.1:0-10239 GCA_039024375.1 Bacteroidota bacterium
ATTGGTAACTTTTAAGTTGATTTGGGAGAATTGCTTTATTGTTTTATTGCTAAATTGTTGTTTTACAATAGGTTAAAATAACAATTCAACAATTTTAGCAAAAAAACAATTACTCTAAATTATTTGACTACACATTTGATTTTCATTTATTTATACCCTTTTTACACAACCCCATCAACAGCATTTGTTCTTGCGACATCGGAGCAGTAAAAATCGAATAGGCAGGAAGAACTTTTGAGGAAGAGCGTATTTGTATTGGTAATAAATACTAGATGACAGCCACCAAAAGCCAGCATCTAGCATCCGTTATTTTAACTATTCTCCACCGGGTCCGCCTTCAACGTAAACGTCCGACTTACCGGATTAATCGGGCTAGCAACCGCCTTACCGTCCTTATCCAACAAAGTCAATTCAATCGTATTGTCGCCCATCGGCAAGCCTTCGATGTAGTAAGGTTGCCATTTATCGAAGGTGTGTTCTTCGCCGTTGATGGAGGCTTTGACAGTATAATCGGGGCCAAGTTCGGCATTCAACACGTAGAAATCGAGCATCACTTTATCCGTATTGGCCTTGCCAACGTAGGTACCTTTAGGTCGGCTGTAGAACAAAGTAGGCTCCATAATCGGGTCACTTTTCGTCATCGAACCGTTTTCCATAGTTGCTTTTAGGCCAACGTAGGCAGTTCCATTTTTGATACTTTCGTGGTAAGAACGGGATAGGAAGGCCAGTAAATGATGTTCGCCGTCAGCGACTTCGTGGTCGAACTCGGGGACGTATTTAGCGGCGTAAGGGGCTTTACCGACAATTAAGTGAATGTGTTGTCCCTTCCCCGAATTGGCACACATCTTTTGCGCAGCATCGGGCGTTTGTTCGCCCAATTGGTAGTTTTCGCCCGCTACTTCGAAGGTAAATTTTCCATCTTTGTAGTACATGGACTTTATTTCCGCATCGGCATACTCCGTAGAAGCTGCAAAGGGCGTAATGGTATATTTTTTGGCAACGGGTGCGGGTGTGGTTTCGGCCGCAGGTGCACTTTTTTTTGCGTCGTTTTTACAACTGACCATCAGGAAAACGACTAAACTTAGAACTAGAGTAATTCTCATTATTTTTACTTTTAGTGAACAAGGTAGAAGAAGTTTTTTCTTAAAAGCAAAAATGAGGTAAAAAGTTTAGTGAAATCTAAAATTTAAAATGTAAAATTACAAATTTAAAAGTGCTGAAAACCAGTAGATTATATTGCAAAATAGTATGAGTTAACTTTACCTTTCACTCATATAATGTTATCGCCAACCATAATGAGTAATAGTTGATGAGTGATGAGTGATAATTTTTGTACTTCGCAAGCCGAATATTTTCAATTTACTACCTATTAATATCCCGTACGAGCAAGCTATTAATTTGGCGAAAACTAATAACCACACTAGTTCGTCATCTTCACAAAAGAGTCGGACGTTATTTTCCAATCTTCTCCGTATATCTCCACAAAATAATTGCCCGCAGCTAATCCTGAAATATCCAAATTCACATCGTTTTGGCCGTTTAAAATAGCCGTTCCTTCTTTACGTACAATATCCCCATTCATGTTAAAAACGGCTACATTAGCAGAGGTATTTGCTCTTGTCCAATTGAACTGAACGGTCACGAAATCGGCAGTAGGATTAGGAAATAGATTTAACTGCAATGCTGCTTTTTCGATGATTTCAATATCCGTCAAATTGCCTTCACACAAGACAGCATCCTCGGACATATTTCCAATGTAAGCATCTCCTTTTGCGCCTAGAATCGTAATCTGATTCCCCACGTTCACCGTACGAGAGTTGGGCGGAGAAAAAGGGTCAGTCAAATTGTCAATTAAGGAAATCTCCCCTTGACAGGTTAAGAAATTGGTAAAGGCAAATAAGGGGATTTCTACGCCCGCTTGATAGAAGATTTTGCCCGTCCCTTGTGACACCAGCCCAAATGAAATATAGTCAAACTCAGGTGCTTCGTCAGGTGCTTCGGTGAGGCTATTGGGCTCCCAAACCACTCCTTCTTGAAGGTTAAAAATTTGGTCCACTTCGAAGCCTTTGGTAGGGGCTTTGATGGTTACCTGCGCAGTGCTGGTCACATTCATCGGGTTATCGTAGGTCTCTTCAGAAATTAAGGAAACTTGATACGTTTTTCCATCCGCTAGTTGCGTCAATTTGAACTTGACCTGCCCGATTGACATTTGTGCCAAACAGCAAAAGAAGGCGATAATTCCGATTGGTTGGAAGTGTTTCATTTATTTGTTTTTATAACTTTTTAGAATAGAGAACAGAGACCATCCCGATAAATCGGATTGAGAGAAAAGAGACTTGAAGATTAGCAAATAATAACGAAGGTTAGCATTTACCCACAATTGTCAAGGTCATACGTCTCTATGTGAAATTTAAAATGCAAAATTTAAAATCTAAAAGTGCTGAAAATCAGTAATTTACACTTTGAACTGGCACAGATTAATTTTTAATCTTCACTGTTCCCTGTTCCGAATAGTTACTGCTTTTTTTAGAACATAAAGGTCTTTTGACACATTGTAAAAGTTCAATCCCTTTAGGATTGTAAGACTCAGATGCTTCCTAACTCTCCGCATTTCATACGGAGTTATCCAAGTTTAATCACTTCGTGATTCTCTTACAATGAGTCAAAAAACCATTACAGAAAATTTGAAAAACGATTGGTTTTATACGAAAAATCAATGACTGCAATCATTCATCATTCATCATTCATCACCTAGGTATCTGTTCTCGAATAATAAATAGGGTTGTATTCAAGACATTTCCGGGGTGTAAGAACACATTAAAGAAAATAATGTCAGGGTCGTTGCCAGAACCTAAGTAAATGGAAGTTCCTTTCATATCAAAATCTCCTTGGTGGTAATTCTTACTGACGTGATTGTAGTTACTACCTGTATTCAGAGGGTCCGTAAAGATGTCATTGAATACGGCATCTCGGTCGTTGGCTCCACCATTATAGATAATCTGTCGGTCGGGTTTTCCATCACCCGCCCACAGCACTAAACGGTTAGCAATCGTGTCCATAGCGTAGGTTCCAAAGGCATCCGTCGCACCGATAGTAGAGAAATCCAGCAAAACAACCGAACCAGCCGTAAAATTCACTTGATTTTTAGTCATTACCCCTAAATGGTTTCGGTGTCGGACAGATAGGAAATAATCCCCATCTGGTAGCTGTTGGAAAGTCAGTGGGGAAGTCCCATCAATATCAACAATATTACCGTTTCGCTGTAACAATCCTGCTCGTGAAGCAACCGGAATGGTATCACTGGCACGCAATAATTCGACAAATACCCAATCTACGATGGAATTACTACCGTTGTCCGCAAAAACCGCCGCTGGGTTGGCGACCGTTTCGCCGCCACCACCGTTTTTATATATAAATTGGTAGGCGCCCGCCAAAGTTGGCAGTGTGGAATATGGTTCCGTCGTTGGAATCAGATTTAACTTCCGCAGGCTATCGTGCATGAATCCAATAGTCCCGTCGAATGGGCCTTCTAGCAATACTTTTGCCGTGACACGCAAGGCGTTCTCTACGCTTATCAGAACCATCGCCGTATCACAGGTCAAAGATGGGTCGCACACCACGTAGCGAATGGTATCGTTACCCACAAACCCAATGTTCGCTTGGTACTGAATAGAGTCATTGGCTAAGACGGTAGCCGTATTCCCCGCTGCGGGTCCCGATAAGATAGTTGTTGTTAGGACATCTCCATTGGGTTCCGTATCGTTGGCCTGTACGTCGATATTGATGACCACATTCGGAGCAGTCGTCACCATATCATTGACGGCAATCGGCGGGATATTATTGGGGTCAGTAATGATAATCAGCAACAAAGCCGTATCTTTTAAACTTCCATCCGAAATTGCGTAGCAAATGGTATCCACTCCAACAAAACCACTCCCAGGGGTGTAGAAAAGAGAATCGTTCGAAATAGTGTAAGTTACGCCTCGTTTAGAAGCGCCGAGGCTTTCCACCGTCAAGGCGTCTCCATCAATATCTGTATCGTTCGCTTTAACCACAATTCCTGCGTTCATGGTATCTCTGTTCAAAGCTACCGTATCTTTGACCGCTACGGGCGCATCGTTAACGGGGGTTACCATGAAATAGGCAGTAGCGGATGCACAGCCCATTGAGGTATCACAGACCGTGTAAAGCACTGAGTCCATTCCATTAAAATTCAACGGTGGGCTGTATTGCAGCGTACTATCACCAACGATACTTACCGCTCCGCCACTAGCGGTTACGCCAACTATCGTGACTTTCAAAGTGTCCCCTATTCCATCAATATCCGAGTCATTGCTCAAGACATTTAAAGTAACTGAGGGAGTATCTTCAGCAATTCCTACTAAGGTATCGTTGATGGCCGAAGGAGGCGTATTCACAAAGCCAACTAGCACAAATACGAAGGAATTAGCACAAAGGCCAGAAGTATCGCAAATCGTATAGGCAATCGTGTCGAGTCCACTGTAACCCGCCATTGGCGTATATAAAATGGAGTCAGGTGCTAAAATAGTCGCCGTACCGTTCGCCGTCGTTGGATTCCCCACTACCGTCACCGTCAAAGAATCGTCATCCACATCCGTATCGTTGAGCGCAACGGGAATTTTGACGTTTGTAGTGTCTTGATTAATCATCAAGGTATCGGGCCTTGCAATGGGGGCGTCGTTGATTGGCGTTACAAAAATGGTTACTAAAGCCGTATCGCACAGTCCCGTAGGGTCACAAATCTGATAAGCAATTAGTTGGATTCCCGTATCGTCTTGAGGGAGCGAAAACCGAATGGAATCCCCATTTAAAGTATCGGCAATCATGGTCGAACTGATAATAGAAGTCACAAAAGTATCGCCATCGCCATCGCTGTCATTAGCCTGCACATCCAGTACCACGTTCAATGTATCCTCTGGAACGGTCAGGTTATCATCCACCGCAATGGGTGCTTCACTCACGGGTTGGACGACCACAATTATCGTATCTAAATCGCACAAAGCGGAAGTATCACAGACTAAGTAAACAATCGTGTCCACACCGTTGAAGTTGGTCGGTGGATTGTAACGGACCGTCGAATCGTTCAAGACAACTGCCGTTCCACCGCTCTTCGGTTGAACAAATACCGTAGCCGTCAATTTATCGCCAGCGTCCACATCGATGTCGTTCGCCGTTACGACAATGTCCACATTCATTGAATCTTCGAATATTACCAACGAATCTTTAACGGCAACGGGCGCATCATTTACAGGACTAATTTTAATATATACCCAAGCAGAGTCCGCCAAAGTTCCATCAGACGCACGGTACTGCACGCTGTCTAGTCCATTATAATTCAATACTGGTCGATAGAATAAAGTATCTCCACTGACGACACTATCCGCCATGGAATGCTGAGCGGAGGTAATAATGGAAATTTGCAAGGCGTCTCCGTCAATGTCCACGTCATTATTCAAGACGGGCACCAAAGCGAAGAGCGTATCTTCGGGAATACAAATTGTGTCGTTGGCTGCTACGGGTACATCGTTAACGGGTTGAATCGTGATGTACACCTTAGCCGTATCGCAAAGACTAGGCGTACCCGTGTCGCAAATACGGTATTCTAAACTATCCACACCGTTAAAGTTCAGCGTTGGCATATAATTAATATTTCCGCCCGACTGGATGGCACTTCCCTGCGTGGGTGCCGTCACAATGCTCGTTCCGAATAAGTCTCCGTCGAGGTCGCTATCGTTGGCCTGTACGGCAATAATGGCGGGATTTGCATCCTCAAGCACCGTTACGGTATCGTTCACCGCAATGGGTTGGTCATTAATGGACAATACGTTAATCATCACAAAAGTAGAGTCCGTCAATGCCCCATCACTAACAATGTATTTAATACTGTCCAAACCATTGAAGTTGGAAGGGGGTGTGTAGCACAAAGTGTCGGTTGTCAGCGTAACCGTTGCACCTGACGTTGCGGCAAACAGAGAATCTATTGTCAAGCTATCTCCATCAAGGTCTAAGTCATTGACCAAAATCGCTATTTTAACATTACTCGTATCTTCTGAAACAACTAAGGAGTCTTTCACCGCAACGGGCGGGTCATTGACGGGCAATACATTGATTATCACAAAATTGGTATCACAAAGTGCCGTATCACAAATGATGTATTGAATAGAATCGAGTCCATTAAAATTATTTAGCGGACCGTAGTTAATCGTGTCGTTCGTCACCGTGTAGGCTACGCCGCTAGTGGTAGCAAAAAGAGAGTCTATCGTAATCGCATCACCATCCACGTCAAAATCATTGGCCAACACCGCAATTTTCACGTTAGTCGTGTCTTCTGGAATAACCACCGAATCCTTTACTGCTACGGGTGCATCGTTGACGGGCAAAATGGTAATTTGTACAAAAGTCTCACTGCACAGTCCCGAAGTGTCGCAGACTTGGTAGATAATCACATCCGTCCCCGTCGAATCCATCATTGGAACATACGAAATAGTCGAGTCCATGAGAACCGTTGCCGTTCCTTTAACTGGTAAGGCTGTTATAGAAGTAATTAAAGAATCTTCATCCGCATCCGAATCGTTCGCTTGAACATCTACAATAGTTGCGGGACTATCTTCCAGCACAATGATAAAGTCTGGGTTGGCCATTGGCGTATCTGGAATGGATTGGATTATCAGGTGCATCCAAGCCGTATCGCAATTGGCAAATGGGTCACAAATTTGGTATTGGATAGAATCTAATCCATTATAATTAGTGTTCGGCAAATATTGAATAGAATCCATATTGATGGTAGAACTTGTACCATTCAAAGTGTTGGCCAAAATGATTGTTGTCAACATATCTCCTTCGGGGTCCGAATCATTCAATTGAATGTTGAACGTATCGTTCGGGCTATCTTCCAAAATAAGGAATGTATCATTTTGAGCCGTCGGTATTTTGTTAATAACTATAAATAGTGCGGCGCTATCGACACAACCATTTCCATCCGTCACTTCCACTTCAAGCGGACTGGAAATCGTCAAAGTATCCATCGCCAAGGTATCAATCGCCGATGGGCCTTGCACAGACGTTCCATTGATGGAAAACTCGTAGTTGGTTCCACCCGTACTGGTGAAGATAATAGGCTTGTTTACGCCAATTACATTATCGGCATCGTCAGACACTAAAGTGGCCACTGGTAGCGGATTCACGGTCATTACTATTACTGCTGACGTATCCACGCAACCCGCAGCAGTCGTGACAATAACCTTTACTGGGTCATTATTTTGCAAAGTATCTGTTACGTAAGTCGGCGTTGTACTAGATGCTCCCTGAGAAATATTATATACTAAAAATTCATACTGATTGCCCCCATTCGCTGTAAACGTTACGGTATCTCCCAAACAAATGGTACTATCCGCATCCGATACAGTAAACCCGATGGTCGGTAAACTATTGACTGTAATTAAAGTAGAATCGGAAGTGGCCATACACGACTTGTTATCCGTCACCGTGTAATAGACTTCGGTCGTTCCACCCGTCAAACCGTCGATAATCCCTGCGGTATCAATAGTCGCTACTGCTGGATTTGTACTGAAATAGGTTACCTCAAATGGTGGAAAAAATCCCGTTACAGCCGAATCTACATCAATTTGTAAGCCAACGCACACCTGATTGGGTCCTGTAATAGTGCCCGCTACTGGATTGGCATTAACGGTGACGGAGAAAATTGCGGATGTGTCTCGACAACCGAAACCATCTATGAGAATGTATTGAATATTTGCGGTTCCTGCGCTAACACCTATGACCGCTCCGAGCGTATTAACCGTTGCCACCAATGCATTAGAAGTTAACCAAGTAGTGTCTGCGTACGGTTGTACGCCACCCAGCGGATTAGCCACTAGCTGAATCGTATCTTCTACACAAACTTCGTTGGGTCCAGTTATCGGTGTAGCTTGGGGTGAGTTAACATAAACCCTTATTAGTCCGAGTGCCGCACAGCCCGTCATAGCAGAAGAATCTCGTACTCTGTAAATAATCGTATCCGTTGGAGACACTAGATTAGGGACATTATAGCTTTGCCCATCAAAACCAAATTCTAAGGGGTTTATTGCCCCCGTCACTAGAAGGTTCAAATCAACCGTATCGCCTAAGCAAATGGTCGGATTGGTTACCGTAAATGAGGGTTGTTGGCCAACGAAAACGGTAAACTGAGCGGTATCTACACAACCAATACTACCTACACTATCTCGAATGTAGTAAACCGTTGTATCACTCGGCATAACTAAACTATCCGCAGCCGCACCGTAAATACCGTAACTAGTACCAAAGGTCAAGCTATCTCCCGCTACGGTACTAGTAATCAAATTTTTCAAGTTAACGGTTTGACCATCACAAATAGCGGTATCTCGACCCGTGATTTGCGGTGTTGGAATAACGTTTACGGTTATCCTTGCGGTATCCGAACAACCCAAGGCCCCTACGCTATCCCGAATGAAGTAAACCTGTGTTGCACTTGGATTAACCAAGCTGCTACTACCATAAACCCCGTACGCAGTTCCAAACTCTAAGCTATCCCCTAACATTCCTTGAGTAAGTAAACCGATTAGGTTAATAGTTTCCCCAGAACAAATAGTAGTGTCTCGACCGATTATCATCGGCTGTGGCGCTACGTTCACCGTTATCATCGCCGTGTCCACACAACCTACACCAATTACGCTATCTCGCAAAAAGTACGTCGTCGTGTCCGTTGGTGTCTGCATATTGTCCATCGACGTGCCGTAAACCCCGTACGCTATCCCGTAAGCAATACTGTCGCCTCCTACCGTTGAGTTCACCAACAAGCTTAAATCTATCGTCTCTCCGCTACATATCGACGTATCTCGGCCCACCAATTCGGGCGTCGCTTGTACCGTTACTAATATCCTCGTTGTGTCCGAGCAGGTCAACGCCCCTACGCTATCTCTTACAAAATACTCCGTTGTCACCGTTGGAAAAACTAAATTATCCTCCCCGTAAACCCCGTACGCAGTTCCGTACTCTAAGCTATCACCCCCTGGTAGCATCCGAACAATAATATCATTCAAATCTAGAGTGTCACCCGAACATATCGTCGTATCTCGGCTACTTAAACTCGGTTGTGGAAATACTTCGACCGTCAACATCGTGGTATCTGCGCAACCACTCATGTTGAAGCTGTCTCTCAAGAAGAAAGTTCTAGTTGCTAGTGGAGATTGGCTATTACTGGAAACGTAGTTGCCGTACTCTAAACCGTATTCGAGTCCTTGGCCTGCCGTTGTAACCGTTACTAAATCCGACAGAAGAATAGTTTGCCCACTACAAATAGCGGTATCTCGACCTTGAATCTGCGGCTGTACATTAGCTAGAACGGTAATCGCCGTCGTATCAAAACATCCCGTCGCTCCAATACTATCCCGAACGTAATATACCGAAGTCACATTTGAGGGTGGCAAAACTTTCGGATTGGTAAACGTAAATACTCCGTAATTATTCAAACCAAATTCTAAGCTGTCTCCTTGCTGTCCTCGCTCCAATAAGACTACTAAATCTAAGGAGTCACCCGAACAAATGGCCGTATCTCGACTATTCAAACTCGGTTGCGGCGCCACGTTCACCGTTATCATTGCTGTATCTACACAGCCAATCATGCCCACACTATCCCGTAAAAAGTACGTCGTCGTATCACTTGGCATTTGGATATTGTTCATCGATGTGCCATACACCCCGTACGCCGTACCGTAAACGATGCTGTCGCCTCCCACTGTTGAAGTCACCAACAAGCTTAAATCTATCGTCTCTCCGTTACAAATAGATGTATCTCGGCCCACCAATTCGGGCGTCGCTTGCACCGTTACTAATAGCCTCGTCGTATCTGAGCAGGTCAACGCACCTACACTATCTCGAATAAAATATTCCGTTGGCATTGTAGGAAATACCAAACTATCGCCGCTGTAAACGCCGTACGACGTCCCGTATTCCAAACTATCGCCGCTTGGGAATAATCGGACAATCAAATCATTCAAATTGAGCGTATCACCCGAGCATATCGTTGTATCTCGGCTACTTAACATTGGTTGCGGCGCTACGTTCACCGTTATCATCGCCGTGTCCACACAACCTCCTCCAATTATACTGTCCCGCAAAAAGTACGTCGTCGTGTCCGTTGGCGTCTGCATATTGTCCATTGATGTGCCATAAACCCCGTACGCCGTCCCGTAAACAATA
>JBCCQK010000295.1:0-10221 GCA_039024375.1 Bacteroidota bacterium
AAAATCCCCGAATTTAAAGATACTGAGGGTAAGGAAGAGTATTTGGATGTAATTCAGGGGGGAGGGAATGAATAAAAACAATTGTGTACTTTGGAATAGATAAAATTATAATTTTTGGAAAAAAGAAATAAGTTGAAATAGAGAAATAGATAGAAATATTTCCATCATATTTCTCTATTTTAAATTAAGTGCTTAGATAAGATTATTTTAAAATTTTTTTTGAAAGAATTTCAAGATTAACATGACTTAACTCGTTGATAATCATAATTCTGTAAAGGAATCTCATCCGTTTTACGGCTCACAAACGATGTTTGTTCGTCCTATCTGAAAATATAAAGTAATTCTGTCCGAGTACTTACTTCCGAAAATTGAAAATCACTTTTTATGCAGTTTTTAGGATAAGATAGTTGATGAGGAATAAATTCAAATCTGGAAAATATAACTTATCACCCATCATTCATCATTAATGAAATCTTATTGCATCAAACTAACCTCTCCATCTTTGATGTGAATCGCTCTCAAATCGTCCGTCCGAGTGTTTACATCAAATGAACTATTTTCCAACCGTAACACCCCTCGTGGACAAACCGCCGCACAGACCCCACAACCGACACAGGAAGACCGAACAATATCTTGCCCTCTTTGAGCGTAAGCCCGTACGTCTATCCCCATTTCACAGTAGGTAGAACAGTTGCCGCAGGAAATACATTGGTTGCCATTAGTCGTAATTCTAAACCGCGATTTAAACCGTTGGACAATCCCCAAGTAAGCAGCTAATGGACAGCCGAATCGACACCAAACTCTATTGCCCATCAAGGGATAGAAACCCGTTCCAATGACACCTGCAAAACCTGCCCCGATTAGAAATCCGTACCACGAACGGACTGTATCGCTATTGAAAAATAAAACTTGATAGTTCCCTGTAAAATAGGTGTATAAAGTCATCAAGGTCATTACTACCGCAAAGGCTAAAACGGCGTGAATTATCCAACGTTCGAATTGCCAAGCCCGCAAACTTTTATCGGATAGCTGCCGATACGGGTCGCCTAAAGTCTCCGCCAATCCGCCGCAACCACAGACCCACGAACAATACCACCGCTTGCCAAAGAAATAAGTAATAATCGGGACACCCAGCAGAATTAAAGCTATTCCCCAAACGAACATAAAAATGCCCAAACCGCCGCTATTGATTAAATTATTGATATTCCAATCGAAAAAGAAGCTGTAATTCAGCGGCCAAATATTTTTGAAATCGTAGTACGGTTGATTCAAGCGCACCAAAATTTCTGGCAGTAAAAAAGCAATCGCCGTTTGAAAAAACATTACCGAACCCGTTCGCACCAATTGGTAGCTATTGTGACGATACTTACTCATCATTCGAATGCCCATTACCAAAACGATAATCGTGTAAAGCGTACCGTACAAAAACCACTGACTAGCGCCGTTTCCACTCAGCGCCATACTCAAAGGATTGACCATGAGTACCCAACTGGTGATATATTCGGGTAACCAGTACAGCAAAATGTAGAAGCCAATGAGGTAAGTACCTGTAATTACGCCCAACCATCCCGTAAAATCGGGCGAAGCGGAACGTTGTGGATTGTGCTGCTTTGAACCCTGTTTGTACATCACTAGCCAAATGATTAAGCCAATCAGAGCGACTGTAATGGCAGGCCACAAAAAGTTATGGTTCATGTAGAAAATACCGTAGATAACAATTCCTGCAATTGTCAGCCCCAGAAATAATCCTCGCAAATTCACCTTTAGCCCTCTTGTCATAGAATTGTGGTAAATATGGTTGTTTTTGATACCGGGAAGTGGAATAAACTTAGGGAAAATATACAGTATACCTCCTAGAATACCTAAACCAAAGGTTAGCAAGAACCAACGAATGGGATTTTGAGCAATTGGCCCAACGCTGGCTGATTTTACGGTACTGAACACATAATCTTTAACATTACCAATTCGATAGTCCCATTCGTTAACGCCGTCGGGTAGGCCGTTTTTGGCCTTTTCGTCCAAGGAAGATTTGGCCTCTTTTAAAGTCTTTTTTAAATCGGCAATAAAAGCAAAATTGGACTCGTACCGTTTGTTTAAAAGGCCATTTTCTTTTGCTTTGGCGAGAATTTCTTGTTGGTGGTATTCTTTAGAAATGTTAATCGAATCTTCAGTTAGTTCGTATTTTCCCATTCCGAGAGAAAGGGTAAATAGTGCTAAGGCAATGACGAATATTCCTAATCCTATTTTTTGTATGAAGTGCATTTCTTGTAAGTAAATAGTTATGTGAGAAGTTAGACTTAGTAAGATAAAGACAAAACGGACGTTTCTTGTCACATTTATTTTCAGCCCAAAGCAGCTACCTTACTGCGTAAAAATTTCAATGCTGCCGTTAAACTTCGCTTTTGCTTCAATTGCAGATTTTTAGCCGTCTGCCGATTATATAATTGAACTACCTCGTTTTCGTATTCTTTGTAAAATTCGGGGTCAAAGTTGGCTAAGCCTAAGTTTTGTAGAACCGTTTCAACGGACGTTTTTTCCCGAATCCATTTTTCGCAGACTTCGTGTCGGTAGCGGACACCCATTAAATTGAATCCCAGAATGGATAACGTATTTTTATCATACACCAATCGAATACTTTTCCGCCCTTCGGAGTGTTCCCAATAGATAGAAGCGTGGTGTTCGGGTGCTTTCGCTAGTACTTCTCCGTAAACCTGATATTCAATATCCACAAACTTGGCCGAATTAAACCAAATACCCGGGTCGTAGTTTTTTTCTTTTCCACAAACAGTATAAGCAACCGTTTCACCCATCATCTTTCCCGTGTACCAAACGGCTTCAATGCCCCTTCGACCAGTCTTTGGATTTTTCAGTTGAGCACAGTCCCCGATGGCATAAATGTCTTTGACGGTAGTCTCTAGTTTTTCGTCCACTAAAATGCCTCTGCCTACTTCAATTTCGGGGGCGCTCGTTTTGACGAAGTTGATATTAGGATGAACCCCTGCTGTGAGACCCACAAATTGGCAGTCGATGCGTTCCCCTTTATTGGTTACCGCAGCACAAGCAGTTCCCGTTCCATCATCAATGATTTCTTTTAACTCCGTTTCTAACCGCAAATCAATACCACTTTCTAAAATATGTCGGTTAATCATAGCCGATTCTTCGGCGGGCAACACACCATTCCAGTAGCTAGTTTCTCGTACTAGAAAATTAACGGGAATATGCCGAGAGTGAAACATTTCCGCCATTTCGATACCGATTAGTCCGCCGCCAACAATAACGGCTTGTTTTAGATTGGCATCGCTAGCTGCTTCCATTCCTTCCAAGTCTTGCATGGAGTACATTCCCTGTACTCGCTTCAAATCTTGCCCCGGCCAACCGAACTTGTTGGGCGTAGAACCACAAGCAATAATCAACTTATCAAAAGTTATTTCCGATTGGTCTTGAAAAATTAATTTCTTTTGTTGCGTCTCTATTTTAGAAACATATCCCCGTTTGAGTCCAATACGATTTTTTTCCCAAAACCAATCTTCGTAGGGTTTCAAGTCTTCGGTACGCATGTGCCCCATATAAGCGTACATGATGGCCGTGCGGGAAAAAAAATAATCGGTTTCGGCGGAGATAACGGTAATTTGGTGGTCGCTCAATTTTCTGATGAATCGTGCGGCCGTAATTCCACTAATTCCATTTCCGATAATGGCAATATGCATAGTTCGTTAAAGTTGGTACTAGATTAGTGTTGTGAAAAAATCGTCTGAAAATACTAAACAATTTCAAGAACGCAGTAAAAAAGAAGAAAGTTATTGGCGAATTCGAAGGATTTTAGAAAACGAAGTCAGATTGTCCCTATGGAGACGTACGTGTACCGTTCTCCTTTAAAATAGCGAATTAGAACTAGGATGATTCGCCGTCAACGTCTAAACGAATAACCAATACACCAATAACATTTACGGACATTTCTGTATAGGACAGAATAGCTTTCGCTAACTAATCCAATTTCCCAATTCCCTAAAGAGATGTTAAATGATTGTCGGCTATTATGAATTTATTGTATAAAAGTGGCATTTTATTTTTTTTGGCAATACATTTGAATTACAATAAACTTTAAACCGATTAACTTAGCAACACAGCGAATAAGCATCCCTACAAAGAGTCTTTTTCGCTCGCAACAAATCCCATGTACATGAAGCAAACTTTACTCCTATTTTTTCTTTCCTTTTCCTTTTTCCTGTCAGCACAGGTTACTTTAACGCTCACAGTTCCAGAATCTTCGTTAGAAGTAATGGGAAACGAAGACCAAGTTATTGCCGAAGGAACCATCAAAAACGAATCTACCGATTCCGTTACCTTACGTTGGACAAGAAATATTAAAGAACTGACAGATGGTTGGGAAACGGCCGTTTGTGATAAGAATTTATGTTATATTCCATCTATTGGAGAAATGGATTTGGTACTAGCTGGTGAAGAAACTTCCATTTTCAATATCTACGTTTATCCTTTTGGTATTGCCAACGGAGAAGCCGTTGTCGAGATGACCTTGACGGATGTAAGTAATAGTGAAAACACAGTTACAGGAACTTATACTTTTAATAAAACAAGTACGAGCACGTTTTCTGTCAATCGACCAGAAATTAAAATCTTCCCTAATCCAACGACAGATTACATCTCATTGACGCAATCCGAATACGTCGAAAAGTTAGTCATTTACAACATTGTAGGCCGCCCTGTAAAGACGTTTAATGCTAACTATGGCAATCAATACGACGTAGCAGACTTGCCTCGTGGTATGTATCTTGTCCGATTAGTAGGTAATAACGACCAAACGATTAAGACCGTTCGATTAAGCAAGAAGAACGGGGCGTAGTGTAGAGAAGGAATAAAACCTACATATCTACAGAAAGAAAAAGACCTTTTATACTTTCGACTGATTTTATCAAACGTTGACGGTATAAAAGGTCTTTTTTTTGGAACAACAAATAAGTTATTCGGTTCTTTGACAATTTTTGCACTTGAGTAACAAAAATGAATTCGTAGCTCAGATATTCCTATGTGAGAATCAACTATTTCTAGTCTCAGACAGGAATGTCTAAGCTACGTTTTGCAAAAATTGTCAAAGAACCAGTTATTCCTTATTATAGAACAAAAAAATTACCCCATGGCAAAAGCCACAGAGTAATTTTTGTACTATATCACTAGTTTATTTTTTATTTTGATAAGCTTCGAAAGTAATTACATAATCAACTCCTTTTCCTGCTCCATAATCGTCAAGAATTCTGTATTTAGTAGCACTTCTTTCGCACTCGCCGTTTTGGGCATTTCGTACTTGTAGAAGAATTTCATCGTGTGTACTTTACTTTCGTAAAATTCTACAGATTGCGTCATGTTACCCGTTATTAAGGCTTCTTTAGCTTTGGTTGCCATTTTCAACCACTGCCAGCCAATGACGATAGTGCTCGCAAACTCCATAAAGATGGTCGCATCTGCTAAGAACTTTTCGTACTCCCCCTTCATTGCAAATCCAACGAGATGCTGCATCACTTCTTGCACTTCCTGCATTTTTCTGGCCAAGGTCTTAGCGTAAGGCTTCAAGTCATCGTAGGTGTTAGCGTCTTGAATAGCTTGCTGGATTTCGCCCATCAATAGCATCAAGGCCTTTCCGTTCTTTACAGTGGCTTTTCTACCTAATAAATCCAAAGATTGGATACCCGTCGTACCTTCGTACAAAGCCATAATTCGAATATCTCGGTAGTATTGTTGTAATGGGAAATCTAAACAGAAGCCGTAACCGCCCAATACTTGCAATCCAGTACTTACTGAAATTCGTCCCATTTCAGAAGGGTAGGTTTTAGCAATCGGCGTTAATAATTCCAATAATAAATGATTGTTGGCCTGTTCTTTACCCTCGGTCGTATGCTTCAAGTCTAGTAACCGCCCCCGTTTCCATCAACAAACTCAAAGAGCCTTCCGTGACTGCCTTTTGCAACAATAGCATCCGACGAACGTCGGGGTGATTGATGATGGTAGTTTGTCCCTTTGTAACGTCCTTTTGGCCACCTCTGCTCAAACTTCTTCCTTGCGGTCTTTCCTTAGCATATTGTAGAGAAGCTTCGTAAGCCGCCGACGCAATCGCTGCCCCGTTCATACCCACCTCAATTCTAGCGCCATTCATCATTTGGAACATGTGCGCTAGTCCTCGGTTTTCGTCTCCGACTAACCAGCCGTAGCAATCATTATTCTCGCCGAAAGATAAGTGCGCCGTTGCGTTGGCTCTTTGTCCCAACTTTTGGAAATCTCCCGCTGCTTTCACATCGTTGCTTTCCAAAGTTCCATCCGCTTTGATTCGTTTCTTAGGGACTATAAAAAGTGAGATTCCTTTTGTTCCCATAGGTGCACCTTCGATTCGCGCCAAAAATAGGTGAATAATGTTATCAACACATTGGTGGTCACCACTAGAAATGAATATCTTTTGCCCCACAATTTTGTAAGAACCATCAGGCTGTGGATAAGCCGTAGAGGTAATGTCAGACAAAGAGCTACCCGCTTGCGGCTCGGTCAAGCACATTGTGCCACCCCATTCACCACCTAGCATTTTAGGTACGTACTTCTCTATTTGTTCTTCCGTTCCGAAAGAAGTAATCAGGTGCGCCGCACCCGCCGTCAATCCAGCGTACATGACCAGCGGATTATTTGCCGCAGTCAGAATGTATCCTGCGCCCATGGACGCCATCCAAGGCAATTGCATTCCACCGTGCTCGTAGTCGAACGTGGCACCAATCATACCCAGTTCCGCAGATTTTTGAATCACGTTTTTCACTTGCGGGTGAACGGTAATTTCTCCATCTTCGAACTTAGCAGGTTTTTCGTCCATTTCTTGGTAATAAGGGAAAAACTCTTTGTCGGCCAAGTCTTTAGCGGAATCTAAGATAAAGTCGATACTTTCACTGTCGAAGTCTTGGTAGCGCTCGGCTTTCAGCACACTTTTGATATCGTGTACATCGTGCATCAAGAATTTGAGCGTTTCTACGTTACAATATTTATCTGCCATCTTACTATAAATTTAAGGTCTTATAAAATTTGTTATAATTTTTAGTTTGAAATATTTTTGCGTATTAGGGGTTGTGTAGAAAGTCATCAAATTAAATAAAATCATTTGTGCAATTAAAGTAAAAATTGCCGTATGGCTATATTGTTGTAAGACAAAGTGTTATGAGAACAATAAAACAATATAACCATTATTTCAGTTATAGATTCAAATTTAGCTTATTGATACCCTTTTTACACAACCCCAGTTTCTATGCTGGAACTGCCATCAGTTCATTACGCATTTTTTCAAAAATTTTCTTTCCTTTTTCCGTGGCGTAGGGATAAAGCAAATTAGCAATGGACACTAATCCTGCATCCAGATTGTGGAAGGGTTCTCCTCTGATAATTTGCTGTGTCAGCCAGAAATGAAGCGTCATCCAAATACTGTGCGCCAAAGATTCGTACAATCCATCGAAGGCTTCACTAACCAAATCTCCTTTACCGACGGACATGAACATTAGATTGCGAATGATGGCCTTTTCTTGTCCCACTTGCTGCTGGTGCAGTTTGGCCAATTCGGGAAAAGACCGAATGATTTCTAGGGTATCTTGATAGAAGAATCGAAATTGAACGATGTGCTCCAAATAGCCTCTAGCAACCTGTAAATGGTCCTTCGTTGGGTTCATCAATTGATTTCCTACCGACATCTCTTCCAGTGTCTTTATCATAAAGCGATAAACCGACTCCATCAATTCCTGCTTCGTCTTGTAATGGTAGGTTACGTTTCCTGGACTCATATTCAAAACGTCGCCAATGTCTCGAAAACTGACATTCACGACCCCTCGCTCATTGAAGAGTTGGATTGCCGTTTGGATGATATTTTGACGAGTTTTACTCAAGGTCTATTTTTCTGTTTTAAGACTAATCAGCGAATATTCGCTGTAAATATAATAACTTTTTTATAAAATAGGTTTAGTGTACTAATTTATTTTTAAAATTTAGTATCAAAAGTTAAGCCATCTCTCATTTATTAGTAGCAAAAGACTCATTCTGACCAAATGAAATCGTCATTCTCAATTAAATAAGGAAAAATAGTTGGTAGGAATACTTAGAGGCATTCAGCATATTTTTTACCGAAAATCATCACTTCTTATCTAATAGATGCCTAATTTTGTTACTCTTTTTTCAAAACGGCTTAGAACAAACGAGGCATTAGGTATATAAAATAACCACTGCCTTTCATCAAAATTTAATACAATATGAACTGGAAATATTTAATATGGATAGGGTTACTGTTCGTCAGCTTTAGTGCCTGTGAAAAGGTCAACCCTAACTTTCAAGAGGAAGCAAGCAATTCTGAATACATTCACCGTTCGATGAAGCGATTAACGGACGTCATTGTTCACGATATTTTCTCTCCTCCGCAGGCAAGTCGAATTTATGCGTATGCTAGTATTGCTGCTTATCAAGCCTCCGTTGCTAACCATTCTGAGTACAAAAGTTTGGATGGGCAATTGACCGATTTAGACAATACACCCAAACCGCAAGAGGGGCAGGAATATTGTTTTCCTCTGGCCAGCGCACATGCTTTTTTGACAGTGGGAAAAGCGATGATTTTTTCAGAGGATAAAATTCAAGCGTTTCAAGACGAACTGTACGCAGAGTTTAAAGCGTTACAAATGCCTTCTAAGACTTATCAACGCTCAATAGATTACGGGCAATCGGTGGCGGAGCATATTCTGGCTTGGTCAGATAAAGACATGTATAAAGAAACACGAACGTATCCTAAATATTCCATTCCTGAAGACCCCGGTCAGTGGCGTCCAACACCGCCCGATTACATGGATGGCATCGAACCACATTGGAAAAAAATCCGTCCCTTTTTTCTCAAGTCAGCTGACCAATTTCCACCGCCGCCACCAACCCCTTACGATGAGGATAAGAACAGCCTGTTTTATAAAGAAATGATGGAAGTCTATACCGTTTTACAAGAAGAAAGAGAAGAAAAAGTGGCCATTGCAGAATTTTGGGACTGCAATCCCTACGTTTCTCATCACAAAGGACACGTAATGTTTGCTACGAAAAAAATTACGCCAGGTGGTCATTGGATTAATATTGCCGCATTAACCGCTAGACAGACGAACGCCGATTTTATGAAATCCTGCGAAACGTATGCATTAACTTCCGTCGCCTTGGCGGACGCTTTCATCAGCTGCTGGGATGAAAAATACCGTTCGAAATTGGTTCGGCCCGAAACCGTCATCAATCAAATGGTGGACGAAGACTGGACCCCTATCTTACAAACTCCTCCATTCCCCGAATACACTAGCGGTCATAGCGTCATATCAAGGGCAGCAGCAGTAGCACTGACAAGCATTTATGGAGATAATTTTGCTTTTGACGACGATACGGAAAAGGAATACGGTCTGCCCACTCGCTCTTACAATTCTTTCTTAGAAGCCTCGGACGAAGCAGCAGTCAGTCGATTATACGGCGGGATTCACTACGCCCCTGCCTGTTTTAATGGCGTTGCTCAAGGAGAAAAAGTAGGAGAGTTTATTGTAGGAAACTTGCATTTGAAAAATAGTCAGATTGGTATGAGCGAATAATGGAGCCTAAAAACTAAAGTGAAAAAGTGCTGCAAATCAGTACTCTAAATTTTCAGATTGGCACAGGTTAATTTCTAGATTCAGCATATTAAGTATTACTGTAGAAATAGATAGGCGAGAGAGAAAGAATAATTATCCTTCTCTCTCGCCGTCACTATTCTTAGTATAATTACCAATAGTTTTGAGACTTTAAACTTTAGTAGCCTGTTATCCTACCAAAAAATAGACTTTGGACCAAAGTTGTTTCGTAAAAGATAGTGTATTCAATGCGTGAGAAGTCATTGGCTGCTAAGCGTGAGCGTGTGGAAAACCAATTTAATAGTGTTTCATAGCTGTTTAATCTCCCTATCCTCGGACACATACAGGTGATTCCGTCACCGCTATATTCGCTTGAAGATAGTCTTTCAGCACAGTGACGCCGCTGCTACTTTTGGAAATGTTCAGGAAAATTAATAGCACTTTATCTAGTGGTTCAGGGTGCGAGTAACACTAGGATAATTCGAAGAGATGTACTCCGATATCCCGTTTGTAATAGCTTACAGGTTTTTAACTTACGTTGTTAGGATTATTTCTCGGCAGGCCTTTATGATTC
>JBCCQK010000296.1:0-10181 GCA_039024375.1 Bacteroidota bacterium
CATTTCCTGAGCACTTCGAGTGCTGGAACCACTTTTCCTCCGAAAAATTTCAGCATAAACACAATGAACAAAAAATTATTCATTATCGGTGCCCCCAAATGCAGTACAACTAGTGTATTTAAGTACTTGAGTAGCCACCCACAAATTTGTGCTAGTAAAATAAATTAAAGTTTGGACGACTTTTCGTCCAAACTTTAAAAAAATAGAATAGATAAAAAAACGCAAGTGAGTGAGGTGGTGAATGCTTTTTCTGAGAATAGAGCATCTTGATAGGCTATCCACCGACGAAACCGTTAAATATCAGAACCGAAGATTAAAAATTTTACTGCATCACGCTAATAAAATACCCTATTACGCCAATCTTATCCAAAGAAGAGGCATCAACGTAGAGGCAGAAAACGCAATTTTAGAGTTATCAAAATTTCTAATACTCACCAAAGAAACCATTAAATTCAATCAATCCGATTTTGAAATAGATAAAAAGTTATTTAAAAATATACAAACGGTTCATACGAGCGGAACAACGGGAAGTGGCTTTATTTTTTGGAGACAATTGGAGGCAGAATTAAATCAATGGGCGGTCTGGTGGCGGTATAGGCAAGTACACGGAATTTTTCCAGATACTTGGTGTGGCTATTTTGGCGGTAGGTCTATCGTGCCAGTCAATCAGCAATCTGGTAAATTTTACAGAATAAATGTCCCAGGAAAACAGGTGATGTTTAGTATCTATCATTTAAACGCTACAACTGTTTTCCAATATTACGAAGTGATTCGAGCAAAGAAGTTAACTTGGCTTCATGGCTACCCTTCGATGTTATCCTTATTGAGTACCCTCATTTGCGAACAACAGTTATCGCCACTTTTGACCATTAAAAATATTTCGACGGGAGCAGAAAACCTGCTTGCTTATCAAGTGGATACTATAAAAAAAGCCTTTCCAAATGCGAGATTAACGGACTATTATGGTCAAGCCGAAGGAGTGGCCAATATATCACAATGTGAGTATGGAAACTATCACATTGATGAGGATTATTCGATTGTGGAGTTGCTCCCTTTGGATAAAAATAGCAATAAATATAGACTTATTGGTACTTCTCTAACCAATCTTGCCCACCCTTTTATACGATATGACACAGGCGATATAGTAACGTACACCAGTAGAAAATGTACTTATGGTAGAATTAGTAGGGTTATTGATAATATTGATGGAAGAAATGAAGATTATATTACAACTCTTAACGATTCTAAAATTGGAAGGCTAGACCATGTTTTCAAAGGTATGGTAAACATAAAGGAGGCTCAAATAATCCAAAAAAATAGGCAAGCGATAACCATTAATATAGTAAAAAGAAAAGCGTTTAATCCATTAAAAGATGAAAAACGGCTGATTAGAGAACTCAGAAAACGAATAGGGAACGAAATAGCAGTACACCTAAATTTAGTGAACCTAAAAAAGTCCGATACTTTCAAAACCGTAGTCCCATCAAAAATATTCGAAAGCGCCGCCATGGCCAAGCCTATCTTACTGGGCGCTGAAGGGGAAGCCAAAGGAGTTATTGAATTATACAATGCGGGCCTATGTTTCGAACCACAAAATACGGCCGACTTCTTAGCCCATCTACGGTGCATACATTCGGACAAAGCACTTTACAAAAATTTTCAAAAAGGATGTTTGCGTATTGCCAGTGAGTTCAACCGAAAGAGTTTTGCGTGGATGGTTTTGGAGATTATCATGGAAACAGTTTACTATCCCGAAACGGTATTCACGGTCGAAAAACGAAAGTTACAACCTACAAAAACGCTATCTAACCTGCTTCTTGTAGAGAAAAGCGATGTGTCAAGTCTCCAGACTTGATACGAGTATCCGCAGGTCTCCAGACCTACATTAAGCCTTCCAAACCGTTCACCGTTTACCGTCCGCCGTAAACCGCTCTACCGCACCAACGTCACATTACCCTGCTTCGAATACGTCTCGCCATTTCGACAAACCGTTTCCAAGTAATACCCAAAGACGCCCGAAGACAAGGGCCTGCCATTCCGAGTTCCATCCCAACCAACGTCTTGATTGGTCGTCTCAAACACTTTATCTCCCCAACGGTCATAAATAATAAATCGCAGAGTTTCAATGAATACGCCACGGACGTACAAAACGTCGTTTCGGCCATCGCCGTTGGGCGTAAAGCCACTCGGTACAAAAATATAGGGAAAGTCGCAGAAGCCCTCTCGAACGGTAACCGTTATGCCCGCCGCACTTTGACAGCCCTCTTCGTCAGTCACCAAGACCGTATAATTGGTGGTTGTCCCTGGATTAGCGATGGGGTTGGGACTAGCCGCATTCGTCAAATTATCATTAGGCATCCAATCGTAAGTATGGCCCGCTTGATTCGTCACTTCCAATTGACTCGATTCCCCTTGAAAAATAGTATCGGGTTCTGCGCTAATTGCTGCATCGGGTAGGGGAATAACCCCCGCTTGAATCATACCTTCCGTTGAGCAACCCGCAAAATTAGTGGCGGTGAAAGAAAAAGTGGTATTGGTTTCAATGTCAATATTCGGTTGTCCCGTAGTAGCGTTGATGGTGACTTTATCGGCGGGCGTCCATTCAAAAGTTAAATCGCTATTGGTTACTAAATTGTTGACCGTTAATACTTTATCTTCACCTTGGCAAAAAGACTGCTCGTCGGTGTAGTCGATTTGAACGGGTTGAAAGTCTACAAAAAGGCTACTTTCGTTCTGACAACCGAAGGCATCCGTAATAATGGTTTTAAAACCTTGGGGACGGTCAATCAACACTAGCAATTCGGGTTCAAGGCCGAGGGTATCGCCCGTTTCGTCGAGCCAAGTTTGTTGTTCCATTTGCGGACTTTCGGCAAATAAAACTACTTCTTGCGTATCGCATACGACGGGAATCTCTTCGGCTAGAATCTCTATGGGCGGGGCTGTATTTGTGAAAATACTGTCCACAATTTGACAATTGTAAGCATTGGTGACTTGCACTCGGTAAGTTGCCGCCTCGTTTACCGTAACGTTTGGATTGGCCAACGTTGGGTTATCAAATGCGGTAGTAGGTGACCAAAGATATTCGGTGGTTGCCGTGAACTCGGGGTTCAGTTCTACATTCGTTCCAATACAAACAAGGATACTATCGGTAAAAGTTTCGTTAATCGTCAGGGCGGGGATTTCTAAAGAAAAGCTATCTCGGCATTGCGCATTTTCATCCAAAGTGATGATTAAAGTAGCTTGCAAAGTAGTATCAGATTGTAGGTTAAAAAGCGGAGATGGCTCGTCGGAAGTAGCTCCGCTACTCAGCGTCCATTGCCAATTACTAATAGTTCCAAATTCGTTAGTCGATAAATCTAACAACTCCAAATTAGCGATATTATCTGTGCAGGCCGCAACACTCCAATCGGCGTTGGCCACTAAATTTTTTTCGGGTAGTTCAATTTTAAAACTTACGCTGTCGGGACAGATTTTACCGTCAACCGTGGAAAATTGTACTTCGTAAGTATCCGAAGTGGCGTATTCGTAAGTGAAACTTGCCGTGTCGGCCGTATAAATCTGTTCCGTTCCATCGCCAAAGTTGACGAGTAAATCTGTGGCCACATTTGGAGAAAATTGCACCGTACGACCGTCGCAGTTGACCGTTCTCCCTACGGCTAGTTTGGGTAAAGTATCCAAAACAACGACCATTGTCTTTTTTTCAATTTGGCACAAACCCGTGCTATCCGAATAGGCGAGGGTATAGGTGGTCGTTTGGTCGGGGGACGCAGTGGGATTGATGCTGTTATTTTGGTCTAAACCCATACTGGGTAGCCAATTGTATACGTAATTTGGAAACGCTTCTAACGGATTTAACGCCACGGATTGTCCCGCACAAATAGTTGTAGAGTCCAATAAGTTAATATCTTCCAAAAAGTTGATTCTAAAGGACTTAGTTGATTCGAAGGGACAATTGTCGTTCGGATTAATCGTCATGCTCAACTGGACGAATTGACTATTGTTCAACACAAAAGTGGGGCTGCGTTCTTGGGATGTAAACTGCTCCAATTCTCCGTTCAAATCCCAAGCAATCTCCTTAATAATTCCCACAGGATTAGTGCTCACCTCCGTAATTTCCAACACTAAAGAATCCTGACAACTGTTTACCCGAAAGGAGAAGTCAGCGTCGGCAATGGCGTTTAAAACAGTGACTTCCGTTTGTCGTTGAACGGGACAAGTTCCCGCTTGATTATTAATGGCAACATTGAAAATCGTCGTATTATTAGGAGCTACTTTAGGATTAGGAGACGAGGCATCGTTCAATAGTCCAATGGGCGTCCATTGGTACGTGTATTCGGGATTGAACGTAGGATTTAACTCAATGGAATCCCCTCGACAAACCGTTAGTGTTTTGGGAATGTCCGCTTCCACTAAACCAATTTGTACCGTTTTTTCTACCGTTTTTGAACAACCAAAATCGTCCGAAACGGTGGCCGATACGACCACTGCTTCCGAATTAAAAATGCTAAAAATGGGCGAATTATTCGTAAAAAATAGTTCCTGCCCTGAATTAGTTACTCGCCATTCGAGCGATTTATTCGAATAGTCGTAGTCCACTTTTGGGGTCAATTGCAAGGTCAAACTATCTCCACAACTCAAAACATCGATGGTAAAATCAAAGCTAGTATCAAAGTCAATAACTTCTAAAAAGACATTTTTTCTAAGTTCACAATTTTGACTACTGTCCGTAATCGTCACTAGGTAAGGCGTCGAAACGGCGGGAAACGCACTAGGATTAGGGGCATTAATATCGCTCAATCCGTCGGGTGGCGACCAGCGATAGACCAAATCTGGATTAAAAATGGGGTTCAGTTCTACCGAATCCCCTAGACAAACAATCAAAGTATCGAACGCACTTACCGAGAAGCTATCGGGAATAATTTTGGCGGTGAAGTCAATGGTTTTGGTAGCTTGGCAGCCATTGTCCGTCCCAATTTCTAAAGTGACTTCCAAAGGCTGCGTATTGAAAATCGTAATCGAGGGATTTTGTTCAATAGCAATAAATTGGTCAATCGACCCATTGATGGTCCACGTCCAACGGTCAATGGTGCCAAATTCGTTAGTTGAATTATCCGTAAATTGTAGTACCAAACTGTCCTTACAACTTACTACGTCGTACTGAAAATCGGCTACCAAAGTGTTCGGTTGAATAAAAATAGAACGGTCCGTAGAATCTGCACAAATGCTAGTTGGATTGGCGATGAGGCGGACCGTGTAGCGACCCGTATCGGCAAAAGTATAACTCGGATTTCTTTCGTTGCTTGTCGATAATAACTGCCCTTCATCGTCCAAAAATTTCCACAGAAAACCGTTGGGTTCGCCTTCCGTTTGGTTCATGGGGTTAATGGATAAATTCTCACATTGGGAAGTGGGTAACTCAAACTGCGCCGTCACGTCCTCGCAGGGAATAACGTTGTACTGAAAGTCTCTTCGGGTAGTGGACAACAATCGACCATTTCGATATTCTTCAATACAAATACCGACCACGTACTGTCCGACCACGTTCGGCGTTCCCGTTAAAGTACCCGTCCTTGGGTCAATTTTTAAGGGAGTACCCCCTAAAATATTTTCTAAAGAATAAGTCAGCTTATTCCAAATAATGGTATCGTAAGGCGGTGGGGCAGCGGGGCGAGGCCTAGGATTGTCAATGGAAATTCCACCGTCTAGTGGCGTACATAGTCGATAAACTAAAGAATCATTTTCTGCGTCTTGGGCTACGTTGCTCAATTGAATGGGCCGATTGACACAGACAAAAGTGGGGGGCCAATCGTTCAGAATAGGACTAGAGTTGCAAGTTCGCATGGCTTCTTCCGTAATTTGAATATCGTAAGTAACGCCCGTATTGAGGGGGTCAAGAATATTCAAAATAGTACCATTGCGGCAACAGCGCTGATAAGCTACATGATACCCGCCCGAAATTATCGGAAGTCGAACTGTATCTCGATAAGTGGTCGTTTCTACACAAATATTGGGCGGAATGAGGAGGCATTCATCTATTTGGGTGATGGTATCAATTTTGCCAAGCAGAATGGGAAGGGTGCGAACGAGTTGTCCAACATCATTAAAGATGGCTACGTAGGCCGTATCGTCTAATTGGGCCTCTCCTAAAAAACAGTCTCGATAGACCGTGAGCGAAACTTCGAATTCTTTATTGCCTAGGCAACGGTAATTCATTTCGCCGCCAATAATGTGGGTGGCGAGCAGATTTTGGCAAGCCAATAGGTAAAAAAGGCTACCTAAAATAGTGTTTCTTAGAAGGGATTTATTCATTTGTTAGTGTTCTTAGTGCTATGTATATGAATGATGAATGATAGGTGATAAATGATAATTTTACCCATCATTCATCACCCATAATATCACTCGCTTCCCGAAGAAATTTTGAACTTCGGTCGCTGGCTCTGTTTCTCCGTATTTACTCGCTTAATTTCAACTCTGCGCTGTCGAGAGGCCTCTAGACTATAGACCGAATTTCGTCGGTCGTTCTTATTATCACTAATCGTTTTTGGCGCCCTAGACTCGCCGTAAGACTCTAAATTAATGGTTAATTGTCCGTTGTCCACGTATTTTTTCATCGCTCCGTATTTGTACGTTCGATAAAAATTAAGCATACTACTGATTCGGCGTTTGCTGAGTGCCAAATTATATTCGTCGCTGGCCAACGGACTGGTGAAAGCTTCTACTGTAATTTCAACGGTACGTTTAAATTCTAAACGTGTCAAAACAGCATCAGTAAACTTCAAAAACTCACGATAGCTTGTGTCCATTTCTACTTCGAAAAAGTTTTCCACAGCCGCTTCTGCTTGTCGCTTGGCTTCTCCCGACAACCCTTCGGCGTACCCTTTTTTAAAGTCCGCCTTCTTGAGTTTATAAGCTGCAATTGTTTCGGGAAACGATAGTCCCGTTAACGTATCCGTTGTATTAGGATTCGGATGGTCATTGTCGAAGTAAAGTGGAAAGGGCTTTAAAGAGTCCAGTTTAATTTCAGCCCCACCGTCGGGAAAAAGAATAATTTTTTTGGTAATTACTTTCGATTTCTCCGTTATCTGGAGCGAGGCGAACGTTTCTGTCGCAGGTTTAAAGCCGCTCTTGCTCGCCGTGATTTCGTAGTTTCTATCCAATTCAATAGGGAAATAATAGCTGTTCTTTTTTGTTCGCCGCATTTTGATGGGCGTTTTTCGTTTACCTCGATTGTCCAATTCGTATAATTGTATATCCGCTTCGTTGAGTGGAATACTCAAATCTCCGTTGTAAGTTAACAGTTCAAGCGTGCCTTCACCCAAGGTTAATTCCTTAACGACCTCTTCGCCTACTTTAACGGTGTCCGTATTGAAGGTAATGGTTTTGGGAATCAAGCCGTCCTTTTCCGCCAAAATGCGGTAGTTCTTATTGCTTTTAATGCGAAAAAAGTGGGCGTTTTCCGCTGGTTGGGTACTAGCTTTTATTTCCTTTTTAACATCGTCAAACAATTCGTAAACAGTAACTTTAGCGTCGCTTAAATCTATTTTTTCTCCGTTGGCATCTCGGAAAGTCAGCACTTTTAAGTCAATAAAAAAAGAATTGAAAGCCGCTTCGAAAATATCGTTGCAGCAGGCCGAAATATCTTTTTCCAGTAATTGAGTCCCTTCCCGATTCGACACAAAAAAGCCTTCGCTTCCGTCTTGACTTAGCGAAAAGTATAGGTCATTATAGCTGCTATTGAGCGGATACCCCGTATGCTCCACTTTTTGCCATTGTTCTTGGTAATTAGATTTATAAATATCAAATCCACCCAAACTTTTTCGACCATCCGAACTAAAATATAGGTCTTGGGAATAGTTATGGAAAAATGGCGAAAATTCGTCCTTATTGGTGTTCAGCAAGACTAGATTTTTGGGAATACCCGGTAGGTTGTCCTCGTCAATCACGCTATACCAAATATCCAGTCCACCTTTACCGCCTACTCTGTCCGTCACGAAAAAAAGTACTTCTTTGCGCAGTTCTTGGATATAGCCCAAGTTCGGCTGCGTAGTAGTCGCTTGCGGTGCGTTGATATAAGCGGGTAGTTCTACACTTGGCCCCCAACCATCTCCCATCTTGTCTTTGTAAAAAAGTTTGCATTTGATAATACTCCCTTCCGTGTAATTGCAAATATTGAAGTAAATGCGGTCTTTGGCATTGTTGAAGGCAAGATGAGCGGTGTGTACTTCTTCATCCGAATAGCCCAAATCGTAAGGCTCAGGTTGACTATCCATGTCCTTGAGTTGCAGTACCTTGGCGTACTTTCTAGGGTTTTTAGCCTTATCTTTACTCGACTGGAATTGCAAAGAAGAAAAAATTAAACCACCCTCCGTCTTTAGGGGGGCAAAGTCCGAATGAACGGTGTTGATGTTTTCCCCTAGATAGGTCACTCTCAAGTCTTTATCCTTAAATTTGATGAGTTCTTTGGCCCACTCACAAGCTTGAATTTGTTCCTTCGCTTCGGCCACCAATTCTGGTAACGTCGTTGGATTGTCCTCGATGAAATTAGAAAAATGCGTAATGGCGGCATCGTATTTTCCCTGTGATTTTTGCACCGAAGCCAACCAGAACTCCGCTTCGGGGTACTTCGTAGCTGCTTCACTATGGATGATTTGTTGGTAGCGTTTTTCTGCTAAAATGAAAGCATTAAATAAGCGGGCTGCTTGGGCTTGTTTGTATTGTAAATCAAGGTCGGTAGTATCCGTTTTTTGAATCTTTTCGATGTAGAGTAGGGCGGCGTGATATTCCTGTTTGGCTAGCGCCTCGTCCACCGCTTTTTTGTATTGTCGCATCGTTTGGCCACTTAGGCCGACGGCACTAACGACGAACACTAGCATTAATAAGATTCGTTTCTGCATAGTCATTCTATTAATTTCTCGTACATTTCAAAAGTGAGTTGCAGAGACCTTCCAGCACTTCGAGTGCTGGAAGGTCTTACTCGCCTCTTTGAAAGGTATCTGTTCTCAGATATTTTTAAAACTCGCATATCTGTTTTTTGTTCTTTTTGTTTTTTAGGATTCATACTTGAATCAATAGGAAGATTTACTAATTGCCCATTGATATTTTGTTATCCATTAGAACAATGGACACAGTTTGCTCCCTAGAGCTCTCGGTTTGGTAAATGTGTAAGTTGCTACGAATTCGGGACCTCCATTGCTGTTAGTGGCAGCGGAAAATGGAGAAGTGTTAATATCATAAACAAAACCGAATCGCCACTGGTGGTACAATAGGCCGACATAAGGTAGAACAGCATCGCCCGTTCGCAGATTAGCACCAATATCGAAGGCTAATTCTTTAGTTGGTTTAGTATTCAAATGAATACGTAGTGCCGAACCGAGCACAATTTCCCGATATTCGTCTTGAAAACGTAAGAGCGCATTCCCTAAAACGTCAAACTGCTGCGTTATTTTTAACACCCCCATGGCATAGAAATCTTTGCGCATGGGAAGGTCAATGGTACTAGTGCTGTAAAAATTTTGGGCGGGTGTATTGAGGTGGTGCAAGCCAACGCCCACGTCCAATTTTGTTCGTTGGTCGTCATTTTGTAAGTGCAAATTAAAGCCAACCCCCATATCGATGAATACGGTTTCTGTATCAGTAAATTGTTCTCCGTTATCCAAAGTTGGGTCAAAAAACTCTCCGTTAAATTGCTCGTCAAACGTAAGATTCAGTAATTTGAAAGACCGATGCCCAATGCCTATTTGAGTGCCAATACCGCCAAAAATCCCTTTGCCAAGTTGTTTGGTGTAGGAAATCATACCCCCTAAATTATTGAGCGACCAATCTCCGTCCCCCGCCTCGTCGTGGGTAAAAATAGCGCCGACGCCAAAATAGCCTTTTCGATTGCTAATGGATTCCCATTTGGTGTCCATCGCTCCCGAAAAAGTGGTGTAGCCTACGGGAACGGACGACCATTGACTCTTATAGGCCGCAAACACACGAGTATCTTCTCGCGCTACGCCCGCCAATGCGGGGTTGAGGTCAATAGGATTGTTCCAATATTGGGAGAAATGGACGTCTTGTGCCCGCAAAGATGACAAAGATAGTAGCAGCAGGAAATTGCCGAGGAGTAGAAGTGTACGTTTTTGTTTCAAAGCCTCACAAGTTTTCTTATCAAATATCAAGATAGTTAGTGGAGATAACAA
>JBCCQK010000297.1:0-10171 GCA_039024375.1 Bacteroidota bacterium
CGGGAATTTCTATGGCAACGTTTTTTTTGATATGTCGTCCAATTTTTTTCGCTCGTTTCTTCACAATAAAAGAACCAAAACCTCTAATGTAAACATTTTCACCTTCGGTCAAATTGTCTTTTACTTCCTTAAAAAAGGACTCTAAAGTAACCAATACATCGACTTTGGCGATGCCTGTCTTCTCTGAAATTGCTGTCACTAAATCAGCTTTTCTCATATTAAGGGCTGGTTTATAATAAGTTATGAATATTTTTTATTTGACTTAACAGGCGGCAAATTTCGTTTTTTTTTTCGTTATTTGAAAGATTTTATAGACTTATTTTGCCGTTGTGTCAATTTTTAAGAAAAAAAACGACCTTTTTTTTGATTTGATAATCAATGGCTTATGACTTTTGGGAAGGTTTTCCCTAATCGAATTTATGAGGTCTTTGTAGAAGATTACACCTTCTGATTTTATGGAATGTGTTGTATTACGAGGACAATCGCCGACAGGTTACTTATAATGCCCTGCTTTACTTACCTTTGCAAAAAAAGTAGCTGATTTTGATGCGATTTCGCTGATTTTCTTTTGTTCTACTTAACTAACTACCACAAAAATAATTACATGGTTTTATCAATGACTGGTTTTGGCAGAGCAGAAGCTAGCTACCACAATAAAGAAATCCTAGTTGAGATTCGTTCGCTCAACAGCAAGTTTACGGATGTGCGCCTCAAGATTCCGCAAAATTACAAGGAAAAGGAAGTACTCATTCGTAAGCTGGTATCGGACAGTGTGGAAAGAGGGAAAATCGAGTTGAGCTTGGAGATTAAATCTCCCGAAGGCGATGAAGATTTTAGCCTCAATGTGCCGCTTTTCAAACGCTATCACCAAGAATTGACGACACTTTCGACGGAGTTAGATATGAGCAACGAAGGATTAGTTGCCGCTATCCTCCGCCTACCGAACGTTGTTGGGGCAGACGTTGGAACTATCGAACCCGAAGAATGGTTGCAAGCACAAAAAGCGATAAAAGGGGCCATTGCTACCTTCAATAACTTCAGAGCAGAAGAGGGAAAAGCTATGGAAAAAGACCTACGCTTACGGATTACGAACATTCAAAAGTACTTAGCTCAAATCGCCCCTTTTGAAGCAGAACGAGTGGTCAAATTGCGAGAACGATTGATGAAGAATTTGGAAGATAACTTTAGCAAAGAAAAAGTAGACCAAAACCGTTTTGAACAAGAAGTTATCTATTATTTAGAGAAAATGGATATTACCGAAGAAAAGGTGCGCTTAGGTCAACATTGTAAGTACTTTATGGAACAGGTTGATACTCTAAATCCTCAAAAAGGCCGAAAAATGAGCTTCATCGGACAAGAAATTGGCCGAGAAATTAACACCCTGGGTGCCAAAGCCTATTCTTCGGATATTCAGCGTTTGGTCGTAGCGATGAAGGATGATTTGGAAAAGATTAAAGAACAAGTAGCTAATGCTGTGTAGAGCAGACAACAATTTGACAACAAATAATTGAGGATTCATGAAGAAAATGATAATCGTCACCGCACCTTCTGGGGCAGGAAAAACAACGATTGTTCGACATTTATTAGCTACTTTTGACAACCTATCTTTCTCGGTTTCGGCCACTACTCGGTCACCTCGCCCGAAAGAAATAGATGGTCGAGATTACTACTTTTTGACTATCAGAAAATTTAAAAACCGAGTCAACAAAGACGCCTTCGCCGAATGGCAAGAGGTATATCCCGATAAGTTCTACGGTACGCTGAAGAGTGAAGTAGAACGAAAATGGCGCAAGAAGAAAAATATTATCTTTGACATTGAAGTGAAAGGTGCCACCAATCTTAAAAAACTGTACGGAGACCGAGCCTTGGCTATTTTTGTGAAACCGCCCTCCGTAGCAGAATTGGTGCGACGATTGGAAAGTAGAGCAACCGAAAATCCTAAGTCGTTGGCGGAAAGAATTGCCCGAGCCAAAGAAGAGCTGACTTATGAGTATAATTTTGACCACGTTTTGATTAATGACCAATTAGATGTAGCACTAGAAGAGGCGGGGGCTATTGTCCGTAATTTCCTCTGCGAGGAAAATTAAGATAATGATGGTTTTTGCACTTCCTAAGACAAATATTTTGTAAATACAAAATACTGTTATTACTACGCACAAAAATTATCGCTCATCATTCATTGTTGTTAGCGACCACATTAGTAGTAAAATAAAAATAAATGATTCTCTGACCTTTGACTCATTTGACATCAAAAACGTAAAAAATCTAGCAGTGTGAAACAAATACGAGTTACCCAAGGCATCGAAGTTAGCGTCCACCCCGTTTATCAGCCACAGTATTCCAACCCACAGAAAGATAAGTATGTCTTCGCTTACTTTGTAACTATCAAAAACAAAGCACAAGTGACCGTACAATTGTTACGTCGTCATTGGTATATCTACGATGCAGGTAATCGTCTGCGCGAAGTAGAGGGACCAGGAGTTATTGGGCAGACACCCGTCCTACGTCCGGGTGAGCAATTCAAATACAATTCTTGGACGGATATGCCAACGTCTATCGGAAAAATGTATGGCTATTATTCCCTTCAAAAAATCACGGATGGTACTATGATTGAAGCTGAAATTCCAGCGTTTAGTTTGATTGCGCCGTTTGTGTATAACTAAGAATATATTCAAAAATAGTAACTACTTAGGTCTTGTGGTTTTAGGGTGTTTTGGTCTTATGGCAGTCCACTAATGGGACAAAATCTTGTTCAAAAAAAGTACTTTTCTCGTCAAAACGGACGCTACCGTAATACCAGAATACCAAAATACCATAGCACCTAAGTAATTACCAAAAATATTATTTTGCTGATTTGAAAAATTCGTAATTATTTACTGAAGTTAGGCTGATTGTTTGATGGTCTAATTGTCTAATGGTCAACGTCACGTAAAAACCATCAAGCTATCTGACAATCGAACCATCAAAAAAAATCCTAATAGTCATACATGATTGACTTCAAGACAGTTGAAAATTCAAACATATCTCTAAGCTTCTTTTTCAATACAAAGAAATTGTCTGCTCCAATTCAGAAATTAACTTTCCTCGTCTTTCTCCTTAAATTAGTCGATAAATTGAGCAATATTTCTAAAATAGTGACATTTTTATAAGATAACTTTCCAAATTAAAATAAGTATGAAACGGTTAAAAAGAATTTTATGTTAAGAAAGACCTCTCTTTTTCATATTTATTTTATTTGACCAATACAACTTTTTGCAAAGTTAAGCGTCTTTAATGGACATAAAAATAAAGGGAAATAATAAAGAAAAAATTACCCAATCAAATTGATGGTTACGTTTGTATCCATCCGACTGTTTTCAAATTAATTTACAAACTCACGGAGTTGTTCACCCAACTTCTTAAAACCATTTTCACCATGAAAAAAAACCTTAAAAACTTCGGTTTATTCCTGTTATTGTTTTGCTTTTCGGCTAACGGGTTGTTGGCGAATAATGATTATCCAAAGGTCAAGACCTTGCGCACAGAAATTGTTTCTTTGATTGAAAAACCCGACTTGAGTGTTCTAGAAGGAACAGAGACTGATGTTAGACTGAGTTTTTTGGTCAATGAGAAAAAAGAAGTAGTCGTCATTGCGGCGGATACGCGGTCTGATTACTTAGAAACGTATTTGAAAAACAAATTGAACTACCAGCAGATTAAGACTGATTTTGTACAGATTAATAAAATTTACCACATTAAACTGTTGTTTAAGAAGACGGAATAGACTTCTCTAACTAATTAAAAAAGCCTCGTTGAACCAATTGGTTAGCGGGGCTTTTTTTATAATCAAAAGTCGGGGTTGTGTAAAAAGGATATAAATGAACTAAAATCAGATGTGTAATTAAATAGTTTGGGCATGATGGTTTGATTTTTAAGATTGTTTGATTGTTTGATTGTTAACGTAATACTTTGAAGCACAACAATCTAACCATCAAGCAATCAAACAATCACAAGGCAATTTCGTAGTTACATAGATAATTATTTGCATATGAACACTTTCTACACAACCCCGACTCCACTGCACATAATTGAAATGCTACTAAAATATCTCCTTTCTTTATCATTTTGTCGAACAGCTATGCATTATCGGCTACAAATCGAGTCAGATACCTAAATATCTGCGTACTTTTGTAAAACGGAAGAGAAATAGTGGAGGCACGAATTGACAAGAAAAGTTCTAATCAAAGATAAAATGGCAAGAAGTAGTACATCAGATTCGACGGAAGCGCCTAAAGTTAAAGTAACACAAGAAAGTTTTAGAGAGGCCATCAAAACACTCAGTTTTATTCGCCCTTATCGCTGGCATCTCATTGGCGGAATGGTACTGCTATTCCTAACGAGTCTCATTTTTATGGTTTTCCCTTGGCTAATTGGCCAAATGGTGGACATTGCACAGGGCAAATCCGAATACCCCTACACCTTGCAACAAATGGGATGGGCATTGGTGGCTATTCTGGTAGCGCAGGGGGTGATTTCCTACTCACGAGTGATTCTTTTTGCTAACGTTAGCGAACGGGGCGTCGCCGATTTGCGGAAAGCACTGTATAAAAAAATGGCGTCGCTGCCCATTACTTTTTTTGAGGAAAACAAAGTGGGGGATTTGATTAGCCGTTTAACAGCCGACGTAGAAAAATTATATAGCACTTTTTCCATTACGTTGGCGGAGTTCCTTAGACAAATCATTATCCTCGTCGTTGGTATTATTTTCTTGGCCGTCACAACCCCTCGTCTTTCTCTAATTATGTTGCTGACCGTCCCGTTTGTAGTAGTTAGCGCTATCTTTTTTGGTCGGTATATTCGAAAATTATCCAAAAAAAGACAAAAGCAATTGGCCGAATCGAACTCCATTTTGGGAGAAACACTACAAGCAATTCAAGTCGTCAAGGCTTTCGCAAATGAAATGTTTGAGGTACGACGATACGGTAATTCTATTCAAAAAGTAGTCAAAATTGCGATGCAGTACGCTGGTGCCAGAGCATTATTCGCTACTTTCATCATTACGGTGTTGTTCGGAGCGCTCTTTTTCATTATTTGGCAAGGGGCGTTGATGGTGCAAAACGGGACAATTTCCGCCGGAGAATTGGTTGCTTTTGTTACTTACACCTTCATTATTGGCGGCTCAATTGCGAGTTTAGGGAACTTTTATCCTGAGATTTTGGGCGCTTTTGGCGCAACGGAACGGGTCAGAGAAATCTTAAATACGCCGAGCGAAATGGATTTGGAGAATCATCCAAACATCACTCCAACAAAAATTTTGGGAGATATTGAGTACAAAAATGTACATTTTAGCTACCCTACTCGTCCCGATATTCAAGTATTGAAAGGGATTGATTTGAAAATAAAGGCAGGGCAGAAAGTAGCTTTAGTCGGACCAAGTGGCGTTGGAAAATCGACGATTATTCAGTTACTACTACAATTCTATCCCATTTCAAAAGGAGATATTTTGGTGGATGGGAAAAATATTTTTGGTCAGAATATCCGTGATTTTAGAAACAATTTAGCACTGGTTCCACAAGAAGTCATCCTATTTGGCGGCACGATTAGGGAGAACATTTTGTACGGAAAAGAAGATGCTACCGAAGGAGAAGTTATCGCTGCTGCTAAGCAATCCAATTCGTGGGAATTCATTCAGTCGTTTCCCGAAGGTTTGGAGACCATTGTTGGAGAACGAGGAATCAAACTATCGGGTGGTCAACGCCAACGTCTCGCCATTGCCCGGGCCATTCTAAAAAATCCTGCTATCCTCCTGCTAGACGAAGCAACGTCTTCTTTGGATGCTGAATCGGAAAAATTGGTTCAAGATGCACTCAACAATTTGATGGAAGGACGAACGTCGATTATCATTGCGCACCGTCTAGCAACGATTCGGGACGTCGATACGATTTATGTGTTGAATAAAGGCGTTGTGGAGGAACAAGGGACGCACGATGAGTTGTCGATGATTGACGAAGGGTTGTATAGTAGTTTGGCGAAGTTACAATTTGAGACGGTCTAGTATAGCGTGATTAGTAGTTAGTTGACTAGTGACTAGTTCAATTGATGGGAAGCTTCGTTGCGCTCCCGTCAATTGAGTAGATTATTTCTTAACTGTTCCCTCAAATTTTACATTTTTTCTCCAGACCACCTATCTTTACGACACTTTCCGCCTCGTTAATCGTCACAGACTGCCGTTTATGAAGTTAGGTTTTAAACTCAAATTTTTTTTATGTTTCCTTAGCTGTTATTGTTGGACAACAATGTATGCACAGGTCACTATCAATAACGGTGACTGCGGATTAGATATCAATATTCCCGACAATAACTGCGTACAGGTAGCTATTCCAGTAGCTAATTTGCCAGGAAATCAATTAGGACAAGACATTTTCTTATCAGAAGTCCGGTTGATTTTTCGTCACACATGGAGAAATGATTTGGTGGTCAGTCTGATTGCCCCCGACGGTCTAACCGAAGTAAAGCTTATTGACGAACGGGGCAGTTCGGGAGATAATTTTGGTATCGTCAACGATAACGATTGTACTTTCCCCTTTATATTGTCAGATTCTGAATGTCGAATAGATTCCGTTAAAAATATCACCTCCAGTACGGACGCAGTAGGCATTTTTAAGCCTGAAGAAAGCCTAGACAATTTCTACCTTTCCTCCCCCATAAATCCTAATGGTACTTGGACGCTAAAAATCTGCGACGACAAGTTCAATGACTTGGGGGCATTAACGCACGCCGAATTGGTATTTCGTCCACTTGGATGTCTCGCCCCTACTACGTTGGAAGCCTTCAATGTAACTGCAACAACCATAGACCTCGGTTGGGAAACCAACGGGCAATGCGGTGGAAACGTTATCGTCGAATACGGGCCCCAAGGTTTTCGACCAGGCAATGGAACAGTAGCAGGTTCTACTAACAGTCAAGTAGTAGTCCTAGATTGTCGAGAAGAGTTTGACTTAATCAATCTCGATGAGTTGACAGAATATGATATTTATGTTCGACAATCTTGTAGTGGTGGATTGAATTATTTTTACAATTCATGTAAAGCGACAGCAACGACAGATTGTATTTTACCACCCGTTACACTCGTAGAAATTTTCGACAATCAAGCAGGATGTGGAGCAACGGGAGGAAATTGCATCGACTGTCCCACAGTTTCGGGCGTTTGGAAAAATCTTACTACGGATGACATTGATTGGATTGTAAATAATGGTAGTACAGTTACTTCTCAGACAGGACCAAATGGCGACGTTAATCAGAATGGCCAGTACCTTTACGTAGAATCTTCGAGTGATTGTCGGCCCAATAAAGAGGCAATACTCCAATCAGATTGTATCGAAGTAGAATCTAGTATGGGTATCTGTCACCTCTCCTTCTTCTACCACATGAACGGTATCAATATTAATCGCTTAACCCTAGAAATTACCACAGATGGACTCAATTGGGACTCCTTATGGAGTAAAAACGGTAGTCAAGCGGAGGAATGGTTGCGACAATATATTAATTTGAGTGCGTACGACGGAGATGTTGTTCAATTCAGATTCCGAGGTTTTTCGGCGGAAACGGGTTTTAGAGGCGATATTGGACTCGATGAAATTACTTTTTACGGCTCACAACTAAAAGCAAGCGATATTTTTTACGCCGATGCGGACAACGATGGTTTTGGTAACCCAATGGACTCCATTGCCGTTTGTTTTGCAGCGCAACCTGTGGGCTACGTATCCAATAATGCCGACTGTGACGATAGTAACCCGTCCATTAATCCCAATGCTACGGAAATTCCTTGTAACGGAGTTGACGAGAATTGTAATGGCAACGCCGACGATGTAGTTGTTTTTGCGCCCAATTTTACAACGGATACCGTATGCAGTGGACTTACGGCGACTATTTCAGCGACGCCTTCTAATAATGGTCAAATTTACTGGTATGCTGATGCTACGGGCACGATGCTACTTGATTCTGTTACGACCTTTATCACGCCCGTTTTAACCACTTCTACAACCTACTATTTTCAAGAAGAACAAAATTTTGCCAATCAAATTTGTGAAAGCAACATTGTTCCCGTTGACGTTGTCGTTAACGCCGTTCCTAATATTAGCAATGCTTCGGGCAACCAAAATATCTGTCAAAACACCAGTTTTGATTTAACGACTTTAATACTCCAAGATGCCAATAGTGTAACGGATACTTTCTTGTTCTTTCAAAACGATTCTTACAGCGCAAACGCCCAAATCAGTAATCCTATTGTTTCCGTTTCCTCCGATTCTATTTTCTACGTTCGAGCCGTTTCGGCAACTGGCTGTACGGACGATTTAGCTGTACCTTTTTTCAAGCAAGCAACGCCCGAAATAGATATTACTCAAGGAGACACCTTAGCGCTCTGTTTCCAAAGCGACCCGCAATTGCTTACGGTAGTCACTACCAGCAACAGTACTGGAGCGTTAGACTTTAACTGGAATACGGGCGCACAAGGCACAGAAGCTATCGTTTTTAGTAGAGGCAAAGATGTTTATCAGACGGTGGAAGTAACCGCCGTTTCGCCCCTCAACGGCTGTTCGGCGACGGACCAAATTGTCGTTCATACGCTGCCAAGCATTAGCTCCATTGAGGTAACTAGTATCCAAGAACCCGATTTTTGTCAAGAAAATGGAGCCATTCTTTTGACCCCTAGAGACGGTCAAGCACCGTTTAGCTATGCGTGGAGCGGCGCTGTATCGGGTACTACGAACGCCGTAAATTCGACCAATTTCACCATTCCTAATTTGGCACTGGGCGCCTATACTATTACCGTCAGCGATAACTTTGGATGCAGTAAACCGTTGCCGCAGCAGGTTGTCAACGGCGCAGATTTTGGCATTAACACCATCACGGACGTATCTTGTTTTGGATTGAATGATGGTGCCATTACCTTAAATGTTGGCGGACTAATAAATCCAACTTACCAATGGAGCGATGGCACGACCGTTTTCTCTACTGACCAGAATATAGCGGGACGAAGTGGGGGAATTTATTCCGTCACGGTCGATGCCGACAACGTAGCTGCCTGTCAAATTGATAGTATCATTATCAAAGAACCACCGCCGTTAGCCATTTTGAATAAAAGTATTCGAACGCCAAGTTGCGCCAATGAAGCCGATGCCACCATTGATTTGACATTAACGGGAGGTACGCCCGATAGCAACGGTTCTTACCAGTTTTCTTGGACAAACGGACTAGCTAACACTAATAATCCTCAGAACTTGACGCCAGGGGTTTATAGGGTGACGGTTTCGGATGCTAATAATTGCAGCCTAACCGATACGTTCGAAATATTACCAACTGCGCCACTTTCGGTAGATTTGGCAGCTATCAACCCTAAATGTTTTGGGCAAAATGACGGAGCAATGCAAACCCAAGTGACGGGTGGAACTGCTCCTTACAATTTTGCTTGGAACGATGCTTTGGGCCAATCAACGGCTACCGCATTTGGCTTGCCCGCAGGCACATTCACGCTGACGGTAACCGACGCTAATAATTGTACGCAAACTATTAAAGATACGTTGACTAATCCGCCCGTCCTCTCTCTTTCCGTTGCAAATATTGATAGTCCAATTTGTAACGAAATCAACGACGGAGCAATTAATTTAAGCGTTTCGGGCGGTACGGGTGCTTATTCCTACCAATGGAGTACTGGTGATACGACGGCTAGTTTGGCAAACGTGGGCGCTGGAACTTATGACGTGCTAGTAACCGATGCTAATAATTGTACGAATCATTTAGACTCCATTTTGGTAACAGCGCCCGATTTGATGAATATCCGTTTTACGACTGAGCAAGCCCCGCTTTGTATTGGCCGAAATGACGGTAGTTTGGCTATTAATGTGGCTGGTGGTGTAACTCCATACAGCTACGAATGGAGCAATGGGGAAACAACGGATATAATTAATAATCTTCCAGAAGAAAATTATCTTGTGGAGGTAACGGATGCCAACGGATGCGTAGCACTTTCCGATACGGCCAAACTAGTAGCCCCGCAGCTATTGAGCGTTAATAATTTTTTAGTGGTAGATTCAATTCGATGCCAAGGAGATGATAATGGAGTCGTCAGGTCGATGGTGTACTCACCCGCCTGACGAATCAGGCCTTCCGGCAGCAACACTTCGCTCTTGTC
>JBCCQK010000298.1:0-10143 GCA_039024375.1 Bacteroidota bacterium
CAAAATGTCCACTTTTTGACCCTAACGGTAGTTGGCTGGATAGATGTTTTTACAAGGGCTGCGTACCGAGATATATTGATAGACAGTTTAAAGCACTGTATGGAAAGGAAAGGCTTGGTGATTTATGCCTATGTGATAATGAGTAATCATGTACATCTTATTACTCAATCGGTAAGTCAAAAGCAGACTTTATCTGATATTATTCGAGATTTTAAAAGTTTTACCGCCAAGCAAATTAACAAACAAATTCAAGCTATAAAAACAGGTGAAAGTTGCCGAGAATGGCTGACGTATTTGTTTAGCTTTTTTGCAAGAGGTAATCAATGCAATCGAACCTTCCACATGGCAATCCGATAACCATCCTATAGAATTGTGGAGTCCAAGAGTCATTGAACAAAAACTGGCTTACATTCATTGGAATCCAGTACAATCAAAAATAGTAGCAAGTCCGTCGCATTATTTGTATTCTAGTGCAAGTAATTATTTTGAGGGAACAGGTTTGCTAGCCGTAAAAGTGTTACCACCGATGAGCCAAGTTGGGTACTTGAAGCCATAACTTAACTACTGCTTACCTTCGCCAAGCCTGTCCCGATTTTTTCGGGGAGGCGAGCCAAATAGAGGTGTCGGATTGCAAATCCTAACCAGCGACACTAATTTATTAGCACCATCTGTATGGACAGCGGGTATTTGGCAGAGGCATTGATAAGATACTTGGTGCTAAAAAAGGAGGAAAATTTAGGGGTGGAAAACAGAAAAAAAGAGATAGTACTATTTTTCAGTATCCCAAAGATTTTAGAAACTGGTATCATAAAGAATACAAACAGCCAGGCGACCCAGACGCTACTAAAGACGAATTAAAAGAATTATATCAAGAATGGATTAATATGGGTAAACCCAGCGGAGGATAAAAATTAAAATACAATGAGTAAGCTTTCAAATGGTTCAGAACAGGAAATTATTTGCTACATTGATGATATAGTTGCTCACAAAAAAGAGAACTTATATCCCCAATTATGTGATTTTCTACATGATAATCGTAGTAATAAAATTTTAGATAAAGCTGGATTAGCGATTCATACATTGAATTATGAGAGAGGGCTACCATGCTTAGTTGCCACGATATTAAATTCCAAAACAGTAAATCATAGGAGTACTCTGATTTTTTGTTGTTCAGCTTTTGATTGCTCTGAGCATTTAGACGACTTTGTAGAGGTATTACGATTATCAAATTACCATGCAGCATTAGAGGCCTCAATGATAATAAAAGAAAATTGTAAGATTAGTAATAATCTTTTGCGAGGTAAAATTGAACATATCAAGACTATCTATGATGGACAAAGTGAAGATAAAAAAGAAATCCTAGATGACTTGATAAGATTTTTTGAGAATCAAATTCAAGTGTAATGAGTGGGTTAAAAAAGGGAAGTATTTGTCTTTTTATCATAGGAACCTTAATATTATTCTTAGGTGCGACTTGTTTTGTTCTCTCCTATCCTAGCTGTAATTATATTATTTTCTTAGGTTTATTGAGTTTGATTTTTGGTGCCATTCTATCTATTAAAAAATGACCAGCCCCCAATGTCATAAAAAGTATAACCGCAGTTGGTCGGCTTTTACCCCGATAACAAAGTAGTGCATCAAACTTTGGATAACACCGAGATGCACGCCGTCGCAAGTGAACTACAAGCTGACAACATCATCAACGAAACGGCGGATATTACTTTTCAAGCGGGGACGAGTATCACGTTAAAAGCGGGTTTTCACGCCAAGGCGGGAACGAACTTTGTTGCTAAAATTGCTGATTGTCCGCAAAGTGGGTTTAAGACGGACGGCTTTGTGGAACGTTCTTCGGATAGTTATTTGTATGACGCCAATGGAAATATGACGAGAGAGCCGAATAAGAGGATTTCGATTTTGTATAATTATTGGAATCAGCCGTATAAAATCACGTTTGACAATGGGAATACGATTGAGTGGCTGTACTCGGGGGACAATGTCAAACTGCAAAAAGTGACTCGTATAAATGGCCTAACCTTACTAAAACAAGACTATTTTGGCGGCATTGAATTTAGGAACGATACGCTAGAGGCACTTTATTTTGATGTTGGGCGTTTGTTTTTTGAGGGTGGGTCTGCGCATTATGAATACTCGATGGGCGACCCGATGGCTTAAGAAAGCACAACAGCCGTTCACCAACAAAAGGTAAACGGCTGTTCTTTAGTACACTAGCCACTCTAAAAAACTAGGGCGATTTTTTAGATATTTTACTAAAAAGTTGTCAGACAATAGAAGCCACTAATCTACCCGATGCCTTAAGAATCTCAACAGCCGTTCACCAGCAAAAGGTAAAAGGCTGTTTTATAAGCACTCTAGTCACTCTAAAAAAACTAGGGCTAATCCCTTGAGATTTCGCCAAAAAGTCGTCAAGTAACAGAAGCCACCACTTTACTTTCTCAATACAACCGATTCACAATCAATTTCATGGAAACCGCTCTGCTATCGCCCGACTGAACGTTCAAAAAATAAAGCCCGTTAGGAAAGTCGCTTAAACCAATTACCACTTTTTCTGAGCCTACATTGGAGATGACCTTTTGCCAAACTACTTGTCCAAACTGATTCAATAAGGCAAGGGTTGCCGCTTTTCCTTGAAGTCTTTTCAGGTCAATAAACGTAAACTCTTCAGTCGGATTAGGGTAAATCTCAAAATCAGTGACTTGGAAATCCCTATTTCTGGCACTTGAAGTATTCGTTAACTCCACACTTTCTCGCTTTTCGCAGATGGGCTGCCAATTTTTGTCATAAAAGTCAATGTTGATGTGATAGACGCCAGCGGGTAAGTTATTCATAAGGATATTCTCTTCACAATCGGCAAAACATTCAAAAACTAGCTGATATTCGGCATTGAATATTTTGACAATTTCAATGGGGGCAATCAAGGTATTTATTTGTAGCTGATTTTCAAGTGGCAGTATTCGAACAGATTGGCAAGGAGAAATTGGGTCAGGACACTGCTTTACAAACTGGATACCATCCTGACAGGAACTTCCACTTTTATTGGCCACAAAGCTTACATCTCCACCCACAAAAGGCGCGCCTCCTCTAGAATCTAAAAGCCGTTTGATAACACAGCAATCGCCCAACTGACTATTAAATCGAATGACTAAATCTCCATTGATATAATCTACGTCTTTGATAGCAGAAACATCGTTCAATTTTCCGTTGGCTACTAAGGTCAAACTGCTCAATGTATCAAAGTGTGCTAGTCCAGATAAATCGGTTATCGTATCGTTATAAACGATGTATATGGAAGGCTGTACATTTTTGATTTTTTTGAAAAAGTTTAAATCAACCAAGTTAGCACCAGAAATATATAGACTCTCTAAGTACGTTAAATTTTCCAATTCACTCAGGTCGTAAACGGCATCTCCTTCTATAATAGTAATACCCAAAAGAGAGTCAATTTTACTTAGTCCTTTTAAACTTTGTAGCGAGCGATTGTTCTCAAAAAGTAAATTACCCCCTATTCTTTCCAAGTTGGCTAGTTCATCCAAATGGGTTAAACGAGTTTTATCAATTCTTAGAAAACCATTAACGGTGGTTAGTGCTTGAAAACCATTCAGGCTTTCAAGTGAGGCCGCAATAATATTTATGCCACCGCCAGTGGTGGTCAAGCTATCTAAACCCACTAAATTTTTCAATCCATTTGTCACAATAAATAGGGAAGATGCTACCTGCTTAAGGCCAAGTAAATTATGAAGGTTGGTAATATCAGAATTATTTCCACCAATATAAAGGCTTCCTTGAATCGTCTCACATCCACAAAAAGCATCCACTTCCGCTTGAGTTCTTAAAGTAATATTTCCCTGACAAATGGTATCACAACGGTTATTATCAATCGTACTATCTATTTCCCGCTTATCCTCACAAATGAAACGCCAGCCTTCGTTGTAAAGCTGTATATCGGAACGGTAAATACCTGTTTTGAGAATAGGGACCACAATCGTATCCGCACACTTACTGGTACATTCATAAATAATTTGCCAGCTAGGGTCAAAAATTTTAACGATATTATTCTGGGCAGTCAAGCCAGAAATGATAATCTCCTCATCTTGATTTTGGATTTGGATATTTTCACAGTCATTTATTGGATTGGCTATGTTTTCGATAAGTATATCTCGTCTATCTGCACAAATAAACTTCCAGTTCTCCGTATAAAATTGCACGTCAGTATGATACATCTTATTAGGAGTCAAATTCGATACTAGGATGGTATCTGGACAATCCCCCGAACAATTGTAGATGAGTTGCCAATTAAAATCAAAGACCTTGGCAATCGTATTGGGACTAGCGATATTGGTTAGCGTTAATTCGTTATCGGTATTTTGAATGGTGATTTGTTCACAATCTGTTGGATGGTCAATAGTGTCATTACCAATGGCTACTTTTACGTTTTCTTCTCGATAACAATAAGTATCACCATCAAATAGGTTAACCTTAACGGCGTAATCACCAGCCGCTAAATCTGGAATGAGTAGCGGATTGGAACAATTGCCCTCGCAAATGGTGATAACTCGATAGTTGGTATTACGCCCAATGATTTCTACTTTGGACTCCATTGTTAAACCATCGACGGTAATCTGACTACTTTCGGAAGTAAATTGTAAATTATTGCAGCTTACTTCAGTAGTGACACAAACACCATTTTCAAAAGAGCAGAAATCTTCAAAGTTGTCTAGATGCTCGTTTCCTTCAACAATCAAGCTAAAATCCGTTCGGCAAAACGCCTTAAATTCAAGGGGGTAGCAACCAGAAAAATTATTGTTAGCGACATTGATACCGCCACGAGCATTGGGATTGATTTCTCGCTGATTGCCAAAAGTACTTAGTTCTTTGGGGAGGCTGCCCGATAGATTATTATCATCAAGAATTAAGACTTCACCGATACTCAAATTGCCTAGACTACCAGGAATACTTCCTGTTAAATTATTACCTCTTAAAGTTAGAAAGATGACTTTGGTTAGATTGCCTAAACTGCTTGGGATTTCACCAGATAAGGCATTAAAATTTAGAAACAAACTCGATAACTCCGTTAGGTTTCCAATTTCTACAGGAATATTGCCCGATAACTGATTAGATGAAAGCACTAAACCAGTCAGGGAAGTAAGCTGACCAATACTATTGGGAATAGAGCCAGAGAGTGCATTTTCAGCAAGATTTAAGCCAGTCAAGTTACTGAATTCACCAATCTCTGGTGGAATGACTCCCGTTAAGTTATTTCCATCCAAATCAAGGGCAGTGATTTTCCTACTTTCATCACAAGTTACTCCAAAATAGGAACAGACATCGCAATCCGATAAATCCCAAGAAGTGGTCCAGTTATCTCCATTAGTAGCATTATATAGTGCCGCTAAAGCAGTATAATCGGGATGGTCACAAGCGTTCTGCGCAAAGGAAGGCACAAAATAGGTAAGCATTACCCACAGGGTAACTAGGTGTCTAGTTCTGTTCATTTTTTGTTTTTGTTTATCTTGCTTTATGGAGGGAAAATTTTTAGGAGGGGAATCGGTTGACAATCTACGAACAAAATGCTAAGAAAGCAACGACCCTTCCCCATTTTTATTCGTTAGCCACCATAAATTGTCGGGTAAAGGCTTTGCCCCGTTTCGGTTGAATCACCAAAAAGTAAATACCACTCGTAAAATTACTGGTGTCAAAACTGACTACTTTTCCCGTTTCATTCAATTTTTTAATGGCCATCTCATTGCCCGAACGGTTGAAAATAATAAGTTCTCCCTCTAAGTCCGAAAACTGTCCCATACTCACATTGATAACCGAAGTAGTTGGGTTTGGATAAATGCTAATCGAGGATTTGTCCAAATAATAGGTTTCTGTTTGTACAGGAGAGTAGCGACTTTCCCCACTCAAAAATTGCTGCTTGATGCGGTAGTAATTAACCCCATAATCGGGGCCATTATCTTCGGTATGTGTAGTATAGGGATTAATAATTTTGATGGACTTGAAATTAATCCCATCCATTGATTTTTCAACCACAAAACTTTCGGTGTCATTGAGCCGACCAGCTACCCAATCCAGTTGAATATTTTGTGCTTGAACGCTCGTGCCCAACTCAATTAGACTGTTGGGGAGCGACCGAGAACTAGCAGGGTTGGGTAAGGTAATTTCAATGTCGCAAGTGTTCTGGCCTCCATAAACTTTGACTTTGTATTTACTGGCTCTTAGCCCCGTTACCTTTGTACTACTCCCACAATTCGACCAACAACTAAACACTTCCTTCCAACCATTATTCATATCGTTGATGGAAAATTTGTAAGATTTGTCGGAAGACCCTATCATTTCAATCGTACCGACACCGTAGCGAATGGTAATTTCTCCACAAATTTTGGTGGCAAGTCCATTATTCTCAATCGGCATTCCTTTACACGTACAACCGTCCGCTTGAATTTTATCGTCTTCCGTATTGGGGTCATAATCATTGCAAGTTGCTCCGATTTGTTTGGGAAGAGAACTATCCCAAGGGGCGCAGTCTTGTTCGTTGCAAACCCCATCTCCATCGTTATCTTCGCAGTCGCTACCACCTTCACCAGCTTTCAACTCAATAACCCTACAAGACTGATAATTGATGGTGATTTCGTAAGGTCCATTAGCTAGTCCACTGAAGGTTTTACTACCACAATTGTAACAATTCTCTTGAGTATAGGGTGCTTTTTTAAGCTGATATTTGAAGTGATAGGATTTATCTGGGGTACCAGTAAAAACTAATTGCCCATTGCCATATTGTACTGTTACGCCACGACAAGTAAAACTAGCCAAACTACCATTACCGCCCGAAGATTCCCCTAAACAGGTGCATCCGTCCGCTTGAATCTTATCATTTTGGGTGTTGGGATTGCCGTCATTACAAATTGAACCGACTTCCTTCGGATAATTGGGGTTGGTATCATCACAATCATTCCATTTACAAAAACCATCTTTGTCAGCATCTCCCCCCAAATCTGCACAAGGGTCATTGGTTGGCTCATCACTATCACCCGTCAATTGAATTTTTTTGCCATAGTCCAAATTACAAGCGAGTGTCCAACTAGGTTGAAACACCTTTAGCAGATAATCACCCGCCTCCAAGTCTGTAAAGCGTCCATTATCTCCACAATTGGATAGACAAGTTTTGACGATTTTGTATTGCCCGTTTGTAATTTTGATGAGCTCTACTTTTGGGTATTTTACTTCACTTTTACCTGTCCAATTTATCCAGTTACCGCCGTAAGTAATATCGATTTCGCCACAACTGACCAAAGTGCCATTATCCCCAGAACCACTCGGAATAGTAGCATCGTTGGCACAATTATCTAACCGACCTTCTTTGTCGTATCGACATCCACCATCTTTAATGGGAATGACAATCGGCAAACCGGACAAATCGACTTTGACTTGGTTACCCGCTACCCTATTTTGATTAACCACCGCATTACCGATTTTTTTAGGACGACCACCATCCCAACCCAGATAGAAGTAATCCTCTTGTTCGTCTATTTTCATGTTGGAAGAAGGTAGAGTGATAGTTGTCAAGCCTCGACCCAATTCGCTATCTCTTTTGGGATAATCTTGGCTACTATTGTACGAAGTACCCAAATCACTAGACCGCCAAGCTACCAAATAAGTAGGGGTACTTTTACCCGTTTGCTGGTTATATGTGCCTAGCAGAAAAGAGAAAACTTGTTCTTCTTGGGTGTAATTTTCGTCAATGGCTTTGATGAAATGTTTGCCCGCTAACTTCTTCACCATTGTTTCGGTAGCATAGTAAGATAGTTTCTTTTTACCATTACGAGCGATTAGTCCGGTAGTGCAATAAAGGGGTGTTTCCACACTTTCCAATCGATTTTTTTCTAGGTTATAGACTTTTGGTAAATCAATGAGTGGATAATTAAAAGTCTTATGAATGCCAAAACGACTTGCTAAGAGGTTGGCACGTATGATGTAAGCAGCCTGATTGATTTCTCCCACTCCGAAATTACATTCTTCTTTATCACTATTCCAACCGAACTCGGTAATGTTGATACGAGCGTGTTCCATGCCGTTTCTTCTACGCCACTCGTCCATATTTTTTAGGGCCATGAAACCACCGTTAGGACTTTCGGGGATATATTCAAGTTTCAAATTATCGACCTCGACGCCACAAGGGGTTTTAATAAAGGGATAATTATGAACATTCAAGTAATCAATGTAGTCCTTAACATCAGCATCATTAGGAATCATTTCGTGGACGTACTGATTAGGTGCATTATTACAAGCAAACCGAGAATCTAAAGCTGCTGCTGATAATTTCATGCGCCATTTGCTTTTATCTTCTCCGTACACTTCTTTGAAAGCTTGGACGGCTCCTCGAAGAATGGCATGATAGCCATTACGGCCAGGCGTGTTTTGACCCCAAGGCTCATTACCTACCTCTAATACATCGACCACACAATCCTTATTTAAATCGGCGGGGCAAAAAGTGGCCGCAAAACCTCTAAAGTAGTTAAAAGCATTTTGCTGAATATTTTCATCGTTCCAACCCCATTCCTCCCGAGTGTACCATTTATCGGGGAATTTTCGACCGGGCATATTTTGCCGACCATCTAAAGTCATACACGGATTAGGGTCTTTTCTCAAACAATTCCCAACTTCGTCTCTATCATAACAATAAAAAGGTTTGATAGGGATTTGGGTTTCGATAGCCGCATAAACTTCTCGAATCTTAAAATCAGAGTTATTTTTATAGGCGCAATAATCCGTTTTATACTGGTAGAATCCATACGTATTAGAGGTAGGACTACTATTAGGACACTTCCTATCCTGTTTGTCCTTACAAGTAGAACTATACATTTCATCTCCACAATCACAATCAATTGTATTTAAAATCCTTTCCTTAGGAAAAGAAGAATCGCCAAAATCGGCTTCCATTAAATGAAAGCTGCGAAAACTGTTAATCGTACCTTTCGCATTAAAGCCATTATAGAAGGCATTTCCAATTTCTTTCCCACCCGTAGCACCAATCATATTATCAAACGAAGTAGGGTTGGGTTTAGAATTTTCGGTAGCAAAATAAGGAGAGGTCAACTTAGCGTGTTCAATTTGCCAAGGTTGATTTTGGGCAATAACAAACGAGAAGGTAAGTAATAAATTTCCAAATAGAAGAAAATAGTGTTTAGCGTTTCCTGTCATAGCGTCATTAATTGTAAGCGAGGGAGTAGTTGAAAAATAAGGCAGGGGAGAAGGGAAGTGGGATAAATGGAGCAATAAAGATGCCAAAAATGAGTGGTTTAATCAGTAGGATGAACGATAATGAGTAGGATATAGATTACTGTAAATGTAGGGTTATATTTTGGGGCTTTCCCCTGCGGAGTCGGAGAGCTATGTACTCCACTTCGTTTCGGTCCTTCAGACTGATTTTTGCAAAATCATACGTCGCATTCCTAAGCCAGTAAGCGGCAAAAAGGCAAAGCCTTTTAGACATTATTCTGGCCCGTTCGGGCGACTGCTCTATCCTAGTTTCAGTTGGCTTCATATCCTCCTAACCGATTGAGACCAATCGTTCAGGGTCCAAAGGACAATCAACCAATTCGGCTTTCAGCCGAACCCTAAAGGGCTGATGAGCTCGCTGGAGTTGTTGGTCATTTAGACTGACTACTCTTCGCCTTTCCCAAATCCATTGAGGTCACTATCTCCCTTTTTTCCAGAACAAAGCTATCCTCAAACTGGCAACATCTGCAAGGGTCGCCTGCGGACTAAAGCACAAATTTTTTGGGCGTACCTACAAATAATTGGCACTTTTCCCTTGCATATATTCCCCGTCCGAGGATGGACGCAAGTTCTGTAAAAAGGGAGATAACCTCAATTAAGAATTTGGCAAATGACAAAAAGCAGTCAGCCAAACCACCAAAAACTCCGCTCTCGATGAAGGGAGAATTTTTCCTAATTATGAAAATGGCTTTTAAAACATTCAAAACATGAGAATTTCAACACAACAAGCAGTAACATCCGCAGAACAAGCAGCAACAGACAGTTTAAACCGCTATTTGGACGAAATGTGCGAGGTAGAAGAGGAAAAAGAGTTATTTGATTTTCAAATGCTCGAAAAGACTTTGG
>JBCCQK010000299.1:0-10135 GCA_039024375.1 Bacteroidota bacterium
GAAGGAAAGGAAAATACCTACCATCATTGTTATTTCAGAAGGAGATAATGAAGTAGTAATTAATTTTGATAATGAATTAAGTCGCACTGTTTTTTACAGCATTATCAAAAAGAAAAAGTTCTTTGAAATCAAAGAGTTCTTATTCCAAGAAGCATCCATTACAGGTAATTACGCCAATGAATTTATTGCATCTGTTTATAAAGATGTGCTTGCCGAGAAAAGGCCAAGTATTCCAATCGGAGACTTTAAAGACAAAACTATCAATCAATCATTTTCTATCGGCGATGATTGGTTATACTATAAGTTTTACTGTGGAGATAAGATTGCAGAAAAAGTCTTACAAGAAGCGATTTTGCCCATTGTAAAGGATTTAAAAAGTAAGCAATCCATAGACCAATGGTTTTTTATTCGCTATTTTGATAAAGACGGTTTCCATCTTAGATTCCGCATGAAAGTCAAGAATAAAGAACAGTTCTCTACCATTATCAATAGCGTTAAATACCACATAGCTCCTTTAGAAAAAGAAGGTATCATTTGGAAAACACAAATTGATACTTATCTCCGAGAAACGGAACGATACGGTTATCATTCTATTGAAGCTACCGAAAAGTTCTTTCATGCCGATAGTGAGTGTACTTTACAGTTTGTCAATATGATTGAAGGAGAAAAAGGGGAAGAAGTTCGGTGGTTATTCTCTTTATTGTCTATGGGTGCCCTATTAGATAATTTTGGTTATTCTTTAAAAGACAAAATAGCCATCATGAATTTGTTAAAAACAGGTTTTGGAAAGGAATTTAACCGAAAAGGCTTATTGAACAAACAGATAAATCAGCTATACAAACAAAATATGGCTAACATTGAACGGTTCTTAACAGCCGACCAAAAGCAACCAATCTATCAGCCTTTATGGGATATTTTAGCTATTCGGTCTTCTAAAATGAGTCCAATCGTTGATGAGTTGAAGTCTTTAGAAAAAGCTAAAAAATTACCGATACCTTTAGCTCTTGGAATAATCCCTAGCTACCTCCACATGGTTTGTAATCGAATTTTCCTAAGCAAGCAAAGAGTCCATGAAATGGTGGTCTATGACTTTCTTTTCAAATATTATAGTAAGATGCTACATACTCAAAAGAAAAAAGTAGCCAAAAAATAAATCGAAATTAGAGTGTTTTTAATCAAGCAGACTATTTGTTTAGTCTGCTTGATTTTCTTGTAAACTTCAAGAACTGGTCTTAGAACCATACAAAAACCAATATTTCGGAATGAAAGGCTACGGCTATTCCGCTAGATTCAACGAAAAAGAAAACGCCCTTCTTGTCAAAGCCATCTACGAAGGACTACAAGCAGACAGTTTAGGCATACAACTGGGCGATAAAATACGGAGTCTAAATGGTCAAATCATGGATGAAGCCAGCAAATACTGTGCTTTTGATTACGAAGGCATTGATGAGTTAACATTGGAACTTGAACGAAATGGAACAACTAGGCAAGTCACCTTACAAAAACGAGATTATTTCCCACCAAAATCAACCCAAGAAATAGGTATGAAATAGTCCACAACTCCATGAAACTAAACAAAACACTTCCCCTCTCCTTTTGGGGTAGCATGAAGCTAGTTTTATTATTTTTTGTCCTCATAAATAGCATTGTTTTTCCTTTTGCCTATTTCGTAATGGAGACAAATGTTACCATAGGTAATGTAAATGGGAATAGCTTGGTAACAAGGTAGCTGTTCCTCTAGCCTTTATGATAGCTACGTACGTTTTATATAAAATTAGAGGTCTCACACCTAGTGCATTTAAATGGAAGTCGTCTTTCATACCACTGATTTTTGGGTCGATACTATTAATGGGTAGCCTTCATTTTCTATCCAAAGTACTTTTGGTTTATCTACCCATCCGTACTCAAAATCTTAATCTCTACCCGTTGGTTTTTACGCCGCCCCCCCGTAGTATTATTCGAAGCGATAGGCTTAGTTTTTCCATAGCCTTTGTAACTCAATTGCCTTCTTGGAATACCCTTCCGCTGCAAATAATTAGCAACTTCTTTCGCCCGAGCAGTAGATAAAATATTACAAAAATAATCGTCACAAAGGCCGCTCGTATGCCCACCAATTTCAATGACAATATCCTCGTTTTCACTTAAAAAAGTATAGATTTCGTCCAGTCGAGTATGTGCCGATTCGGTCAACGTAGAGTCGTTCATTTTGAAAGAAAGCGAACGGATTTTGATGATTTGCCCTTTCGTAATTTCCGCTCGCGAATATCCTTCAATTTTACTATTTGACGGTTTCTTTCTGACGGGTGGTGGTGGCGGAATTACTTTTGTTTCTACGGGGGCTTCATAAGTTTCGGGACGAGTTGCGGGCGCTTCTTTCAACGCTAAAACGGGTTCGGGTTCATAAATTAGAATAGCATTATCTCGGGTGATGCCCGCTTCGTTGCTTGCTTGCAGCGCAATTCGATTATTGCCCTTTCGCAGCTTCGTCACTTTGGCTTTTATCACCCCTGTTTTTTTATCAAACTGAAAACGGTCGGTTTCTACACCGTTGACTTTCATCAGAATATCTTCCCGTTGACTGATGTTTTTTACCATGGCCGTGACCGTATAAGTATTGGTTTCCAACGTTTTCGGTTCGCCACTTGGGTTAGTGAAATAGGCTTCGGGAATCTGAGCGAGCATCGGTTCTTCATCACAAGGGATAGGCACAATGGCGGAGGCTTTGTCCAAAAGGATATTTCCGTTGTAAGGGAACAAAACGGGCGTTTTGTAGAATGCCTCGAAAGTAATGTGCGTATGGGTTTGCTTCGACTCAAACTTAAAAGCGTAGGGTTGCCAGGCCGTGTTAGTAATAATCGGTGATTCGGCCAACCGTTCCCGCTTGCTACAATGTCTGTCACCGCCCCAGATGACCAGTTTAATCGGCGTAACGTAGTTGGCATTCGTATTACTAACGCGACTGCGACTGACGTACAATTCTGAGCGGCAAAGGTTCATATTAAAACTATAACAAACTCCACCTTTGATGGGGGATTTCAGTTGTTGCGAGACCCTTTCCCAAGTATCATTATCTCTCACCACCATCCCCAAATAAGTATTTCCGTCGGACGGTAATTTTACAACATCGAACGCTCCAATCGGATGCGTATCGGGTGCCGACTCGCCCGGAAAGCCACAATCTTTCCAGCCCGTCGGCACTAATTCTGCTCGTGGAAAGCCTTCAAAAGAGGGATTAATTAATTGGATAGTTGCTTCTTGTGCTGATAGATTGAGTAAAAACAAGAAGGATAGAATGACGGTACAAATTGAAAATCGGGTCGTCATAAGAGCACTGAGGTTTGTTAAGTCAATGTTTTTACAACGCTGAAAATGAGGGGTTTTGTTTTTCAGCGCAAGGAAAATTACAATAAAACTAGATAATTCGGTAAGTTATTGCTAAAATATTATTCGTTGAGGAAGGTTTTTAGAAAGTGAGATTAGTTTATTGGAAGGAAGGAATCGTTTTGATACTTAGTGTTGACGGAAAAAATAAGTCAGTCTTTTGAATTTTTAATTGAATTTTATCGTAATTTTTGAAAAAAGGAGATAAAGAAATAGATGGAAATATTTCTATCGTATTTCCACCTATTTCTTCTTATTCTATCATTCATCCATCATCCATCATCCATGCTATATGTGTATTGCTCTATTTTCGGTTGCCGCCAAAGCAGCTTCTTTCGTAGCTTCCGTGTAAGTTGGATGTGCGTGACTAATTCTAGCGACGTCCTCCGCAGAGCCTCGGAACTCCATTACGGCCACCGCTTCTGCAATCATATCGGCTACTCTTGGTCCCACCATGTGGACCCCTAGGATTTCGTCCGTTTCTTTGTGTGCCAACATTTTAACCATGCCATCAGTGTCCATACTTGCCCTAGCACGGCCCAATGCTTTCATAGGGAATTTACCCACTTTGTAGGGAACGCCCGCCTCTTTCAATTGTTTTTCGGATTGTCCAACGGAAGCTACTTCGGGCCAAGTATAAACAACTCCAGGAATCAAGTTATAGTCAATATGTGGTTGTTGACCAACAATAACTTCTGCCACTAAAGTACCTTCTTCTTCTGCTTTGTGTGCTAACATGGCGCCTTTAATGACATCACCGATAGCGTAAATGCCCGGCACTTGGGTCTCCAAATGTTTGCCCACCACGATACGTCCTCTTTCGTCGGTTTCGATACCCACATTTTCTAATCCTAACTTATCCGTGTAAGCCCGTCGTCCGATAGCAATTAAGCAGTAGTCCGCTTTTAGGGTAATCTCTTTTTCCGTTTTCTTACTTTGTGCTTTCACCGTCACACTTCTACTCGTCCCTTTCACTTCGGTTACCTTATGTCCCAAGTGGAATTTCATGCCCAACTTTTTCAAAGACCGAGTCAACTCTTTACCACAGTCTTTATCCATCCCTGCCAGGGCACTATCCATAAATTCGACTACCTCCACTTCTGTTCCCAATCGAGCATAGACCGAGCCTAACTCGAGGCCAATCACGCCCGCACCAATGATAACCATTCGTTTAGGGACTTTGGTGATATTTAAGGCTTCCGTCGAGGTAATAACTCGTTTTTTATCGTAGTTGAACGCCGCGGGAGTAATGGGTTTAGACCCCGTTGCAATGATAGTTTTATCGGTTTCAACGGTCTCGGTCGTTCCATCATCTTTAGCTACACTAATGGTATTTTTATCAACAAAGGAACCGTGTCCGTGGAAGACGGTAATCTTATTCTTTTTCATTAAAAAGTCAACACCACCACAGGTCTGCGCAACTACCTCGTCTTTCCGCTTTATCATCTGCGGCATATTAACCTTCACACTTTTCACATCAATACCGTGGGTTTCAAAAGTGTGGGTAGCGTTGTGGTAATGTTCGGACGAATCCAGCAACGCTTTTGAAGGAATACACCCTACGTTCAGGCAAGTGCCACCAAGCGTAGCGTATCGTTCTATAATGGCCGTTTTGAGTCCCAATTGGGCACATCGAATAGCCGCTACGTAGCCGCCTGGTCCCGAACCAATTACCGTTACATCATATTTCATATTGTTATTTTTTTGTCGTTTATGAGGAGTTCTTTCCAATTAATTTTATTAGAAAAAAAACGCTTTACCATTTGATAAAGTTGCGATAATACACTTTTTCTAGGAAAGGTAAAATGGTCTGTTCTGCTATACCAATTAATTTGACTTTCTCCTAAAGAAAAAGGGAATACCGTTGCCAGTATTCCCTGCGAATGAATTGTATTTTAAGTATGCTTACGCAATCTTAACGTTCACTGCCATGGGTCCTTTTCTCCCGTCTTCCACATCAAAAGTCACTTTATCTCCTTGGTTGATTTCACCAACCACGCCAGATATATGCACAAAAAGGTCTTTACCACCAGCCTCGGGTTCGATAAATCCGAAGCCTTTGGTTTCGTTGAAAAACTTTACAGTTCCAGTTTCCATAATAGAAAAAAAATTAAAAGGTAATACGAAGTTTTGAAGTGTCAAAATTGCTTGACAATCAATTACTTCGGGAAATTGACTTCAAAGATGCTGGAATAAATTAGATTTTCCTAACGCAACCTTTCTTTTTACCCGTTTTGTACCGAATTTTGCCAACTTGATTAGGTTTTTACCAAAATAGACAAGTCAATGATTTATCGACTAGAGGAAATATCCAACATCGCTCAGCAATTACTAGCCATTGCGGGTAATCGCAGAAAGTGGTGTTTTTACGGAGAATTAGGCGCTGGAAAAACGACGCTCATAAAGGCTATTGGTCAATCTTTGAAATTGAAAGAAGCAGTGACGAGTCCTACCTATTCGCTAGTTAACGAATATACTTATTCAAATGTTGAAGACCAAGACATCAACTACCTATATCATCTAGATTTGTACCGACTCCAACGAATAGAAGAAGCACTAGATATTGGTATAGAAGAATATCTATACAACGAGCATTTTTGCTTTATCGAATGGGCAGAAGTGATTGCGCCTATTTTACCAGAGGACACTTTCTCGGTTAGCATAAGCCTATTGGAAGATGGGCGGCGACTACTTACTCACAGATAGTAGGATTAGAAAAGGAATATTTTAAATTAGCAAATCACTTAAATAGCTACTTTCTACGCAAATTAAATAATTTAACCTATCTTGTATCTACTTTTGTAAGATGCTAGTGCTATCATCTGTGAGTAGTTCATAACTCAATTGAGTGCATTTTTTTTACTAGTCACTAATCAACTAATTACCACAGTACTGTATTTTTTCAAAACATATACTTTACAAGGTGTAAAAAAGTGATTTCGTAATCGCTAAATTTGGTGGTTATGAGTGGGTTGTACAATCACTTTTATTCTGTTTGGAGTATAGCTGGACTAACGATTAATGAATGAGTGATACAAAGAAGAAAATTCCAATTCCCGAAAGCTTGATAAACCCCTCCTATCAGACACAGACGGAGGTATTGGAAGTTGTCAAAAAGCGCAATAAGCTAACCATCGGTATTCCAACCGAAACCCGTTTACAAGAAAATAGAGTCGCTTTAGTACCCGCTTCCATCGCTGGGTTGGTAGCAATGGGACACCATGTTTTAGTAGAGACGGGAGCAGGATTGAAAACGAATTACACGGACCACCGTTTTTCCGAAGCTGGTGCAGAGGTCGTTTACAGTAAAGAGCAAGTTTTCAAAAGTGATATTCTACTAAAAGTGGCGCCGCCTACTTTGAAAGAAATTGATTTAATGCACCCGGGGCAAGTGCTAATTTCTCCCTTGCAAATTCCTATTTTGGATGCAGCCTACATTGAAAAATTATTAAAAAAGCGGGTCATTGCGTTAGCAATGGAATACATCAAAGACGAGTTTAACAGCTTTCCTATCGTACGTACGATGAGCGAAATTGCGGGCGTTTGTGCGATGATGACGGCCGCCGAATTGATGAACACGACGAGTGGTGGAAAAGGAGCTTTATTAGGTTCCGTTTCGGGCGTTCCTCCCGCTAAAGTGGTCATTTTAGGGGCGGGCGTTGTAGCCGAAGTAGCCACTAGAGTAGCCCTAGGATTAGGGGCAGAAGTGCGCATTTTTGACAATAACATCTCCAAATTGATGCGCATTCAAGGTGTCATTGGTCGACCTCTAAACACCTCTTCTTTAAATCACTATCAGTTAACTAAAGAGTTATTAGCCGCAGACGTTGCCATTGGGGCCATGCACTCCACTTCGGGGCGTTCGCCCGTTATTGTGAGTGAAGATATTGTGGCTGAAATGAAGCATGGGGCCGTCATTGTAGATATTAGTATTGACCAAGGTGGCTGTTTTGCAACTTCAGAGGTAACTACTCATGACAAGCCTACATTTACGAAGCACGGCGTTATTCATTATTGTGTACCCAATATTGCTTCTAAAGTAGCCCGAACGGCGTCCATTGCAGTGAGTAATATTATGACGCCACTTTTACTAAAAGCGGGAGATACGGGGAGTATCGAGGATTTATTATTCAAAAATTTGGGCTTGCGACACGGTGTTTATACTTTCAAAGGCTCCTTGACAAATGAGTATTTGAGCAAGCGCTTTGGATTTAAGTTTACGGATTTGGACTTGTTGATGACTTCCAGTTCTTGAGGTAATATGGAGATTTTGATAAAAAAATTTAAGCATCCAGAACATCAAGTCAAAGACCCCGAAATGCTTCGGGACAGGCATTGAAAAATATTGATTCGAAGATGCAATCTTCGAATATCGGTTAAAAAAAAATGCTCTGAGGTCATAACTTTTTCATATTAACTTCGTCCCCTTTTTTCCTTCACTTGCCAAAGCATTCGTTCCCGCAATGTGGACGTTCGTTACACCGTGCTGCAAAGCATAAAACGCCCCTTCCATTTTGGGAATCATTCCTTCGTAAATAACACCTGATTGTCGAAATTCTTTAAATTGGGCATAAGACAGACTGGGAATAACGGAAGTATCGTCGTTAGCGTCTAGTAATACGCCGTTTTTTTCAAAGCAAAAGATTAAGGTGACTTCGTAGTTTTCACTCATTCCAACCGCCAACCGAGAGGCAATACTATCCGCATTGGTGTTTAGCAACTGTCCCTTTTTGTCGTGCGTAATTGCACAAAAAACGGGGGTAAAATTAGCAGCCAATAATTTCCCTATATTTTCCTTCCCAATTTCATCAATATCACCAACGAAGCCGTAGTCAATATCTTTAACAATACGCTTATGCGACTGAATGACGTTCAAATCTGCTCCCGTCAGTCCAATAGCGTTTTCGCCAATCGCTTGCAAATCGGCGACTATCTTCTTGTTGATTAATCCCGCATAGACCATTGTAACAACCTCTAAAGTAGCAGCGTCCGTAATGCGGCGTCCTTCTACCATATTGGGCTGCATCCCCATTTGACGCATCAACGCACTCGCTCGTTTTCCTCCACCGTGTACCAGTATTTTAGGTGTTGGCAATGCGGCAAAATCAGCAAGTACCTGTGCTAATAGTACTTCGTCGTTAATAACGTTCCCACCGATTTTAGCGATGGTTAAGGGTATTTTTTTCATCTTGAAAAACTACTTTCTACAAATAGGTAGAGGTGTGAAAAAAGTCACACCCCTACACGAAGAAACTCTCACTAGATTCTTATTAGGTTGATACTGCTATGGGCTAAAGCAGCACCTTTTTTATTTGGTTAAGTGATGAATAAAAATTAGGCGTAATTAAAAGTAATCAATACTTTTTTAATTCTAATATTCTATCTTCAACACTCAATGTCATTAAGTTAGTGGAAGTATATTACCCTAATTTTTTGAAAACCTGTAAAACTTACCCCGTAACGGGAAGTTACGGAGTAAATGGGGCATTATTTCGGGGTAACTTCCCGTTACCCCGAAATTTTCAAACAAGATACAACCCTTAACTTAATGACATTGCTTCAACACTCTAAGAAGTCTGACTTCTGACAGATTTATCGGTCTCAAATCTGACATCTCATTTACAAAGATTCTAGTATATTTTTTAATACCGCTTGCGCTGCGTAGGTCCGATTATTCGCTTGGTAAATGACTGCTGCTGCGTTGCTATCTAGCACGTCTCCCGCTACGACTACGTTGCGGCGAACGGGTAGGCAGTGCATGAATTTTCCGTTGTTGGTCAAGTCCATTTTGGCTTTGGTAATCATCCAACTGTTGTCCGTTGAAAGAATCTTACCGTAGGGCTTGAACGAAGACCAGTTTTTGGTGTAAATAAAATCTGCGCCCTCGAAGGCCTTAGTTTGGTCGTATTCAATCGTCGCTCCTTTAGTAAATTTTTTCGACAATTCGTAGCCTTTAGGATGCGTGATGGTCAAATCCATTTTAGCATTTAATACCCATTCAGCAAACGAATTGGCGACCGCTTGGGGTAACGCTCTAGGATGCGGTGCCCAACTTAATACCACTTTTGGCTTTTTTGTTGTCCCCAATTCTTTCATCGTCAATAGGTCCGCCAAGGATTGCAGCGGATGTCGAATAGCCGATTCCAAGCTGACAATTGGTACATTGGCGTGTTCGATGAATTTATTTAAAATAAAATCAGCGTAGTCTTTTTGCTTATCCGTCAAAGTAGGGAAAGTTCGGATACCGATAATATCGGCGTATTGGCTAACGACCTTAGCGGCTTCTTTGATGTGTTCGGCTTTGTCCGTATTCATCGTAATACCGTCCTCAAATTCCAAGTTCCACCCTTCGGTCATATTCATCACAATGACGTTCATCCCCAAATTTAACGCCGCTTTTTGGGTACTCAGTCGGGTTCGCAAACTCGGATTAAAAAACAGTAGCACTAACGTTTTATCCTGCCCTAACGCTTTATATTTTAATGGATTTGCTTTTAACTTTAAGCCCGTTTTGACGAGGTCTTTGATGTTTTTGACGTCGTAAACGGAGGTGAAATACCGCATTTTTGGTTGTTAATTATTCAGAACCGAGAGTAGAGAATAGGGATTAGAGACTTGAGATATTGACAAACGAGAATGAAATCGAAACTTTTGTCTATTTTCTTGAAATTTGAGTCTCTGTTTTCTTAATAGAATGTTATCTGTTCTCGATTCTGAATAAATAGATTAATTATTTGGAATGTGATAAATAGAA
>JBCCQK010000300.1:0-10110 GCA_039024375.1 Bacteroidota bacterium
AAGAAGTGCTTTTTGCCTGTTATGGGTAGGAATAATTATGGAACAAAAAGGAAGGTTGTTCAAACTAATCGAAAGAAGTGAGAAGGAAAGTAAAGGGTTTTCTTATAAAAATATTTCTCTTGTTTGTTACATTAAATCAATGTAAGAAACAAGAGAAATATTTTTATAAGAAAACCCTTTACTTTCCTTCTCACTTCTTTCGATTAGTTTGAACAACCTTCCTTTTTGTTCCATAATTATTCCTACCCATAACAGGCAAAAAGCACTTCTTAACTGTTTAAAAGCCATCAATCATTTGAATTACCCCCGAACTAAGTTGGAGGTAATTATCATCAATGATGGAGGAATGGATTTCAGTACACCGTTATTAGCCTATATCGAAGATAGGGAGCACATCCAATATAACTGGCAGACCCAGCAAGGCCCAGCAACCGCTAGAAATCATGGGGCTAACTTAGCTCAAGGAGAATACGTAGCCTTTGTAGATGACGATTGCTTACCGCATCCAGAATGGCTACTAAAAATGGTGGCAGAAAAAAGGGACAATGAGCCATTGCTAATAGGTGGAAAAGTGACCAACCACTTAACCCAAAACGTATATGCGGAGGCCAGCCAATTACTGGTTGATTATTTGTACCAATTTTTTAATCAACTCCCTCAACCAGCCACCTTTTTTACCTCGAATAATATGTTGATGCCCAAAAAGACCTTTCAAGCTTTGGGGGGATTTGATACGCAATTTCCAATAGCTGCTGCCGAAGATAGGGAGTTATGTGAACGTTGGCGTACGGCGGGCTTCAATCTAAAATATGTTCCCGAAGCAATTATAAGACATGCCCATCGCTTAACTTTTAAGACTTACTGCCGACAGCAATTTAACTATGGAATGGGGATTTTTTATTTCAACCAAAAATTTAAAGTGTTAAAAGGGACAAATAGACGACTCGAATCATTTGCGTTTTATTGGCAGTTAATAGCCTACCCTTTTACGCTCTACGGTCGAGTTAGCGCCTTTGGGTTATCAATGTTATTAACGCTTGCACAGGTGGCCAACTTACTAGGATTCTTAACGGCATATATTACCCATGGGAGAAAAAAAGCAACAAGTAACTAGACCGCTTGTATCAATTGGCTTACCCGTTTATAATGGGGAAAACTATCTGTCGGAAGCAATAGCCTCTATTGTCAATCAATCGTTTACCGATTTTGAATTATTGATTTCAGATAATGCGTCCACAGATAAGACGGCAGAAATTTGTCAATATTGGGCCAAAAAAGATGCGAGAATACAGTATATCCGCAACTCTAAAAATCTCGGTGCGATTCCCAACTTTAATCACCTAGTGGCTAAAGCCCGGGGAAAATATTTCAAATGGGCGGCGCACGATGATAAATTAACAGTTGATTATTTAGCCAAATGTGTTGCTATTTTGGAGAAGGATGCTAGTATCGTATTATGTTGCACCCAAGTACAAATTATCGATGAATTTAACCAACAAATCATTCCTTATACCCATTACTTCAAAGATATAAGTGCATCTTCAACTGGCAAACGTTTTAGGGCGTTAATTTATCACGATTTAGATTGTTACGAAATTTTTGGCTTAATCCGAAGAGGCGTATTGCTGAAAACGCAACTTTTTGGTAGCTACGTCGCATCGGACCGAATTCTAAGAGCAGAGATTGGTCTATACGGTCAATTCCACGAAATCCCCGAACGCCTATTTTTATCGAGAGACCACGCACACCGGTCCATTCGAGCGATGCCTGCCCACCATCAACGAGCCGCTTGGTTTAATCCAAAAAATGCCAACCGAAAAATTTTACCGCATTGGCGTATATTACGGGAGTATATTCGTTGTATTCAGGTTACTCCACTTAGTTTAACCGAAAAAATTCAATGCAACCGCTATATTTTGGGTTGGTTATTTCAGCACAAGAACTGGGCTTGGCTATTGCTCGATTTTGTTTTGTACTTTTATCCCGATGCTTGGCAATTGTTCTTTCGATGGAGGAAAAAAAGTTGGTGGAAAGGAGTTGTTAAGGCATAGTAGTAAGATAAAAATAAATGTCCAAATTTTATAGTCGAAGCATTCGTCAGAACACTTGAAATGAACCGTTTATCTAACGAATACTTCGACAATTTAAACATTTATTTTTATCGCTCTCCTTAAATCAAATTTATTCTTAAAATTACCTATGAAAGTAGCCATTTTAGCAGGTGGTGCTGGTTCAAGATTAGCAGAAGAAACACAGATTCGCCCTAAGCCGATGGTAGAAATTGGAGGTAAGCCTCTGCTTTGGCATATCATGCGTATTTATGCCCATTATGGGTTTAAAGATTTTGTCATTGCTTTGGGCTATAAAGGAGAAATGATTAAAAAGTATATGGTCGATTATGCCTCCTTGAATAGCAACCTAAAGGTGAATCTACAGTCTGGTCAGGTGGATATTCTAGGTGGATTTAAGCCAGATTGGGATGTGCAACTCATTGATACGGGATTAAGCACTATGACGGGTGGGCGAATTAAAAGACTCCAATCCTACATGGGAGACAAGACGTTTATGCTCACTTGGGGAGATGGAGTAGCAGATATAGACCTTCACAAACTACTAGCGTTTCATCGGTCACACGGAAAATTAGCTACCCTAACCGCCGTTCGTCCACCAGCCCGTTACGGGCATATGGTGATGGCGGGAAATCAAGTGCTCGAATTTACGGAAAAACCCCAAACGGGAGAAGGTTGGATTAATGGCGCTTTTTTTGTCTTAGAACCCGCAATTTTTGACTATATCGAGGGAGATGCGACCCAATGGGAACTGGCGCCAATGGAGAACCTTGCCAAAAACGGACAACTGATGGTCTATAAACATCATTCCTTTTGGCAATGTATGGATACGCTAAGAGAAAAACATATTCTAGAACAATTGTGGAAAAAAGAACAGCCGCCTTGGAAAGTGTGGACCGATTGAGGATAAACGTTTGGTATGGAACGTCTCAACAATTTGGGATACCCGGCATTGCCCAAAAATGGATTAATATATTAGGGAACGTTGCACCAACTAATCAATTAGCTTCTCTATCTTATTCATTGAATGGAACTCCTGTCAAAACACTTTCCATAGGACCTGATAATCGGCGATTACTGAAAGTTGGTGATTTTAATATAGAAATTGATAAAGCGGCCTTAAAAAAGGGACAGAATCTGGTTCAAATTGTAGCCTTGGATTATTTAGGTCAAAAGAATATTCAGCAAGTCAAAATCCATTATCAACCCAATATTTGGCCGCTTCCCTATCAATCTGTTTTACAAGAAACTACCAATTTGCAAGAATTGGTACAGCTCGTTGATGGTCATTGGTTCCTCGAAAAAAGACGAATCTGCACCAATCCAGACGCTGTAGGATATGACCGTTCTTTTGCAATCGGAGATGCTACTTGGGTTAATTATTCCATTACTTTTTCTGTTATCATTAATAAAATAGATGCAAAGGCTTACCAATCTGCTATTAGCCAAAGTCCTGGTTTTGGTATCATATTAAGATGGTTAGGGCATTCCCATTTCCCCATTTCTGGTAGGCAACCCAAAAGCGGTTGGGAGCCATTTGGTGGTTTATTTTGGTATCAATTTCAAAAGAAGAAAAAAGGGAAGTTGTCTTTCTTAGCACCTCCGCCTACGGTACAAACCATAGAAGAAAATGCCTGGAATCTAAAATTGGGAAAACAATATTGGATTAAAACCTCCGTAGAATCTACCCCCGCAGGACATTTATATAGGTTTTGTATGTGGCAGGATAATCAACTTGAGAAAGAGGGAGTTGAATTTTATCACCTAATAGATACCGATAATTTATCTAGCGGAAGTATGCTTTTCTTTGCCCACCACGTGGATTTAACTATCGGTAACATCTCCGTCACCCCTTTAAAAGCTGAAGAAAAAATGAGAAGTAGGGTTTACGCTTTTTATGATTGGATGATACACCTTCCACTAATCGGGGTATTGGCTTATGGTTGTTACCGATTTTCTCAAATAGAAAATATCCCTAGTCACTCACAGGTTGGGTTTCTACTAGCTATATTTTCTACCTTTCTTTATACTAGTTTGATGCTCTTGACTAAAAGAAAGTTAGCTATCTTTCTTTTTAAACAAGGAATAAAAGCTAAACAAGCAATGCTGATTATTCAAATAAAAAATATGTTATTAGCCTTATTGCTGGCCCTAACTTGGTTATTAGTTATTTTTAGTGTTTCATCTATTCTAAATTAAACCATGAGAATCTTAGTCACAGGACATAACGGTTATATCGGAACCATTCTTACGCCTATGTTATTGGGATTAGGACATGAGGTGAAGGGATTAGATAGTAATTTATACGATTCCTGTTTTTTTGAGCAATTCCCGCCGCCGACTATTCCCGCTACTGTCAAAGACGTTCGAGATGTAGAACTAGTGGATGTTCTTGGTTTTGATACCGTTATTCATTTAGCAGGATTATCCAATGACCCATTAGGATATTTTAATCCCGAATTGACCTTTGAAATTAACCATTTAGCGTCTATTAGATTAGCGGAACTATGCAAAAAAGCAGGTGTTAAGCGATTTTTATACGCCTCTTCTTGTAGTAATTACGGGGCAGCGGGAGATAATTTAATATCGGAAACGGGAGTGCTAAATCCTATTACCCCCTATGCCGTTTCTAAAATGAGGGCAGAACAGGAAATAGGTAAATTAGCGGATGACACCTTTAGTCCTATTTTTTTGAGAAATGCTACCGTTTATGGCTTTTCTCCTCGTATTCGATTTGATTTGGTCATCAATAATTTAGTAGCCTGGGCTTATACCACTCGAAAAATATATTTAAAAAGTGATGGGCATTCTTGGAGACCGCTAGTTCACGTTGCGGATGTGGCTCAAGCATTTGTAAAACTGATGGAAGCACCTTTAGAGGTAGTACATAACGAAATATTTAACGTTGGGGATACTCGGGAGAATTATCGAATTGCTGATTTGGTAGAAATAATCGCTGCGATTATTCCCGATGCTACCATTGAATATGCCGAAGATGCGGGACCAGATAAACGAAATTATCGCGTCAACTGTGATAAAATTCAGCGGGTGATTCCTTCCTTCAAACCTGCTTGGAACGTTGAAAAAGGGGTACAGGAACTTTATCAGATTTATCAAAATGTCCACTTGCAGGCGGGCATTTTTGAAAGTGCTACCTTTAAGCGAATAGCGCATATCCAGCAGCTAATCCGATTGAGAAAATTAGATGGAAATTTAAGAAATGTGGTACTAGCCTAAATAGAGGGACAGCCAGTAAAAAAGTCAATCTCTTTATGTTTGAAACGATAAATAATTGTCGCTCCTGTGGTAGCTCCAATCTTCAATCAATTATAGCATTTGGTGCCACGCCTTTGGCGGATAAATTATTGACTGAAGCGGAACTAGCAGCGGAGGAAATAAAAGTGCCGTTAAGTTTAGTGTTTTGTCCAAGGTGTACGCTGGTACAAATTGTAGAGACTGTTGAACCATCCATCCTTTTTGGACCACATTACCCCTATTATTCTTCCGTATCTACTACCTTGATGGAGCATACCCGAGCAAATGCTATCCAATTGATTCGTTCAAGAAAATTACAAGAACAATCCTTGGTGATTGAATTGGCTAGCAACGATGGCTATATGTTGCGTCATTTTAAGGCAAGAAATATTCCCGTTTTGGGTATTGACCCAGCAGAAGGACCCGCAACAACGGCGCAGCAAGCAGGTATTCCGACGATGAAAACTTTTTTCACCAAATCTTTGGCTAAAAAATTGGTAAAAGCTGGAAAGCGGGCAGATTTGTTAATTGCCAATAATGTATTGGCGCACGTTGCAGATTTGAACGGATTTGTAGCGGGCATCCGTCTTATTTTAAAAGACAATGGAGTAGCAGTTATAGAGGTTCCCTACCTAAAAGACTTGGTGGAGAAAACGGCTTTTGATACTATCTACCACCAACATTTATGCTACTTTTCGGTAACGGCCTTGGACTACTTATTTCGACAGCACGGACTTTATCTGAATAGGCTTCAACGCTTATCGATTCATGGTGGGTCTTTGCGTTTATTTGTAGAAAAAGAGGAGAATGTAAGTAGCAAGGTGAAGGAAATAGTAGAAGAAGAAAGATTAATTCAATTGACTCAATTTAGTTATTATCAAAATTTTGCGGCTCAGGTAGCCTCCATTAAAACAGCTTTATTAGCCATCTTAAAGAAATTAAGACAAGAGAATAAACAAATTATAGCCTACGGTGCGGCGGCCAAAGCAACGACTTTAATGACCTACTGTGGAATTGATAAGCAACTAATCAATTACCTAATAGATTTGAATCCTAAAAAACATGGATTATATTTCGGAGGCAACCAATTACCTATTTATCCAGTCCATCAACTGGAGAAGACGGCTCCTGATTATGTGTTGCTACTTGCTTGGAACTTTGCTAAAGAAATTTTGGGGCAACAACAAAAATATATAAGTCGTGGTGGAAAATTTATCTTACCTATCCCCGAACCTTCAATTATTGCTTCATGAAAGGTATGTGCCCAAATTGCTTGAAAGGAAGGCTTTCTACTTTTTATCAAGCCCAAGAGATTCCTGTCCATAGTGTCTTATTATTAGTCACTGAAACCGAGGCATTAGCATTGCCCAAGGGAGCAATAAATTTAGGTTTTTGTGACCATTGTGGCTTTATTTCTAATACTACCTTTGACGCTCGTTACAATCATTACGGAGATAAGTACGAGGCGACACAGGGATACTCGCCCACCTTTAATGAGTTCCATCAACAACTGGCTAATCAGTTAATCAAAACGTACAATTTATACGCCAAAAAAATAATAGAAATTGGTTGTGGCCAAGGTGAATTCTTAGATTTATTATGCCGCTTGGGTAATAATAGGGGAGTAGGTTTTGACCCTGTCATTAATTCAGAAAGGACGGCGGACAAAAGCGAAAATATTAAATTTATCAAAGACTTCTATTCGGTTAACTATTCGAACGTTCAAGCGGATTTTATCTGTTGTAAAATGACTTTAGAGCATTTACCAGCAACTTACCAATTTTTGAGCGAAATTAGACAAGCTGTTGATAATCAAAGAAATACTGTCCTGTTTTTCCAGATTCCCAATACGGTTCGTATTTTAGAGGATTGTGCTTTTTGGGATATTTACTACGAACATTGTTCCTACTTTACGGCCACTTCTTTAAATTATCTTTTCCAAGATACGGGTTATGAAGTACTAGAAACGTGGACGGCGTATAACAATCAATATTTAATGATTACGGCTAGGCCAAGTTTGAAAACTGCTTCCTTGGTAAATCAAAGGTCTGTGCAAAAGACCCAAAAATTGGTTCAAGCGTTCAAGTTAAAAGTCAATCAAGCAGTTGCTGAGTGGGCTTCTAAGATAGCTCAATTTAAAGCGGCTGGACAGCGAATTGTACTATGGGGTTCTGGGTCTAAGGCCGTTACTTTTTTAAATACCCTAGCATTAAAAGACACGATAGAATATGTGGTCGATATTAATCCTTATCGTCAAGGAACGTATATAGCAGGAACGGGACAAATGATTAAGCGTCCAGCATTTCTAACGGACTATCAGCCACACCACATTATTATTATGAATCCTATTTACAAAAAAGAAATCCAACAAGATTTATCGAAATTAGGGGTCGTGGCTACACTTCATTGTCTATAAGGAACGACGCACAAATAAGTTTTACGTTTACAAATGGCTATTTTTCCTTTATACTTCCCGAAAAAATCAGTCATTTATCTCGATAAACTTCTAATTTTTTCGCTCGTCTAAAGAAAAAATAGCTCATTCTAAATCGTAAGTACCTAACCACACATAATCGATACATTTTATGAATGTCTCTTTTTCCGTTCTGCTGCGTTAAAAATTATCTCCGTAGCGGTGCTATGCAAAGAATTTTTGTCTTGCATAACGAAAAAATAGCCACTTCAAAAATGATGATTATTTATAGTTAGGTACTTAAAAGTTATTTATCCCTCGTTCCTAAATTAACTACCATCAAAATTTTATCTAATACTTGCCCCATTTGTGCCTCCAAAATAGTTGAACGACTACTAGTCATTCCTCAATTACCTATCCATACGCACATTTTGTGCCCTACACGTACCGATGCCCTAAAGGTAGCTAAAGGAAAGATGGATTTATGGACTTGCCAGCATTGTTCCCATCTTTTTAATATCGCCTTTGACGAAAAGCTGATGGACTACAAAGGCAATTACGAAAATGCGCTCCATTTTTCTCCAAAATTTCAAACTTACGCCACCAACTTGATACAACGGCTTGTCGAAAATTACCAATTAAAAGGCAAGCATATCGTTGAAATAGGTTGCGGCGATGGTCAATTTTTAAAACAAATTTGTCAGCTGGGCAATAACCGAGGGGTTGGATTTGACCCTTCTTGTACCCCGAGTGTTGACCCTCACCAGCAAGTGGTACTATTTAACCGTTCTTTCTTTGAGGTTAAGTTAGAATTTTCCATTGATTTTATTTGTTGCCGCCACGTCTTAGAACACGTTTCTAATCCCATTACTTTTTTGACAACCTTACACGCTACATTAAAAAAACAGTCTAAATCGTGTTATCTCTACTTTGAAGTTCCCAACGCAGACTACATGTTAGAAGAGCAGGCCTACTTCGACCTGATTTATGAACACTTCACCTACTTTACTACTCAATCACTCCGTTACCTTTTTGAAAAAACTGGATTTATAGTCCAGAAAGTCACCACCAATTTTGGAGGGCAATTTCTGGGTATAGAAGTAGCCGTTCCTTCCTCAAAAAATTCCCAAAATGCGCCAAAAGTAACATTTCCAAAATCGACAAGCAGGAATGATTTCACGAACACCTTTCATGAAAAAATACACAATTGCAAACAGCAAATTTCTCAGTTGACGGATGCTGGGAAAAACATTCTTTTGTGGGGAGCAGGGTCGAAAGGAATTACCTTGTTAAATATCTTGCAAACGGAAGCCATTGCACAGGTAATAGACATTAATCCTCGCAAGCACCACCATTATGTTCCCGGTACTGGACAAAAAATTATTTCCCCCACTACGCTCAAAACTTACTCACCTGATATTATCATCGTTATGAACGCAATTTACAACGAAGAAATACAACAATTCTTAACCCAAAACGAAATTTCTGCTAGAATCATTAATTGGTAGAAATTGTGTTACACGGTACTATATATGAACGTAACACAAGTCACTGACCTGTGCTCAGATACTTTTAGAAGAATTAGGGCGTCTCCGTTTTGGGGATGCCCTTTTTTGTTTAGGGGGATAAGTTAGTGATTTATACGTTTTGTCAATAGGTTTATGGACTAGTTTGCTAGTTTTGAGGATTAGGGGTATATTGGTCAAGTGCTACTTACCTTGATGATTTGTATGCTTATCCAAATGAATTGTACCTAATTAGGATTTACGATGAAAACAAGAATTTTGAAACTCGAAAAATTATATTAGAAAAATAGAATTTATATTCAGTTTGTGCGAGCCTGCGCCTCGTTCTAACTATTTATCAGCCTTTGGCTGTTTTTGATACTAGCCAGAGGCTAAGTAATATAGAACACGAGGCTGGAGCCTCGCGCTAACTAAGACTATGGGATTATAGTCTCTCCCTAATGAAAAGTATAGCTAAATAAAAAACTAAGAAAATGAAGAGACTCGCTTTTCTAATTTTGAGTTCCACGATTTCCTTAAGTGCTTTTTCTCAGATAGATACCATTAAAAATAGGAACCAAATTGTAAGCAAGTTAGGTTCTGATACTATCAATAGAGATTTATCTGATAGGATGCCAAGATTTCCTGCCTGTGAAGCATTAGATTTGGATGACACTGAGAAAGAAAAATGTGGTAGAGAAAAGTTGCTGGAATTTATTTACTCAGAATTAGCGTATCCGGCAAAAGCTAAAAAAAGAAAGAAAAAGGGAACGGTGGTAATTGGATTTACGGTGACGGAGACGGGAAAAATTGAGGACATACAACTCTTAAGAGATATAGGAAAAGGGTGTGGAGAGGAAGCATTAAG
>JBCCQK010000301.1:0-10107 GCA_039024375.1 Bacteroidota bacterium
CTACACATCTGACGGCTTCTTTTTCCAATTAGCGTCGTTAAAATTTTCCAACGTAGCTGGGCTATGCTGAATAATTTTGCCTAGCTAATTGAAAAAATAACCTCGTCATTTTGCGTAGTTTATTTAATTCCTCATCCCTAAAGTAGATTTTTTGAGTCGTTAAGTGATGAAATATTAATAAAGCGCACAAGTTAACGAAGTTATTTTTTTCTTTAGCAAGGCAAAAAACGTAGGCGATGCAGGGTATCGACGAGGCTTTTTAACGCAGCTAAAGGATGAAAATGCGCAGCATTTGAACCGCAAAGCGGATGGGATGCCAACAAAGTGAAATTGTGTGTATTATTATTCTTTCATCACTAAGTCAATCCGTGGTAAAAAGTCTTCCAGCATAAAAAGAAGGAGGTGCTGAAAAAGCATCGCTTTCTAGTCGTTATCCGCAACTTGCATAACTCAGAAAGTACTCAATCCAGACTTTCTACCGTGGTGCCTTTTTGAGAGAGGGAGTCGAAGAAAGGTAGATAGGCGACGGAGACGGTTGTTAAATTTATAATATTAAAATTAGCCCTATATATATATGGTAGGGTTTTGGCAATGGTAGGCTGCAAATCAATAGTATCTGGTAAATAAAAAGTAGTATTTTGAGTTTAATGAAAAGAAATCATTTCGTGTACAGTTAGTTATAAGTTTTTTGGGTGTTTCTACAAAATGATTTCTAAAAACGAAACCGAATAGAAGAAAAAATTGCTAACAATCAGTATATTTGTTTACAAATAAACAAACAATACAATTCATAAGAAGCCACAGGCATCACGACTACTTTTCTAATCCAGTATTATAACGTTACTATTTAAGCATTTAAAGTGAAGTACCAAATACTTCCAATGCTCGCTATTACTAAATCATTAGAACTGTTTTAAAACTCCAAGATGGCCGCAAGTACGAGAAAGAATTTAGCTGTAACCACTATATCTGGTCTAGTGTTCCTAGATGAGAGTGAAATCATGTATTGTATAGCAGAAGGAAGCTATACCAACGTACACTTAGAAAGTGGAGAAACCGTAGTCATCTCCAGAACCTTAGGCAAGGTTCACAGTTCCTTATCTCCAGAGGATTTCGTTCGTATTCACAACTCATTCGTTATTAATATCAACTTTACCGTCAACTACAGTCCTACGGGTTCACCCAAAGTGACTATGGCTGATGGACAGGTTTTGAATGTCTCCAGAAATCGGAAGAAAAACTTTTTGGAACAGTTTAGGATGATTTGAAGAATCGAAAAATTTAAGCATAAGCTTTGAATTAATCAAAGAATAAGTAAAATTTTCCGAGTTGTTAGTGTGTTAAGTTTTAAATAATTGATTTTCAGTGAATTATAATTATTTTGGAACGGTTAAACAATAGCTACACCAAAGAAGAATCTTTAAATAAACAAATTATCATTTGAAATGAATAAACAATTAAACTAATTTTCCTAGAAATATACTTTCTGAAATACCAAATGATGGAATGTTATTTTCCCTTCATTAAGTGTTTTGTCTATTAAGTCTAATCCATCACGCACCATAAACGGAATTAGTTAATAACCTACACGGGGCCTACTTTGCGTCTCCGTCTATCTCAATATTTGCAATAATACTTTAAGACTACTCAAAATTCGGATGACACTGAATTAACGGTAATCTTATGTCTCGGAGGTAGGGGTTCGACCTATCAGTGGCGAAGCTATGTCCATATAACAATATCAATGGAAAGTGTCCCCTGCATAAATCCTACGTTAACTCCAAGTTAAAAGGTATTAAATTGAAATAACAACCAACAAATATTCCTAATCGAGTCAAATTTACCAAATGATAATTTGTTTTCTAAATAGGAATTGCCCCAATATAACAAGAATAATACAACAGAGACCCTAAAGTCACTATTTTCTCTACATCTAATCTACTCAACGTTCGTTTTCAAATTGTTCTCTTTTTTTAAAAACAATCTACCACCCATTTCCCTCGAATCAGACATCCATGCCCATTGGCTACCTGGGATTGACGATGGGGCGAAAGACTTAGAAGAAAGTATGGACATGATTAGAGCGTTTCGTCAGATGGGTTATTCAAAAGTGACAGCTACTCCGCACGTCTTTTTCGAATATTACCCAAATAGTCGTACTACTATTATAGAACGCTTCGCTGAGGTGAAAGAAAAAGTAAACCAAGAAAAGATAGACATTGAACTGGCCGTAGCCGCCGAATACTATTTAGATAATCATTTTACCGAACTTCTAAAAGGAAAAGAACTACTGCCCTTGTTTGACCATGCAATCCTAGTGGAATTTTCAATGTTAGGGCCTACACCAAATATGCACGAATATTTATTTGATTTAAAAATAAATGGTTACCAGCCCATCATTGCGCACCCCGAACGGTATTTACATTTGAAAGAAAAAGAATACAAAGCATTATTAGTACAAGACTGTTCATTCCAAATAAACCTATTATCGCTCGCTGGTCACTACGGCCGAGAAGTGCAGCGAAAGGCAAAATACCTCATTAGGCTGCTGGATACTTTCTATCTGGGAACCGACGCACACAGTAAAAAGCACCTAGATGTTATCCACCAACTGATGAAGAGTAGAAAACTCGAAAAGTTACTCAAGGGTAAAAAAGTTCTAAACGCCACGGACATTTCGTTCCAAGATTAAAAGCAAACCATCAAAATCACTCCTCTCAAAAAGACAAAAATGAACACCACATCCCGACCATCATTTAAGTTCTTGGTTTTATTATTACCTATACTCTTGCTGACCAACTGCGTTTCCCACGAAAGTTTGGTTAGTTATACCAACGGGGAAGCGTTACTAGTAAATGCCCCCATGCCCATCGGCAATCCCCGTAACATCGTAATCCAAAGTAATGACGTACTAGAAATTAAGGTACACAGCCAAGACGTTCTGACAGCGGCACCCTTTAATTTGGTGACTCCCGGAAACGTAGGCGTGATGAACAACCCCGATTTATACCAACTCAACGGCTACTTGGTGGACGAAGATGGGTACATCGACTTTCCTATCTTGGGTAAAATATCGCTAAGAGGGAGAACTGTTAAGGAATCTAAGGCCTATTTACTTGGTAGGCTAGAAGAGTATTTGAAAGAACCCGTCGTCAATATTCGCTTTCTGAATTTTAGGGTAACCATCTCGGGAGAAATCAATCGACCTGGTTCCTTTCCTGTGTATAACGAGCGCGTCACCTTGCCGGAAATCATTTCTCTAGCTGGTGATTTTACCCCGTACGCCAACCGTTCGGCGGTCTTGGTGGTTCGGGATGAAAATGGTAAACGTACTTTCGCCACGGTGGATATGAGTTCTTCCAGCTTCTTTGTTTCAGATTATTATTATCTGAGAGAAAATGATTTAGTTTACGTTGAGCCGTTAGATACTGAGCGGGGCACAGTTGGAAACTCATCTGCTCTGCCATTCTTATCTGCGTTAATGTCCTTAACAGTTCTACTCATTTTCGTCTTCAGATAAAAATCTGTACAAATAATCACTCTATTTCGCTCAAACAAAAAGCGCCGCCGCACTTTAAATTGTATTAACAAATCTGTGACCAAGCCCTCATTAAGCACTTAATTTCTAAATTCCAAAACTACTCAACATGTATCTTTCTTATTTACAATTAACAGCTATTACAGTACTAAGCTTCTTACTAGGGGGACTGCTCACTTATTTTCTAACTAAGCAACGAATAGATTTACTGAAAGACTCTGTATATTCGCTCAATGCTTCCCTTCAAGGACTCTGGAATATCAATGAAAAGTGGCAAGAAAAATATGCGGCACTAGAGAAACGTAAAATCGGTGGCCCTGCTGCAAAAAATAAGAATCAAGTAACGCCACAACATGCCACTGATAAAAATTTAGAACAAAAAAAAACTTCGATTTAGCGAATCTAAGCTGTGCTAGGCAAAAGTCACCACTAAACTATTCACTTCCAGTTCAATGAAATACGCAACTAACAAACAAATAACCATCCAATATTTACGCTATTTAATCTGGGTAACCCCCATCTTTTTTTTTTCCTGTGCTAGTCATCCCGAATTCGTTTACTTGCAGAATACTCACGATAATGCTCCTTTTGAATATATTACTATTGACACTAAAGCGTTAGTGAAGATACAGCCCTTCGACTTTTTATTCATCTCAGTTTATAGCATCGACCCTTTGGCCGCTTTACCTTTCAACCCACAGGCTGCTAATGGGGCAGTAAATGCTGGAGGGGTACAGCCGGAAGTGATTGGCTACAAAGTAGGAGAGGACGGAATGTTGGATTTTCCGATAATCGGCAGGATAAAGGTAGTAGGCTTATCGCTAAGAGAAGCAGAAACTCTAATTCAAGAAAAGGTAGCTTTATATCTAAAAGACCCAGTGGTCAGTATCAAGTTTTTGAACTTAAAAGTGACCGTAATCGGCGAAGTTAACCGACCAGGTACCTTTGATATTCCCGTAGAAAACATGACTATTTTGCAGGCTATTGGTTTGGCGGGGGATGTGAGTATCTATGGCAATCGAGCTAATATTGTTGTAATCCGAGAGCAAAATGGTGAGCGAACCGTCGGCCGATTGAACTTACTAAAAACAGATATTTTTAACTCCCCATTTTACTTCCTACAGCAAAATGACGTCATCATTGCGCAGCCTTCCGTAGTTAAGGATACGCAAATCAACGCCTTGACCTCACGCGAAGTACTGCCGTGGGTATCTGCGGGCGTATCTTTCCTATCTCTTCTGATTGCTATTTTGCGGTAGTTAAAATAAGTACTTTAGTTAGATGCTTAATAAAGAACATATGACTTCTGGTTTGAATGGGAATGGACATTACCCTACTTCACTCCAACAAAAGAGTATTTTGATACAAGAAGAGTCGATTGATTTTCGACCTTACCTTTATAAGTATCTAAAGAACTGGTATTGGATTTTGCTGAGCGTGATTCTCTTTACGGGGTTGGGTTTCATCTATCTTTCCTCCGCATCCGAAGTCTATAAAGTACAGGGGTCTCTACTCATTCGAAATGATGAACGGGGGGGAATGACACCCGAAGATTTCGTTTTTTCAGAATTAGGCTTAGGTGGCAAAGCCAATTTAGAAAATGAGTTACAAATTCTACGCTCTTATCCCATTTTATATCAAGTAATCGACAGCTTAAATCTTACTTTCAATTATGTTAAAAAAGAAGGCCTGAGGTCCATCGATTTATATAGCCAATCTCCTGTAAATGCTGAGAAGTTAGAGGGGGCTACCAAGAAAATTACCAGTCCTGTAACCTACACGTTGTTACCCAAAACGAATTATTCGTTCACCATAATTGTCGAAGAAGAAGATTCCATTTCTGCTCGATACGGTGTTCCTTTTTCCATTGGTAATCATACGTTACTAATAGATAAAATCGTCGACTTCGATTTCTCCATCGATATTTCCCTGCGAGACCGTTCCCAATTGCTTAAATATTATTTAAAGGCACTGCGTGTAGAACTACTAGAAGATGCGGATATTTTGACCCTTACTCTAGAAGATGCTGCTCCCCAAAGAGCGATTGATTTCATTGACCGATTGATTGCCATTTATAATCAATCTATCATCAAAGAAAAGCGTGCAGTAGCCGAGAATACCTTGGAATTTATTGAAGAGCGCTTACAATACATCACCAAGGAACTATACGACGTTGAAAAACAAGCAGAGCGGTACATGACCCGAAATCAAGTGCCAATTGAATTGGAAAGTAGTGCTTCGTTCTATTTAGAAGAAATATCTAAGTCGGATAAGGTAGTGGCCGAACTCAAATTTCAGCAGAGTTTTGTAGAAAATCTACAAGATTATCTAGCACAACCCCAAAATACCTACAGCTTTTTGTCTTCCCTGCCAGAAATAGGCGATGCCTCTGGATTTGATGCTTCCATCAAACAATACAACGATTTGTTGGCGAATCGAGAACAGTTATTATTGGCCGCTAATCCCGAAAATCCTCAAGTGATTTTGATAGAAGAACAAATTGCTTCGTTAAGAAGTAGTGTATTAGCAAGTTTGGGCCAAATTGAGCAAGATTTGGGTAATCGAATCCTGCAAATGCAGGAAAGAGTTGACCCCATCGCCAAACGATTAAACAACATCCCCAAAAACCAACGAGAGCTATTGCAGATTATGCGACAGCAGCAAATCAAGCAGTCTTTATTTCTCTTTTTATTAGAAAAGCGGGAAGAGACTGGGCTGACTTTGGCTGCGCAAGTTGCCGATACTCGAGTAATTAATCCGCCAACTAATCTAGAGTTAGTATCCCCTAGAAAAACAAGGATTCTATTGGGCGGTGGATTATTTGGACTTTTTCTTCCTTTAATGATTTTGACGCTTCTAGAAAACTTTAGAAATACTATCGGTGGACAAGAAGATATCAAACAGGTAACCAATACACCCATCTTAGGTACTATCGCGGAAAGTAAAAAAGACGATAAAATTGTGGTCAAAAAAGGTAAGCGCTCTGCCTTAGCTGAAATGTTTCGATTGCTGCGGACGAACTTACAATTTATGTATCCAACCACTAAAGAGAAAGGACTCAAGGTGCTGGTTACGTCCAGTAGCAGTGGAGAAGGAAAGACTTTTATCTCGGTTAATATGGGTGCTAGTATGGCGCTTTCCGGTGAAGATACGTTACTAATCGGTTTTGATTTGCGTAAGCCAAAGCTGGCAGCTTATTTGGGAGAAGAAGGAAAATTCAGAGGTGTGTCCAATTACTTAGCTGGTATGGTAGATGACCCATTAGATTTAGTATCACCCGTAGCTGGTTTCAGTAACCTATATTACATTGGAAGTGGTCCTATACCACCCGACCCTGCGGATATGATTATTCGAAATCGAACCGCCCAATTATTTCAACAATTATCCAAAAGATTTAAATATATCATTATAGATTCACCGCCAGTTGGTCTAGTGACGGATGCCTTTTTATTGGGCAAATATGCGGATGTATCGCTTTACATCTCTCGACAAGGAGTAACGCACAAAGGACAGTTGAAAATTATTGATGATATCTATAAAGGAAAGAAACTGCCTCGGCCTTCTATTGTTTTAAATGGTACTAAGGCTGGAACGGGGTATGGATATGGATATGGATATGGGTATGGGTATGGGGGGTATTACGAGGAAGAAAAAGAAGACAATAGAAAACTGAAGTCTTCAAAGTTAACTTAGTATAAGTATTATGTCGCATGAATTAGATTTTTTTCGATTTTCAACTTTCTGTCTAGCTCTAATTCAAATGACTCGAGTAATAATTTTATGTCTTTTGTAGGTTACTGAAAATATTTTTTTACGCTCGATTCAATTAGAATCTATACAGAGGCACTTCAAAGACTCTTACAAGCAATCAAAACAGTAAAAAAAACCGTATGCAAATTCTAAACTTCTGCCAACATACTTTTCTGGACGATTTAAGTAATGACAGTAACGTAATTGATTTAGGAGTCAATCGAGGAGAGTTTGTAGAACTAATATCCGAGCGATATGGATGTAAAGTATTTGGTGTAGAGGCAAATCCTGAACTTCATAAAAAACTTTTAGAAATTCCTAATTTTAGCTCGATTAATGCGGCGGCAGCAGGAAAATCAGGTGTTGTTAAATTTCGGAAAATTCCTGAACATGATGGTTCAATTATATTTGATTTTCAGGATGATGGAGAGCAGTTCTGGGAAGTTCCCTCTTTTTCTATGAAAGATATTTTATCTAAAAGTTCATTTGATGTTGTTGATTTAATTAAGGTAGATATAGAGGGAGCTGAACTTGAATTGTTTCAAAACTGTGATTTAAATGAACTAACTGATGTAAAACAGATGACTGTGGAATTTCACGATTTTATTGATTCTACCTCTTTGCCTGTTATTAATGAACTGATTAATGAGTTAAGGGAACAATTTCATACTATCAAAATGTCCTATCGTGACTATTCTAACGTACTTTTTTTGAATAAAAAATATTACTCATACAGATTTTGGACTAAAGTGAGATTTGTGAAGACAAAGTATAAAGATGGATTCAAAAGGGTACTGAAAAGAGTAATTTGATTTCATACTAATTTGCCTATATTCCGCTAATACTTCTTACTCAATATTGAACAAAAGCTTAAAAAATATCTTCAAAAACGGTGTTGCTTCGGGAATACAAAAAATACTCCAAATTGCGCAGCAACTATTATTAATTCCTTTTTTCTTATCTTATTGGGGTGCAGAATATTATGGCGAATGGCTGACAATAACGGTTTTCCCAACTATTCTTAATCTCAGTAATGTTGGTCTTGGCACAGCTGCCTCAAATTCTTTTGTTCTAAGATTTATAGCCCAAGATTTTGCTGGAGCTAAGAGAGTATATAGGGCAGGATTTATATTTGTCACAATATCTATTTTAGTTGGATGTATTGGAGGTTTAATATTAATTTATCTATTAACCAGCAATGATATTCTTTCTCAATTAAGTATCCCGTTAATAGAGGCGCAAAAAGTAATTTCAATTTTAATACTTTCTAGGCTATTCAACTTTTATTACCCTCTGTTGGAATCTAGGTATCTAATAGCTCGGAAAGCTGACGTAGCAATGAATGTAAGGAACTTATTTGCGTTTTTAAAAATAGTTCTCTTTAGTATTTTACTAGTTTACGGTTTTAAAATGTTGGCCTTAGCTTTGGTAGATTTGTGTATAACTGTATTTGCGTTGCTGGTAAATTACATGATTACAATCAATAATTTGAATCGACTAAAAAGTATAAAAATAGAAAATATCCTTATCGAGTTCAAAGAAATTTTACTCAAAGGTATTTCCTATATGCTCAATCCTTTTTGGCAAGCAATGTTTTTTCAAGGGACAACTTTGATTGTTAGAGGGTTATTAGGAGCAGAATCAGTAACATTAATTAATACAGCTCGGACATTGAGTAGGACTGTAAGTCAGCTTTTAATTCTGGTTCATTTATCTATTTTTCCAGAGATTCAATTTGAGTTCGGAGCGAAAAACTTTGGAAGAGTACAGAAAATTATCCAGATTGCACTTGCTCTAGTAGGAATTGCCTCATTATCTGGGGTATTTATCCTCGGAATAATCGGTCCATACTTTTACGAAATTTGGACGCAAGGAAAACTAGAAGTTCCATCTTCCGTCTGGTGGCTTCTTCTAATAGGTGTTATTTTTAATACCCAGTGGTGGACAGCTAGTGTAATATTTCGCGCCTCTAACCAACCCCGAATATTAGCTGTAACGGGAACAGTAGGAGTGGTAATTGTTCTTTCTCTATCTTATTTTCTGACAAATACGTTTGGCTTAGATGGAATGGCTACCTCGATGTTATTGATGGAAATAATTATGGCGATAGTAATAATCCCTAAAACTTGTCAAATAATCGGCTTAAGCTTGAAGGACATATATATAGGTGGTCTTAGTGGCTTAGTAGATAGTGTAAACCTACTCAAAATGGCATACAAAAAAGAGAAAATTTGAACATGAATAAGAAATTCACTTTAGTTGTCAATGGAAAATTTCATCTTTTTGATGTAGCCGCAGAATTATATAAAAAGGGATTATTGAAAAGAGTGATTTCTTCCATGCCCTATTTCATAGCCAAACGCTATGGGATAGGTAGGGAAGTTTATGTAGGTCTTCCAATTTTTGAGGTCTACAAAAGGGTTTGGAGAAAAGTTTTTCGCAGAGAACCCTCCGTAAACCTATATGCATTCTTATTCACTAAAGTTTCTTCTTTTTTTGTTCCTAAAGATACAGATGTTGTTATCGGTTTAGCTGGATACAGTAAGGAGGTCTTCGAGTCAACAAAACTAAATCGTGCAATTAAGATTTTGGATAGAAGTTCTACACATACCCTTGAAAATATAAATTTGAAGACAAAGGCTGCACAATACCACAATATAAATTGGGCACCGCATCCTTCATCTTTCATTGAAAGAGAATTAGATGAATATACATTGGCGGACAAAATATTAGTTCCTTCAGGGTACGTTGCAAAAACCTTTACAAAGCATGGAGTTAACGAAGATGTTCTCGTCAAAAATCCCTATGCTATTTCCAAG
>JBCCQK010000302.1:0-10066 GCA_039024375.1 Bacteroidota bacterium
TAATATTGTATATTGCCTACACTTTATTTTCACTTTTCTACTATATCGGCATCACGGGATTTGATTTTCAGTACTTTATTCCCAATTACCCAACCGTTGCTCATCATAGCAAACTGGTGTTTGTGATATTATCTTCGTTCTCATTTTACAATCTTATAATCGTCTATTTTAAAGAAGAAAAGCAGGGAATATGGCTAGCTAAAAAGCTGCACGTGCCCGTTATGGCCCTATTAGGGCTTTTATTTCTAGTGGTAACGTTTCAAGATTTTTACTTATCGTTTTTCGCAGATGATTGGCTGCAATACAATTTTGTGCCCGTTTTGTTATTGGGCTTCATCTCTTTACTCGTTTTCTACACCCTTATTCGCATTGTTTATTTCAACCCAATTTGGCAGAACATTCTCTTCTTGGTAGGCTTTTCTTTCCTCATTGTGCAAGTTATCTTCGCCGTTTTTATTAATAATGGGTTGATACAAATTCCATTTTCTTACACTACCCTTAATATCTTAGCGACTACCTGCGAACTGATTTGCCTGTCTATTCTCTTTTTTGAAAAATTGCTGGCGCTGCGAAGAGAAAAGCAACTGTTGGCAACGGAAGTTGAAATGGCAAGAGTAGAGCAAGAAAAGGCGGCTAAGATTAAAGAACTGGACGAAGCAAAAACACGGTTATATACCAATATCACGCACGAATTTCGAACACCTCTAACGGTCATCAAGGGCTTGACGGAACAAATTGTGGACAACGAAGACAAAAAACAACTCATTCAGCGTAATAGCGACACCTTGCTGAGACTCATCAACCAACTACTCAACTTATCAAAAACCGACAAAGGCGAGATGCCGTTTCAGCCCATTCAAAATGACATCGTTCAATATCTGCGCTATTTGAGTGAATCTTTTCGAAGTTGGGGGGCCACTAAAAATATCCGATTACATTTTCTTCCCAATGTTGCTCACTGCCAGACGGATTACGACCCCGACAAATTACAAGATGTGCTGAGTAACTTGCTGTCAAATGCCATCAAAAACACGGCGAAGGGCGGTGATATTTATATTTTTATCAAAAAAGAAGCGCAGCAATTGGTCATTAGTGTAAAAGATACGGGTGTGGGTATTGCAGCGCACCATCTACCCAATATTTTTGACCGTTTCTATCAAATTGACCAGACAGACGTTCGTAGGGATGTTGGGACGGGGATTGGTCTAGCCTTATGCAAAGAGTTAGTGCAAATTATGAACGGAGAAATTTGCGTTCGGAGCGAACTAGGAGTAGGAAGTGAGTTCGAAATAACGCTTCCCATTTCTCAAAAAGCCCAAAAGATAAATCAATCGACTCCTGAAATTTCACTAAAGTCGGCCGACGATTTTGTGGACAACCAGAATTTGGTTAGAGATGATATTTCAAAGCAATCTCAGAGGAACTCGGATACGGCGAATCAAAAAGCAACCATCCTAGTCGTCGAAGATAATCAAGATGTCCGACACTATTTAACGCTATGTTTGGAACAAGACTTCGAATTAATTTTTGCCCAAAACGGAAAGGTGGGCATTGAGAAGGCCTTATCGACCATTCCCGACTTGGTATTGAGTGATATTATGATGCCCGACACTAACGGGCTGGAACTTTGCGAAAACTTAAAAACCAACGTCGTCACCAGCCACATTCCCCTCATTTTACTAACGGCCAAAGCGGACCAACGGGCAAAACTCCAAGGACTTTCGAGGGGGGCGGACGCTTACTTAACCAAACCGTTCAACAAAGAAGAGTTGTTAACCCGCATTCACAGTTTGATTGCACAAAGAAGTCGAATGCAGGCGCATTTTCTGAAAAACGCCACCTCTACAAAAACGAAAAAATACGCCGTCGAAAATCAGTTTTTAAACAATCTAAAAGAGATTGTCGAAGCACATCTCAACGACGAAACCTTCGACGTACAACGCCTAGCCTTCGAACTAAAAATGAGTCGGTCGCAAGTGTACCGAAAAGTTAAGGCGCTAACGGGCCGATCCATTGCTTCCTACATTCGATATTTGCGTTTACAAAAAGGCAAACAACAACTCGAGACAACCAATCTGACCGTCAGTGAAATTGCTTATAATGTCGGATTCAAGGATTTAGCCTATTTTTCTAATTCGTTTTCGCAGGAATTTGGCTATGCTCCTAATGCAACACGTAAATAACTAACTACCAAATACTTAGACAATTTTCGCATATCGTCTAATGCAACATGTTTTAAAGTTTTTGGGCCACTGCAACATACTTCTAAGTGATTGACCAATAGTCACAAACACCCTTTCCAACTTCCTTCTATATTTGTCTCAGCAATAAATCCTACCGTGGTAGCCACTAATCTAAAAGACGCCCAGTTACTATAGAAGCTAGCCATACGGCCCGTACTGGGGAAGTCAGACCATCTATTAAAAGGATTATTAGAAGTGAGAAAGGAAACAAGTCCTAAATCTAACTCTGACAGAAAGCTTCAATTTCTAGTCTATCTTCCCCAGTACGGGCCGTATGACTGACCTTTTGACGACTAATTCTTTGGAACTATTTCACATTACAGCCTTTCCCGAAAGTTAGGAAATGAGCAAAAAATAATTTCTAAAGAACTACATACTTCTTTCACCGAAGCGCCAATTGCGTTTGGGCAATTGAGCAGTTTTAGGAACTTAAAAAGTAAGGCTGAATAAGCTGAGAATAGAAGTGTGTTCTTGGGACTAACGAACGCATTCTGTATAACCGTTTCCAAAAAACAAAACACGGCTATCGAAATCAAAAAAATACATTTTTACCGCCCATTCGTTTTGAAAAAAGCACTCACATTGAAAACTAAAGATAGGAAAACAGTAGTTACGGACTGTATGCTAACTTTCAACCACGTAGAAGTCAACGGGCTTCTATGTGGTGAATAGTTTGCCTGCCAAGCAACTAATCACTAGTCACCAATCAATTAGTCTCTAGAGAATCTTACGACGGAGGGCTTTCTTTTCGGATTGTATTTTCTTATCACTCAACCGCTTCTCCCTATTCGCTTTCGGTACTCTATATTTCTTACGGATTTTGGGTGGTTTCAACGCATCCATCAATAATTGTTTTAAGGTTGTCAGCGCATTTTTCTTGTTCTGCTCCGCTGACCGACCTTCCTGATTCACCACCACCAAGGCATCTTCTTTATTGATTCGGTTTTTAAGTTTTTCTCGGATGGTTTCTTTCTGCAGCTCTGTCAACAGTTCGCTATCACCAATTGGATAATGCAACGTTGCTTTGGTCGCTACTCTGTTGACATTTTGACCACCATTTCCAGAACTCGTACTCATGGTGAATCGGACTTCCTTTTCCAAAAGCGACAGGTCGATGTGTATTTTTTTTTCTATCATAAGTAACAAAATCATGCAATTATCTACGAAAACAACCAAAATACGCTCAAAAAGATTCCACAGCTTTCAATTCTACATTAGCGTGACAACATAAATTGTACATAATTTGTTTGAGTTACATCATACCTATATATTAGTTCCGTTTATTGCTTTACTAATTAACGTTCATCTTAACTTTTGCACAACATGAAAAGAAAACGCGTCATAGTTTGGTTCAGACAGGATTTGCGGTTACACGATAACGAAGCCCTGCTTGATGCGTTGAAAAGTAGTGAAGAAGTACTACCGATTTTTATTTTTGACGAACGAGTTTTCAAAGGAACTACAAAATACGGTTTCCCAAAGACAAGCAGTTATCGGGCACAATTCATCATTGAGAGTGTACGAGACCTAAGAAATTCTCTACAAAAAATAGGTAGCAATTTAATGGTTCGAGTGGGGAAGCCCGAAGATATTCTGTTCAAATTAGCGCAAGAAGTCAAAAGTTCGTGGATATTCTGCAATCGGGAACGAACCGATGAGGAGGTGTACGTACAAGACCAGTTGGAGCAAAAATTGTGGGAAATCGGTCAAGAAGTTCGTTTTTCTCGTGGAAAGATGCTGTATTACACGGCAGACTTACCCTTTCCTGTTAGCCAGACCCCCGACATATTTACTCACTTTCGCAAAGAGGTCGAAAAATATATTCCCGTCAGAGCACCGCTACCTGCTCCTCAAAAAGAGGATTTTAACCCTTTGACGATTCGGATAGAGGAAGGGCCGATTCCAACTTTAGCCGACTTCAATTTACCCAACTTACCAAAAGATAGTAGGGCGGTTTTGGACTACAAAGGAGGCGAAACGGTTGCTTTGGAAAGGCTGCAATATTACTTATGGGACTCAGATTTGATAAAAGTATATAAAGACACCCGCAACGAACTAATCGGCGGCGACTACTCTTCGAAGTTTTCGGCGTGGTTGGCTCAAGGCTGTTTGTCTCCCAAAATGATTTATCAAGAACTCAAAAAATACGAGGTTCAACGGGGCAAAAATAAATCTACTTATTGGCTATTCTTTGAATTATTGTGGCGAGATTTCTTCCGCTTGATGGGTAAAAAGCACGGTAATGCTATTTTTCAAAAAGGCGGTATCAATCGAGACGCCAGCGAAGTGGGAGTTGAAAATCCACAATTATTACAAGTTTGGATAGAAGGCCGAACGGGTATTCCTTTAATTGACGCCAATATGCGAGAAATTGCTCGAACCGGTTTTATGTCCAACCGTGGTCGTCAAAACGTAGCTAGTTTTCTAGTCAAAGATTTGCACGTCAATTGGCAAATGGGCGCCGACTATTTCGAATCCATGCTCATTGACTACGACCCGTGTAGCAACTGGGGCAATTGGAACTACTTGGCGGGCGTTGGCAACGACCCTCGGGAAAACCGATACTTTAACATCCTCAATCAAGCCAAACGATACGACCCTAAGGGGGAATATGTCAAATTATGGTGTCCCGAATTGCGAGACATTCCCGCCGAAAAAGTGCACCAGTTAGACACCCTATCGGAAGTACAGTTGCTCAAATTCGGTGTCAAACTGGGGGTCGATTACCCCAAATCAATGGTCAATACCAACAAGTGGGTGAGTTAAACAACCGAAACGGTTGATAACTGCTTTCCTTTACTAAAAATCAGTATTAAAAATAGTGCAGCCACACCAACGGATAGATAAGCAATACTAGGAATTGTTCCCCAGTGGCGCACTGCAATAGCTAGGAATGCCCATACGACTACCCCACCAAAAGCTGCATCCCGATATTTTAACAGAATAGCACCCGCTACCAAAGCGACGGCTGGCAAAATAATCAACGACCACGTTACTTCCGATAAGCCAAATCCTGCCCATTCGTAGAAATGAAGCGCCGAACTGACATTCAAAGCCGTCGCCAAAGTAACCCAAGCAAAATAGAGGCTAAAAACCAACCGCTCTCCCCAGAAATTGACCGTTTGTCCTGCCTCTTTCAAGGCAATCAGTAACTCATTTATCCTAAATAGACTGTATAGCATAAAACTAATGACCAGAACTGTTAGCCATTGCCAACTGTAGGAGGCAAACGCCAACCAAATTCCATTGGCAACGACGTTCAGGGCATACCAAGTCCGTACCTTACTCCACAATTCGTGCTTTCTATTCACTCTCTTGATAAAATTGAGGATGGGAAACCCAATCAACCCCAAATAAATAGGTCCCCAGATGGCGAAGGCGTAACCAGCAGGAACGATTAACGGCTCGGTGTCTCGACTAGTTCGACCAATAGGATTTGGCCCCAGATAGCCCAAATTAGTCAAAACGTATAGCACTAGCATAGCTAATAAACCAGCGAAGGCTAGGTAGAAGGTAGTCTGCTTGGTCATTTTTTATATTTTTGGTTTGCTTTTATAGCCTGCATAACGTTCAATCGTCAAACAGTGTTTAATGAGCGATAAATCCACGCCATTCAAAAACTACTCTCGAAACGGGTTAGTTCCATCATTTTGACTGCTATCAAAAACTCGAATCGCAATCACTTCGGCTTTGACGGTCACTTTTTCTTTAGCGATAACCGAACAATCTACGACGACCTTTCGCCCTTTAATTTCCCTAACCGTTGCCCTAATAGTAATAGGCTGGTCGTTGGGCGTTGGTTTCAAATATTTGAGCGTCATCGTCCCCGTTGCGTAGCGGTATTCGGGCAAACTATCGAGCGCGCGATTTTCCGAGCGATAAGCCGCCGCCATCGCCGTACACATCGAATGGCAATCTACCAAAGTGGCGATAATCCCTCCGTTCATTAGGCCCTTCCAACCTTGGTATTTTTCATGAGAATTGAAGATGCAGACTGCTTCTTCTCCGTCCCAGTAACTTTTGATTTTTAGGCCCTCGTGGTTGTCTTGGCCGCAGCCGAAGCAGACGTTGCCGAGCATATGTTCTTGAAAGGCTTTTTGTGATGTATGCATGGTAGATTTTTATAGAAGAGCCTATGTTTAAAAAAAATGTAATATAAAATTACAAATAAAACTATTTGTTTATTATTTAAAATTGCGATAATGTTGTAGTTGCAGACATTTACCAACTAACAACTATGGCACAAGATTACGATAAAATTATCAAAGAACTACTACGAGAGACTATCATTCCTTTTATGAGTGAAGTGCTTAATACAGCATTCAAACCCATCAAAAACGTTGACCCCAAGATGCAAAAAACCATAGAGCGAGAACCTGATTTTTTCAAAATCGTTCAGCAAAAGGGAACACCTAGTTTAGAGGTTTTGCACGTAGAATGGCAATTGAAAGGTCCTTGGAAAAAAGTCAGAAATCGAATGATGCTGTACAAAGTGCTGGGCATCACTGTAACCGACTTACCCGTAAGGCAGTACGTTATTTACATGGGTAAAGGTCGTCCTAAAGCAGTTACTACGTTCAAAGATTCGGGAATGGACTATCACTATCAACTAATCCCAATCAAACAAATTTCGTACAGGACGCTACTAAATGCGCAAGAGACTAGCGTAGCCTTATTTTCGATTTTAGCTAACTTTGAAGGAAACGCTCCCGAATACATCTTACAAGAAATCGGTAAGCGAATGCTTAAAGATGCTAAAGGAGAACTAGACATTGAACGTTGGCAACGACAGTTGGAAATTATTTCAAATATTCATAACTTACAGGAGTTAACTATAAAAATCTTAGAGCGTATGCCAATTATCTATAATTTAGAAAAGGATATAAGATTTCAACAAGGAATTGAACAAGGAATTGAACAAGGAATTGAAAAGGGAATCGAAGAAGGAATTGAAAAAGGAAAAGAAGAAGGAGCGGATGAGCAAGCGACGATTACTATTATCAACATGTTGATTAAAACAGACTTTACGGTAACACAAATTGCCGAATTGGCTGCCGTAGAGCCAAAAATGGTAAAAAAATGGAATAAAGCGCTAGAAGAAGTAGCAGTGAGAAAGGTTTGGGTGGACCACAAGGATAAAGAACAGACTAGTGACTTGCTAAAAGAAAGAAGTACGAAAATGGTCATAGCTTTGGGGCTAATCCCGACTCTTTCCCACGCAATCATCGGAAAAGTAGTTGACTTAAAAGAAAAAAAAGTGCAACAGATTTTGACAGCTCAACCTAAGAAGAATAAAAAACCGTCAACCAAAAAGTAAACTGCAAAAAAACAGCAACAGCTATTCCCCATTCATCAAGTCCCCCCTTTCCTTTGGCAATAACATAAAAACTAAAAAGGGATAGCAAAAATACCATCCCTTTAGTGGAGCCGGGGAGAGTCGAACTCCCGTCCAGACAAAGCCCCCTATAGCCTTCTACATGCTTAGTTACTGCTTAAATTTTCGAGTAAAAGGAAGGTGCCGTAACCAACCAGCTTTTACCTTACATCCTTAGTTTCGCCAGTTGGACGGATGAGTCCCCACTGACTAGCCTGCAGGTTGGTTGATAGGCGGTACGCTGTGTATCAGGCGTCAAACGTAGGGCCCAAAAGCTTTCTAAGACCTAGTCTTAGGCAGCCATAGCTAATTGACGATTGCCAATTAAAATGGTTTGATTATTATTTGTTAACGGAGTAAACAATCCTGCTCCGACATGCTTACTATAAAGTAATCTTTCCTGTCGATTCCAATACGGCCCCTTGATAGAGAAGCCAGAAGTCAGACCGTTCCGATTTTACATCGAAACTGTCAGAAGTCAGACCCTTTCGTATGCTCCGACTTTTCGGAGGGCGCAAATATATAACTATTATCATTGGCAAAATGTTCCATTAGGCTTAAAAAAGACCACTTCGCTGCCAAAAGTCAGAGCATCCTGCCAACCCAAGAAGGGAGATTGAAAGGACTTGACCTAGAACACGTAAAAAAAATAGGACTTACCATATCCTGTCATCCTGTAGAATCCTGTCATCCTATGCCCTATTTACGCCCAAAATCCGCCGGTATTTCCCCCCAAACCTTCGTCTCCCACTTCAAAATAGGGTTATCAAAACTATTATTATGCAACCAAATTTCGGCTCGCCGCACTACCTCCCACAGCGCCGTAGTCTTCGCCGTTCGAGCCAGTTTAGAGCGACATTTCTTTGCTTTTATCCAACTCGTGGCAATTTTAGAATCCGTATAAATCGGCGTTGATTTTTGTTCCTTTTTGAACATGGCGAGTGCGTGGACCAAAGCTAAAAATTCACCGATATTATTGGTACCTAAGTTAAATTTCTTGTGGAAATATTGATAGCCCGTTTTGGTATCTACTCCTTGATATTCCATAATCCCAGGATTACCTGAACAGGCGGCGTCCACGCTGATGCTGTCCCAGATAATATTCTGTCGAGCTTCTTCGGAAATGGTTTTGATGGTCGGTTTCTTACTTTGCCCAATAAAATCGGCGGCCGTCCCACCGTAATAAGCCACCTTCGCCTCGGCTTCGGACTTGAAAGACTTGAATTTAGCGTTGGGAAAACCTTGAATTTGTTGCTGGCACTCTTTCCAAGATTTATAAATTCCTGGTTCTACGCCTTGCCAAACAACATAATATTTTTGTTTTGCCATAGTTTTATTGAGGTGAGAAGTCAGAGGTCAGACCGTCCACAAGGACTGTCAGAAGTCAGACCGTTCTAAACACTAATAACCAATTAATTAATACAAAATACCGTACGTTCTTAATGGTCGTATAGATTATTCAGTAATTCCCATTATTAGATAAATTTAGCCATAAATTTACTGGATAACAGGAAGTTATTCAGTAGTTCTAAACAACATTGAGAACTTACAAACGACTATCGTTCCTAATCAATAATAGCCAGCGATTTTATGATTTCTAATGATGGAATTATAAATACCGTCGCCGTACCAATTTGATAAAATTCTTCGCTTTGTTCCGCTTGTTCTTGTGTGTCCAATTGAATTTTTCGGCCACGTTAGCGGATAAATACGCCGTCGCTTCTTCAAAAGAAGACATATTATTTAGGTCTCGAATGACATTTCGGTAAAGCGAATTATCCGCACCAAACAGTTCATTGATGGTGAAGATACGCTCATTCAGCCCCATTGCATTATTTAAATCCTTGATGCGAGTTTGACCCAGCTTTTCGGATAATTCCCTGGCTTCCGTGTTCAATTCAAAAAGTTCCGAATGCTCGGGGTCCACTCGATTAACCACAGTTGGTTTTGGCTTTGGTGGAGTATAAGTCGGCTTTGTGGAAGGTGGTGGCGAATAGGTCGGCTTAGCCTCTACAATCGGAGGTAGCGGCGGTGGTGTATAGGTCGGCTTCGCTTTAACCACGGGTGGTGGCGAAAAAGTAGGCTTGGGATTCACTACCGGTGGTGGCATTTTGGGGGGCACTTCTACTTTTGGCGGGGGTGGTGCTTTTCTGGCCGTGGGAGTAGGTATTTCTTCCCTTTTAGGTACGACGGGTGGCGGCGTAAAAGAAACCTTTGGCCTTGTCGTCACCTTCGGTTCCCCATTTTCCACTAAAAATGTATCATATAATTGTTTGATGTAATCTCGCATGAGGTCTTTTTCGATATTGGCCACATTCTCCTCGTCTAAACTCATGCTTTTATACAACCGATTTATTTTGTCCAATAAAATTTTGGCTTTAGTTAGATTCATGTTATTGATAGATAAGATGTCTAGTGAAATCTAGAATTTAAAATACAAAATTTAAAA
>JBCCQK010000303.1:0-10066 GCA_039024375.1 Bacteroidota bacterium
AGAAACAAGAGAAATATTTTATGAGGAAACCCTTTACTATGCTAACGAAAAAATGGGAAGAAAGCATTCCTTTTTAACCACTTTCTTGAGAATTGGGTACATTTTATAACAAAAAGTAGCCTAATTCTCTAATAAGTCCAAAGAACTTATTATTATTACGTTGAAATTAATCTTACTTCAATCTTTTAACTTAAACAAAAATTATACTATGAGTAAGTTTCAAGCAGCCCTAGATTTATATACTAAAGAATTAAAAGACAAAGCGGGCGTAACGGCGGATGCGGACCTGTTAAAAGCAGTTACAAAGGCCTGTGGCCCCGCTATTTACAACGAAGATTCCAGCAGAGTATCTATTTCTGATAAAGAGGAATTGGCAAGAGTGAGGAAGAACTTTTTAATCAAGAAATTGGGACTAGCAGATGGCCCCGCTCTGGATACGGCCATTGCCGAAGTTGGTGAGCAACTAGGTAAGTCGAATAGAAATAAATTCCGTGCCATGTTCTACTACCTTTTAGTGAAGAAGTTTGGTAAGGAGTCGGTATTCGCAAAGTAAAATTAATCGAAATAGTGCTACTACTTCTTTTCAAAAAGTAGTGTGTACTATTTAGTTTTATTGAACACATAGTAAAGCGGCTATTTCTGATAACAGGAATAGCCGCTTTTTTTTAATATAATCATTCATCATTCATATTAATACAGTCTCGTCACCAATAACTTCTTCGTAACCAGCCTTCTTTCTGATGTCCTAATTTGTATAAAATAAACCCCATTTTCAAAATTTTCGATATTGATGCGATGGGCTGTATTATCCATCGGGTTAACTTTTTCTTCGTAAACTAGTTTACCCAATTGATTGGTGATACGAATATCAATTGGTTGATTGCCCAATTCCCTCAAGCCGATAAATACTTCCGTTTGAGCGGGATTTGGAAAGACATTAAAACTTAAAGGCTGTTCAATAATAATTTTTTTGAAGGGGGTGTAAAGAGCGCTACCGTCCGCTCTTTGTAGTTTCACACGGTAATAATTGGTGCCGAGCAAGGGATTGGCATCTTCCCGTTGGTACGAATTGGCCGAGGGACGTTTTTGTTTGGGTAGTTCCTTCGAAATTACCTCAAAGTTATCGACGGTAGAAGACCGCTCAACCAAAAACTCGTCTCCATCCATAGCGATGTTATCGGCCCATTGTAATTTGACCACGTTGCGGGAGAGGAAGGCATCCAGCGTAAAAAATTTTTCGTTTCGATTAATGGCCGTTGCGTTGGCCGCTGGAGCCGTTACGGTAACATTCTCTTGGCGGTAGCAATAACTGTTGTCGTCCCCGAACATTTGTAGTTTAACCGTGTAAACCCCAGGCGATAAGTTCGGAATGACCTGCACATTATCACAATCCATATCACAAACTAGGACAACCTGCCAGTTCGTTGGTGCACCAATAATTTCAATTTTTTCGCCCAAAGCAGATAGATTAGATAAGGTAATCTGTCCCGCGCCATCCGTGAATTGTACGTTGTCGCAGTTAGCGGGACCACCGTTGCTACCCGCACAAGTACAACCGTCCAATTGGATTTGGTCGTTTTGTGTTTCGGGGTCATTATCGTTACAAATCGTTCCGGGTTGAGTGGGGATATTGGGATTCGTATCGTCACAATCGTCCGCCGCACAAACCCCATCATTATCTGCATCGACGGCACAAACCACTGTGCCTTGGCAAGTGCAGCCATCCGCCAAATAGATATCATTGATGGTCAACGTATCGCCGTCGTTGCAGCTATCTCCCGGGGTAGCGGGTAGGAGTGGGTTATTATCATCACAATCGAGTTCGGCACAAACCCCATCGTCGTCGAGGTCCGTACAGGGGCCATCCGAAACGACCACGTTTTCTTGGCGATAGCAATAACTATTATCATCACCGAACATTTGTAGTTTGACTGTATAAGTTCCCGACGTTAAATTAGGAATAACGTAAGGATTGGAACAAGCATCTTCTTCCGCACAAATCAACACGGGTACCCAATTGGTGGGCGCACCTATAATCTCAATAGCTTCCGAAGCCGCCGTTAAATTCGTAAGGGTAATAATGCCATTGCCGCCAATAAACTGCACATTATCACAGTTGGCGGGGCCTCCACCAATGCCCGCACAAGTACAGCCGTCCGCTTGGTAAACGTCGCCCGTCGTGTTGGGGTCATTATCGTTACAAATCGCACCTGGTTGGTTCGGTAAGTTGGGGTCATTATCATCACAATCGTCTTCGGCACAAATTCCATCGTTATCCGCATCCGTACAAGGAACGCCCACACAGGTGCAACCGTCCGATTGTATAACATCGTTAGCCGTCAACGGATTGCCGTCGTTACAAATCGTTCCCGGTTGAGCGGGAATATTGGGGCTATTGTCATCACAATCGTCTTCGGTACAAACTCCGTCACCGTCGGCATCACTCGGACAAGTGAACACCCCTTGGCAAGTACAGCCGTCTGCTTGATAAACATCATTAATGGTCGTACTGTCGCCGTCATTACAGATGCTACCAACGATAGCGGGAACGGTCGGGTCGTTATCGTCGCAATCGTCCGCAACGCAGACCCCATCATTGTCAGCATCCGTACAGGGTTCGTCCGTTACGGTTACATCCTTCTGGTCGTAACAATAGCTATTGTCTGAACCAAACATATTTATTTTAACGGTATAGTCGCCAGACGAAAGGTTGGGGATAACGAGCGGATTGGCACAGTCACCATCGCAAACTAGCACCACCTGCCAATTGGTAGGGGCACCGATAATCTCAATTTTTTCACTGGCTGCCGTTAAATTAGACACGATAATCTGGCCAGCATCGCCCGTTAGTTGTACTGCTTCACAATTAGCTGTTCCGTCTCCGTTATTCCCTTGGCACTTACAACCGTCCGCTTGGTAAACGTCGCCCGTCGTGGCAGGGTCATTATCATTACAAATGGTACCTGGCACAGCGGGAACGGTTGGGTCGTTATCGTCACAATCTTCGTCGGCGCAAACGCCGTCATTATCCACGTCAATTTGACAAACCGTCGTTCCTTGACAAGTACAGCCATCCCCCAAATACACATCGTTGATGGTCAGCGAATCTCCATCGTTACAAGTATCTCCAGGCGTAGCGGGCAATAGCGGATTATTATCATCACAATCGGCGTTGGCGCAAATACCATCGTTATCGTTGTCAATGCAGGGGCCCGAGGAAACGATAACTGTTTCTTGTCGAAAACAATAGCTATTATCACTGCCAAACATATTCAATTTTACGTTGTATTCGCCAGGAAACAGGTTGCTAATAACCTCTTCGTCGGCACAATTCCCGTTACAAATTTCGATGACTTGATAGTTTGTTGGTTCGCCAATAATCTCCACAATTTCGCTGGTTGCAAACAAGTTTTTTAACCGAATTTCACCGTTCCCTCCTTGAAAAAGGACACCGTTGCAATCAGCAATTACGCCGTCATTCCCTTGACAAGTACAACCATCCTCCTGAATCACATCGTTGTCCGAATTGGGGTTGCCGTCGTCACAAATGGTACCGGGAATAGCAGGAATAGTTGGGTCGTTATCGTCACAATCGTTCGGCCCGCAAAAGCCGTCACCATCTAAATCCAAACAAACTTCTTCGTTTAGAATAATTTCGGTAATCGGCGCATTCGCTCCCGAATGAGTGATAATTAAGCCGCCTTGTAGCGAATCGAAAGTTGGGCTGCTGGTGTTGATAATAATGAGTAGGCTGTCTCCCGTTGCCAAAACGAGTGGTAAGGTTGCGCCGTTTTCTAGGTCAACACTGAAGCTATTGTCCGTCCCTTCGACTAATTCAATATCGTCAATAATAATCCCTTGATTACCCACCCTATTTTTCAGCACCAAAGTGTCGCTGTTGCTAGTAATGTCAAGTGTATTAAAAGCGTTGAGATTTTCTCCTTCCACCGTTAAAATACTAGGCGCAATGGGCGTAAAAACGGGGACGTTCTTTTGCGTAAAATAGAATGCCTCTTGCGATTTAGAGTTGCCACCACCCGGTACGGGAGAACCCGCCGCAATGTAAATAACGCCATTATTCACAACGGCTTGGGTGCCGTGACGACCTTGATTTAGATTCGGCAAAGCTCGCCAAGTATTGTCATTCAAATTAAGCGCCTCGGTTTTATTGATACTATTATTAAAATCATTTTCCCCGCCGATGACGAGAAGTTCGTTCCCCAGTAAGGCGACTGAATGACCGCCTCTTGGTGTCGGAATTGGATTCGGCAGACTTGACCATGTTTGATTATCAAAGTCGTAAACGTCCACAATGTCAATCGTAGCGTTGAAGCTGTTGCCTTCGCCCGTTTGCTTGCCAGACACCAAGTACATTTTGTCTTCGAAAATGATGGCTTGGATATGGTCTCGTTCGTTCGGAGCATCGGGTAGAATTGCCCACGTATTGGTATGCGGGTCGTATTCGTCCAACCAACTGACCCGTCCGTCGATGTGTCCATTTTGGATACCTCCCGCTAAGTATATTTTCCCTTTGTAAACGACGGCTGCCGCTGCCCCTCGCAGACGATTAGCGGGTAGGGGAGGACCGACCGTCCAAGCGTCGGCCGCAGGGTCATAAATGTAAATATTGGGAACGGGTGCTTCCAAAGGCGGATTTTGTGAAAAAGCCCCCATGATATAAATTAATCCTTCGTATTCTACCGCTTGAAAATGGTGCATATTGATGGGCATGTTGGCCCCTTTTGTCCAAATGTCGGTCGTGGGGTCGTAGATATTGACCTCTTGTGTTTCCCGACCACCGAACATGTAAAAGCGGTCGCCCGCTTCGATGTAACCCGATTCGTGTCGTGCGGCGGGGCAACTACCGGGCGACCCGTGGACGGCGCAATTCTGTCCATCGTTGATGGTTTCCCATTGCCCGATTAAGGTATTAGGGTCATTAAAAAGGATGTCAATATTGTCCCAAATTGCCGTAAATGTCGTGTCGCCTTCGGTGGCGTTAGCTGTAATTCCGACGGCTAGTCCGATAGTTTCGCTTTGAATAGCGGCTTGCAAATCGCCTGTTGTGGTCACAGGTCCCGTTCCTAAAGGAAAACTATTGCTCCCATTGACGGACAACAGAGGTTGGACGGTTGCATTTTCGGGATTGACGGATAGCCCCACTTTAATGTCCGTTGCGTTTTGCAAATTGCTAAAACTGTAGGTCTGAATTGTCGCTACACCTGCCACTTCGTGAATCACTTGAATATCGCTGTTCCCATTCGTATTTCCTTTTAGGACAATTTTTAGATAATTGTCTTGGTCGCCCGTCCCAATATACATTCCGTGTCGCTGATTGTTGAAGGCAGGATTGGAGAGAAACGGTGGAACAATTTTTCCCGTCACCGTAAAAGCGGCAGTACTCGTATCGACTTTGATACCAAATTGGAAGGCGTTGACTTCATTATTCACACTATTCAGTGCTGTCCCGTCGGCCACTTGGGGAATCACTAACAATTCGGGCGCACCACCCGCAATAATGGCATTTTCATTGTCAATCAGTTCCAAATAATCCGTTGTCCCATTGGTCATCAAGCCCGTGAAACCCAAATCGAGTAACCCACTCGTTCCGTTGGCTAAGCGGTTGACCAGCGGTAAAGTCGTATTCAAACCGTTAAAAGGGTCTTGGGCGAAAGGGTCTTCGGTATCTAGCAGTCCATCGTCATCATCATCGGGGTCATTCAAATTGGAGACTTTAAAACCACCAATTAATGTTCCATCAAAATCAGCGGGCGTAATGGCGGGATTACACGGGTCACTACCGTTCTGAATTTCGTCGGCATTGGTGTAGCCGTCTTCGTCTTCGTCAATGGTGTCGTCGTCCGTCCCAATACAAGTTTCGTTATTGGAGGGTTCCAAAACAGTGATTTTACCCCCACTAAATTCAACGACCCAAACCGTACCCGCAAAGGCGGAGTTATTAGGCAGCGTTGCCACGTCTATGGGCACTTCTAACTGGTTAGCGATACTAGTTACCCCGTCGGGCCCCAAATTTCCGTTGGCGTCCAAGTCCACCGTGAAAATATCTCCTGAAAAAGAAGCAGCTAGTAAATCACCTTGTAACACGCCACCAAAAGTAGTTGCCGTATATTCCGCCATCCCGTTCGTGGAGGCTTCAATGATGAAGATGCTACTATCGGAAATACCCGCATTTTGGAAATCTCCTTCTCGCAAATCTTTTAAGCTTTCGGGGTAGGGTGGATAATCAACGGGCAAACTAGTGGCGGGGTTGCCCGTAATGGCAACACGTAATATCCCATTTTCGCCCGGACCGCTTTCGTGCGTAAAAATACCCGCACCCAGAGGGTTCGCTCGGGCAGGATTGGGGTGTCCGGCATAGTAATTTAAAGGTACTTTATGTAGCCCGTCTTTATTATTGACTTGTCCATCGTTAGGTCCTGGCCCATTAGAACCAGGTTCGCCGATGACGAAGGCGTTATTCACGTTCGGAGTTCCCTCTAAATTGGGATGTCCACCGATGCCCTGATTAGCCCCGTTGTCCCAAGTGTAGAGATTTCCTAATTGAGTTAACACCAAATCGTATTGATTTCTAAATCCTCGGGCGTAGATAAAAATGGGGCCACCGGGTACGTATTTCGCTTGATTGAGTCCATCATTTCCACCGAAAGGGTCATTAATATCATTCCCCGAAGCGTCGTTGGGACGAGTTGGGTCGTCCAGAGTTGGAATATCGTAAACGTATTGCTGACCCGAAAACGAATCGGTCAAAATGGGCATCGTGTCCAATTGAGTTAAATCAACTTGCAGAATAGCCGAAGAAAGGGCGTACTCGCCGATATAGACAAAATTGGCCGAAGGGGCCCCTGCGTTGGTATGTCCGCCCTGTGCTACGAACAACGAATTAGTTGCTGCGTCGTATTGCATTCCATTGGTGGCGTGATTTTCCTCCGAACGGGGCAATCCACGAATCAAATCGACTTTCGTCCAAACGGAGTCCACTTTCGTTAAGCGAGAGACAATGCCCGAGTTCGTATCCAAATTAGTATCTAATCCACCGCCACCTACTCTAATGTCACTGGAAGACACGTATATTATCGGATTTTCGGGTGTACCAACGACTAAAATACCCGTGACCTGTCGGCTATTGACGGTTGGACTGACTTCACCATTATCGTTGTGATTGGTAATATTTTTGACCAAATCAATTACTTCCGTGGAAACCACTTGGTAATTATTCCCATTTTTCTCAATCGTATAGATATAAATGAGGCCCGTTCTTTCGGAAACGTACAACTTTTCGTCGGGTCCAAAGTCAAGTGAGGTAGGTTCGCTCAAGTTAGCGCCAAATAAGGTCGTTTTGGAAAAGGACGGGCTTTGGGCAACTAGATAATTCGTTGGTAATCCAAAAAGGGAAAATAGAAAAAGGGCTAGGAAAACAAATGGTTGGGGTTGTCGATTTCTGCCAAACCCATCTGTTGTGCGAGTTGCCTCGCAGCATAGTTGGTGTGGATGGTTCATTTTTTGTTTTTAAATTGTGTTGATTGCAACTGTTGAAAGAGGGGATATTATGCTAAGAACTGTACGAAAAAGTGAATTTCGTTTTTTGGAAAAAAGAGAAATAGGTGGAAATATTTCTCTATTTCAAACTATTTTCTTTCCACTAGAATCACGATTTTATCCAGCATAAAGTATAAGTCAAGATAGTAGGTAGGGGAATACTACTGAGAGGGGGAATGAGTGACTAAAAGATAGCCTTCGGCTACTGCCAAATAGTCGAAAATTAACAAGATAGTTAGGTGAAAATATAGATGAAGAAGGGGGAAAGAGTGGTGTATTACAGCATAAAAGTAGCGGTTTTTATCTTGAAAAGAAAGAATATATCAGAATAAATTTAACTACCTTGCAGAATCTGTTACTTTAGAGTGTGTCTGTTTTAAGAGCAGCTTATCTCTGTCTGTATTTTGAATTTTTTCAATAGACAGACCGTCAACCATTCACCGTGTACCGTTAACCAAACAAAACTCATGGACACCCTTTTTGTCAACTTACTCGTAACTTGGGCGCTCGTTGGCCTAATTTGGACGATTCAACTCGTGCACTATCCCTCCTTTCACTTTATTGCCTCCGATGATTTTTTAGCTTTTCACCAACATCATACGTCTTCCATTACGCTAATTGTCATGCCATTGATGTTAGTTGAGTTAGGCTTAGCTGTTTACTTGGCACAGCAGTATCAATGGCAAATGGACTACTTAATTCCGTTAATCACAGTGCTACTTATTTGGTTGAGCACGTTCTTGATTCAGGTACCGCTCCATAATGCTTTGGGAGTGGAAAAAGACACTGAAGCTATTCGTAGATTGGTACAGACGAATTGGATACGGACGATTTTGTGGACGGTGAAAGGAATTTGGGTGGGGTATTATTTTTATTGGAGTAGATTTTTCTGATATTAGTAATACTGAAAAAATAAATTGACAGCCCTACATTGTGAACTGGAACATTTTTTTGCCAGAATCATTCGTGGAGGCCAATGGTATTGAGGAATATAAAATTAACTTTTGAATTTGGTCACACAAAGTTATATATTAGTCATCATTGGCTTTATCTAAGATTACATTTGATTCACCATCGACAAATCGACCGAACTAATGCCTTTCTCTATTAAAACATACCTACTAATCTCCCTCTGTTTATTTTTTTCGCTTTACGCTAATCGAATAGAAGCAGTAGTTGGTAATAAATCTACAACTCCTTCAACTGTAGAACAACCTATCAGCAAGAGACAAAAAAGAAAGGTAAAACGGTTAAATAGGCTAGAGGTAAAACTGGCTAAGAAAGCAGAGAAAAAGCAGCGCAAAAATAAATTTGGTCGACTTGGCCTTCTCATTTTATTGGGCGGAGTAATTTCTCTCATTTTAACGGATGTCTTATTTTTTTTAGCCTTACTCGCAGCTGTAGTACTTGGAGTTGTTGGAATAAGACGCGACGAAAAGAAACTGGCAGCAACTTTATCTCTTGCGATACCGCTTACCTTCATTATTTCCGCTACAGTTGTTGGACTAATAGCTTGGATGAATGGTTAGATTTCCTATGCCTCAAGAGTCCAATAGCTGTTGCGTCAAAGGAATCTGAAACCCAAGACCAGAACGATTAATAAAAATATGCCCAAAAACAAACGCCGCCGCTTCCCCATCCCCGACTGGATTCAGTTCTACCTAGAACAAAACGCCGGAAGAGTCCCCATCTGGCAATTCCCTCCTATTTCCAAAATGGAAGGAGGCATCCAATTTGTTCCCCTAACTTTCAGAAATCGTCACGACTTCTTAGACCTATTCGAAAAAGACGACGACCCGTGGGTGGACAAACGATTCAAAAATGCGGAAAGCATGTACGAATATGTTTGCATAATTCGGATGATTTCACCCTATTCCTTCAAAAGAGGCGGTCACGATTGGTTGGTGTATCGAGAAGGTGACTGTATCGGAATTGTTCACGCCTTTGATTTTAGTAAAGAAAGCGGAGAATATACGCAGCGTCAATGCAGTATCGGTTACGCTTTTGGCGCATCGGTTCGGGGTAGCGGAATACCACAAAAAGTAGTGCGACATTTGCAAGACTATTTGTTCACCAAATGGAATAGACTCTATCTAACAGCTTGTGTGGAAAGAGAAAATGCCCGTAGTATTCGATTTTTGAGAGGCTTGGGCTACGTTGAACGGCCGCCCAAAGAACCTGACCCCTCAGAACCAGATGAAGGCACTTCCGACATCGTTTGTCTGGACTTGTTTCGGTCGAAAAGGACGCAAAATAAAATTCACGCCGATTGGGTAGCTTCCGCTAAAAGGTATGCGGCTTGGCGGGCTACTTGGGTCAAACAGGCGGATGGGAGTTATCAGATTCCTCCTTTTTATGATGAATGATGAGTGATGGATGATGAATGATGTGGCAATAATGAAAAATTAGGGAGATAAGTTAACGGGTGTAGGGTTTGCTTAGAGCATGTCTAAAAATATTATTTTCTTAATTTGTATTAAGAAAATAATAAATCCGTAATTATCTACTG
>JBCCQK010000304.1:0-10045 GCA_039024375.1 Bacteroidota bacterium
GGTTTATCGCCCCTTTTTTCGATCATAATTTATTTTTATTTTAAATCGTCTTTTATTTTTTTTTTTATTTTTATTTTTTTCTAAAAAATTGGGTCCCACCACTCTATGTGCTGTAACCACTAATCTTTACTGTAACGCAACTCTCCAAGTTGTGCGACATTGCGAAATGCACTCATTAACCTAGCTTTTCCAATAACTTTTTAAGTTTTATATCCAATCTAGCTTCTCCATCAATCAGTCTCAGTAAAAAATCATCTTTTTCTTTGACAGAAAGTTTTGCCAAGAGGTTGGTATAATCCATCTTTTTTGTCGATAAATTGGGGCTTTTCTTAACGACATCCTCTAAAATATCATCATCTATTTCAAAAAAGTTTTGAAAAGCAGTTAGCGGGCCATTGAGTTTCTTTAACCCAGAGGGAATAGGCGGAAGTGGATTTTCTTCATATTCTTCTTCTTCGTATTCATCTTTTTCCATTTCTACATCCTCTTGGGCAACTTTTAACCAAGCCATTATCAAACAGCGGTAATCCCCGTTGATGATTTGCTCTCGTAGGGGAATAAAATCACTCAACCGATAATCATCTTCCTCCATCCAGCCACCGCCATCATCATCGTTGAGGGCCATATCCATGATAAGGAATTCGCCACTATCAGAAAAAGTGAGGTAACTCTCCGCATATTCTGGATAAATGCTATATTCGGTGATGGCGTTTTCATCAATCAGACTTTTAGGAAAGCGAAACATCAACCGCTTGGTTCCCCAATTAGCAACGTACAACATAGCATCAAAATACTTAGCTACTACTTTATCTTCGTCTTTCGGGAAATCACTGTAACTGTACGTAAAAGTAATGGAAGTAGCAGATGCAGTAGCCCTACTAGACCAACTGCTAACTTCTTGGCGTTCAGCTTCGGTTAGTGGGCGGTCAATCGTTTGAAATTGATATTGTTGGAATTCGCTCATATTGGGGGTGGTTAAGTTTATTTTGAAGATAATTGTAAAATTACTGAAATTCTTCAGAGGATGTTGTGTTTTCGCCACTATTTTTGAAAAAGTGGATTTTGTTACTTAAATTTGTATTATGAAAAGCAACCAATGTAGTAAACGACAATTAGTTAACCACTTCCAACAACAATCCATCATTACAATTGGTGATTTTCGAAATTATTTTAAAAAACAGCAGCCTACTGTAAAGGATAATGTAATACGAGGTAGAATCCATGATTTAAAAGAGTCGGGGTTGATTCAATCCGCTGGGCGTGGAAAATATACATTTCAACCAAAAGAACCGTATCAACCACTTCTTTCCGAGCAATTAAAAAAAATAGCGGCGATAATTCAGCAGTATTTTGAAATTGATTATTGTCTTAGTAGTACAGAGTGGCTAGGAGAGTTTAGTTTGCATCAAGCGTTTCAGCATATAATCTTGCTAGAAGTAGAAAAAGAATTTTTGTCCGATGTTTTTGATTTATTGAGAACAGAAGGCGAGAAAGAGATTTACCTCAATCCAAATAATCACGTTTTTTCATTGTATGTATTGAGTGCTGATGCTCCAATCATTTTAAAACCATTACCGAGTCGAGCACCGTTCAAAGCAATATCAGCCATTAAGGTTTCTAGTTTAGAAAAAGTTCTTGTTGATTTATTTATAGATAGTCAAACTTTTTATGCTTATCAAGGGCAAGAAATGGTGTATGTTTTTGAAAAAGCTATTCAACTGTATCAAATAGATTATACTCGGTTATTTAGTTATGCTGAAAGAAGAAAAAAGGGAGCGGTACTTCGACAGTTTCTAAAACGGAATATTATTAATTGCCCCAAAAGCCTACTTAATGATTGACCCTGTAAGTTTTTCTAAAGATTGGATTTTTAGTTTCAAGCAAAACAAGGCTTACCAAAAAATTAATCCCCCCGTCTTAGAAAAAATGGTTCAAGCATTGGCTCTTTTAGAACAATTAGTACTCAATCAACTAGATTTTACTTTTAAGGGAGGAACTAGTCTTGTTTTACTGTTGGGAAAGCCCGCTAGATTTTCGGTCGATATAGATATTATTACCCAATTAGATAGAGTTGGCATTGAGCAAGTTTTACGAAAAATTATTGAAACCTCCCATTTTGACAGATTTGAACTAGATAGGAAGCGAAGTTATCAGAAAGGTATTCCTAAAGCTCATTACTTTTTATATTACAAGTCTGAGCTAAATAATAAAGCTAATTATATTCTTTTAGACATTTTGCTAGAAGATAATCTTTATCCAGAACTACTAGAACTTCCGATTGATAGCCCTTGGCTGAAAAGGAAAGGGCAACCACAAATAGCCAATGTACCTTCCGTAAATTCAATTCTTGGAGATAAGCTGACTGCTTTTGCACCTACAACTATTGGAATCCCATACAACAAAAAGGGTATTTCAATGAGTATGGAAATCAGTAAACAGCTATTTGATTTGGGTTGCCTTTTAGAGGAAGTTACTGATTTGGATATTACTTATCAGTCCTTTCAAAAAATAGCCCAAGAAGAATTAGTTAATACAATAACCATACAGACTGTCTTGGAAGATACTGTAGCAACTGCTTTATTACTTGCAAGAAGAGAACGTAACAAAGTAGAACCTAATGCCTCTAGATTCCAAGAATTGTATAACGGTCTCAAAAGATTTCAGTCTTTTCTGATGACAGGAAGATTTAACATTGAACAGGCTATAGAAACTGCCGCAAAAGTTGCCTATTTGGCCACCTGTTTTAAGCACAAGCAACCTGAACTGTTCACTAACCTTGTAGAAGCAAATAATTTGATAGAAAATCCAGCGTATAATTTTCTGAATCGCTATCGAAAAGTGAAAAATAGGACGTACGCTTATTGGTATAATGTTTTGAAAATGGAAAATGCCCTGTAAGCATTTCCCCTACCGCACCAACGTCAAATCCCCCGAAAACACCTCCGTTCGCCCATCAATAAACGTAATCTCCGTCATAAAAACATAAACCCCGTTGGGCGCTTCCTCTCCTCGGAATCGGCCATCCCAACCGTGACGAAATTCTTGGCTGGGCTCGAAGTCGGTAGGCGACTCATAGACTTTTTCGCCCCAGCGGTCGTAGATTTTTAAGGTGTTGACCGATTGGGCATCTGTGCTGGTAAAAATGGTGTACAAATCGTTGAGTCCGTCGCCGTTGGGGCTAAAGGTATTGGGTGCATACACTCTGCGGGTGGTGGATAAGTAAACGATGACGGATGCTTGTTTTTCGCATCCGTTAGCATCGTTTACAGTTAGTGTGTAAGTAGTGGTACTCGTAGGTGTGATGTCGGGGTTGGGGCAATCCGTACAGCTCAATCCTTCTGCTGGTCCCCAGTTGAAACTGACCTCCGTGGTGGCCGCAAAATCGGCCTCTAATTGTAGGTCATCCCCTAGTTTTAAAATTAAATCTTCTGGTAATTCGACGGCTAGGCCCGACGGTTCGGGCATGGTCACGTCCAAATCGGTGCCGCAACCCGCTTCGTCTTGCACCGTGATGGTGTAAGAGGCGCCCGCTTCCAATACGAAGCGATTGCTATTGCTAAAATCAATACCGTCGAGTGAATAGCCGACGGCGCCGCGGTTATTCTGAACGCCGTCAATGGTGACGACGCTTTCCGTTTCTAGTTCGCACAACGAAGAGCTGTCAATCAACGCAAAAGCGGTTACTTCGGCGGGTTCGTTCACTTGTAGGGTCTGCACTTGATTGCACACGCCCGTATTATCCGTCACGGTTAGCGTATAAGTCCCCGCTGCCAAATTGTTCAAATTATCGCCCGTTCCCGTCGCAGTGCCGTTGTCCCAATCGTAAGTGAAGGGCGGGTTTTTGCCCGATGTGGTCATCTCAATAGCGCCGTCGGCGGCACCAAAACAGCTTATATCAACGGGGTCTGCTTGCATCTGAATCCAGCCGTCCATTTTGACGATAGCTTCCTTCGTAGCCGAACAGCCATTATCATCGGTGACCGTTACGGAATACGTAGCGGGTGCTAAGTCCCGAATTTGGGTCGTACTCGTTAAGCCGTTGCTCCATTCGTAGGTGGCGCTAGGTCGATTGATAGTATTGATTTCGATAACGCCATCTTGACTTTCTTCGCAGTTGGCAAATTGAATGTTAAAATCAAATTCAATGGGGTCGGGGGCCGTCACCACTTCGGTTAAAACGTTGCTGGAGTTCTTAGCATCGTTAATTTCAATGGTGTAATCGCCTCCGCTGATGTTTTGTAATGTGACGGGCGTATTGATTTGGTTCGAAACGACGCTATCGACCACGCCCGTTTCGTTATTGGTATAAATAATCGTAAAAGGGGCTTCGCCGCCTTGAATATCTACGACCATTGTTGTTACGTCGTCCGAGCAGTTCAAACTGCCGACCGTCGCCGATGCCGTCGCCGCTAACGGTTCGGGACAAGAAGCGGACCCAACGGCGCTGCCTTGATAAGCATTGACGGGGCCAATACCTCGAATGGTAAATAAATTTCCGACGTTTAAAAATTGAGAATTGGGTGGTAAAAACGGGTCATTATTATCGTCAATAATCGACACATCTCCCACGCAAATAGCGCTATTTTCGAACGTAAATAAAATGATTTCTTCGTTGGCCGTGTAAACTACATCGGTCAAAGGCGAGTTCAACTGTACGGAATAGTAATCGGCGCTGTGATTTTCGGACGGTGACTTCGCAAAACCCGAAATCATCCAATCTCCCGTAATTCCTCGTAAACGGGTCAATTCGAAACCGCCCGTCGGTGCGACCAACGTGATTTGTGCCGAATTGGTAATACTAAATGCCGCACTGAGCGAGGTTACTGGAATAACCGACACTTGGTACGTTTTATTATCGGGCAAAAGAATGATTTTACCTTCCACTTGCGCCGAAAGCGTCGCCCCGAATGATAGAAATAGTAGAATAAAAAGTAGGTATTGTTGAACACGCATTGTTTGCCTTTATTTCTTGTTAGTTGAGAAGTCAAATGCGGGGGTTGTTAATTTTTAGTAACTATTTAGCACTCATTTTTTACCACAAAGGAATGGAGTCCACAAAGCGCATAGAGTTTTTTTCGAGCGCAGCATTGACCAATAAATTCTTTTGCAGAATGATATATTTTCCTAAAGAAATCATTGCTGAGTAGTTACAAATTGTAAATAGTTTTTAAGTCGTTAAATCCTTTTCACATGCTAAATTTTCCTCTTTTTACTTACATCGCTCATTTCTACACCCATTAGCCTTTCAACCTCTACACCTTTCAGCCTCATCACCTTACCCTCTTACCTTGACAACATCACGGGCCCTGAGAACACTTCTTCTTCCCCGTTGATGGTCACTTTCACGACGTAGAAATAGACGCCATCGGGAGAAAGACCTTCACCGTACATGCCTGTCCAGCCCTCGTCGTTTTTGTAGTTGTCTGCTTTAAAAATTCGGTTCCCCCAACGGTTATAAATGAGTACTTTATTATCAGGAAAATTTTCGATATTTCGAATGGTAAAGACATCGTTCACACCGTCATTATTTGGACTGAAACCCGTAAAAAAGACGAGACCTTCGGGGTTGATAGTCACGTTCACTAAGGTCGTATCGCAGATAGTCCCGTTGCACAGTTCGATACAGAAAAAGTCTTTGCCCACGAAGTCGGTATTGGGCATATAGCCAAAACAGGCATCATCATCGTCCGTATCATTAAGAATACCCACGGACGGCTGATTGCAAATTCGGATGCTCAGATTTTCGGTGCCCGTTTCGTCCGTATTGAGGCATTGATTGTTGATGGGCGTGTTCACAGTAGTCACTAGTTCTAAGGTGTCCATTCCGTCATTTTCGCCTTGCACTTTGATGTAGAGGTCGTCTTCACAATCGTTCATGGGGTCCTTGATAGTGTATCGAAGGACGCCTCTTTCGTCGGACAAAATGATACTTTGATACATGGTATTTAAAGTAGTCAATCCGATGCCCATCGTGCTAGAGGCGTTCGTTTGAATATTCAATTCGCCGTAAACGTTGCCCGTGGAAAAACCTTTGATACCTGTTGAGTCTTGGTTGACCACCCAGTTAGCTTGGAAGTCAAATTGGTTCATACGAACGGCCAATTCTTCCAATGTTTGAAATTCGACATTTCTTAAAGTGTCGCCGTTGACGCTCCATTCTCGTAGGTTGAACGGGGTTTGTCCCGTTTCCAAAATCATCGACAAATCGTAGAGAATCGAACTTTGCATACATTCGCCAAACTGCATCTCTTGAATTTGCCCGTCTTGTAAAAACTGAAATTCCGATAAATCCATATCGCCTATCGGCAAACAAGCAGTGGCTCGACCGTCCACGACAAAAGCGTTTAAAGTATCTAAACCAGTGAAAATGTTGCAAGAAGGAACTTCGCAAGTCGAACCCGTTAGCAGGTTATCAAACTCCAACGTACAGCCCGAACTGCCCGTAATGGTTAAATTATACGTTGAATCGGGACTCAAACCCGTCCGCATGGGGCCAGAGGCTTTGTTAGGTTCCCAGCAGAACGTAAAGCCGTTATTCGTTTCATTGACAGTTACGTTAATGGCACCATCGTCATCGTCACAGCCAGCGGGCGTTGTATCAATGTCCACGTCCCATTCGCCCGTGTCTTCGCCCGGTGTCAACGTAAATTCTTCGGTTAACGTACAGCCACTTTTGCCAATAATGGTCACCGTATAAGTACTGCCCGTATCGGCGGGATTGGCTTCAAAAGTGAGGACATTAATGTTCGCCGTATCGTTTTCGTAAAGGCCGCCCGTGATGGTGTAAGAATCGATGGTATCGTTGAGTTCTAATTGAATGATACGGTCGTCGGCGCTACAAATCGTCTGGTCGCCTGGAGGTGTAGTTACTCGCAAGTCAGCTAATGGGCTTACGGTTACGGGATTATTGCCAAAAGCGGCTTCACAATCGCTACCTTGCAGGCGAACCACTAAGTTATAATCGCCTTCGTCCAAATCGGCGAAAAGGCCGTTCGTCTGCCAAGTGGTTCCATTGTCGATGCTGTATTCAATAACGTCACTACCATTTTCGCTAGTGGCCGTGATGGAAATACTTCCCTGCTCATCTCGACATCCGTTCGGCGGCGTCACGTTGAGGTCCACAATGGTCGGTGCGCCCGCAATGGTTAGCGCCACCGTTTGCGGCCAAGTGGTAGAACAACTTTCATCTTGATTGGCGACCATCACTTCAAAAGTACCCGCTCCCAGATTGGTAAAGCTACTACTCGTTTGGAACGTTGTCCCACCGTCGATGCTATACCGTAAATTACCCGTACCTCCCGTAGCGGTAATACTGATTTCGCCATTTTCTTGACAGTTGGTCGGCTGCTGCGCCATTACTTCGCTAATGGCTGGTGCATCTAGCACATTGACCATAATGGTATCGGTTTCCATACAGTTGTCTCCGTCAACACTGGTGACGATATACTGCGTGTTTTCGGTCGGCGCTACAACTGGATTGGGACAATCGGTACAGCTAATGTTACCCGTTGTGGTCCACGTGAAATTGCCCGTACCGCCCGTAATTCTTAAGGTGTCGGAAGCACCTGAACATATACTTAAATCGTTGCCCAGCGAAACGGCTGGACAAAGTACCAAAATGGTAGTGTCAAAAACGGTGGCGTCCGTAGCGTCGGCGTGGACAATACAGATAGTTTCGGTTTGGTTAAAATGGTCGTCGGTCGTTAAGTCGATGCAGTTGCTGCCGTCCGTCAAGCTGGTAATGATGGTTCCCGCTGCGTTGCAGAGGGCAACTGTGCCCAAATCGGCCGTAGTAATATTTAGTTCGTCACCAATACAAAGCGTAGTGGTTTCGTCAATCGGTAAAGTGGCGTAAATGGTGTCGGTCGGATAATTGGTTGGTTCGCCGTCGCCGGGGTCGTCGCCAAGGTTGGTGCCGCAGTCGGAAATCATATTGCTTTCTTGGCAAACAATGGTCAAGTCACTGCCCGTTGCGGCTACGGTAATTTGTTGACTAACGTTAGCGTTTTGGCTATTAGGTGGATAGAAGGGGTCAGTAAAATTTTCCATCATAAAAACTTGTCCACCCGTACATTGTCCACTATTTTCGAAAGAAAACAAAGGAACCTTTACGCCTTTGGTATATTCAATTGCCTGTGTCCCGCCCGCTTGAGTTAAGCCAAAAACAAGATAGTCGAACTCGGGGGCTTCCGTCGGTGCATCTGAACGTCCATTGGGCTGAAAGTTGGCTCCATCGACAAGGCTAGTAAAGTTTGATACTTCAAAACTGCCCGTAGGTACCTTTAGAGTAACTTGTGCCGTTGGCGTTCTCGTTAAAGGACCCGTAATCGTTGTATCCGAAATCAGAGAAACGGTAAAAACGCCATCTTGAGCATCCAAAACGAACGTATAAACACAATTCTTGTCCTCTCCATTGTTTCCACCGTTATTCCCACCATTATCTCCTCCATCGTTACCGCCATTATCTACACATTCGGCGGCCACCACAATCTCTTCGGTTTCGTCGAAGCAAGGGGCATCTTTCGCCCGAACTCGTGGTTGATAAGTACCAGCGGCCAATCCAGTGAAAAAGCCGTCGTTTTCTAACCAAGTCGTACCCTCATCAATACTGTATTCTAAAGCCGTAGCACTCACGATGGGAACAGCTTCTATTTTAAGCGTACCATTAGAAGACATACAACTGTCGGGCGTAGAACTGGTGCTAACGATGATGGCATCTGCTGGTGGACCTAACTCTACTACTCCAAAACTTTTGTCCGTACAGGAGGGAATTTCGTCGCTTACCCATATTTCGTATCTTCTGCCCGAAACGAGTCCCGTAAAGGTATTTTCGGTTTGAAAACTTTCTCCACCGTTGATGGAATACTGTAGCTGTAAACCATTATCAATGCTAGCGTAGATGGTAATAATACCGCCGACCAATCCACATTGCGTCGGGTTTTGAGTTATTACTGAATCAACCAACTCACAATCGGGTAGTACACCACCCCCTTGTGACATGAGGCAGTTCGCCTCCGGGCCGTACGTTCCCGAAAATGCGTTTCCGAAACCCGCTCCTAGCACCGAAATTTGATTACCAATATTGATGTTTTTCGAATTAAAAAAGAAAGGGTCATCCTCGGTAATGAAGTCTAAAGTACCCGTACATTCTCCCACGTTTTCGAAGGAAAAAAGCTCGTTTTCGACATCTGCTCGATATTCCAAATCGGAGATATTACCGCTCAAATTAAAGACTAGATAGTCCTTTTCTGGATTTTCTTCGGGCGCTACCACATTATTATCATTTACCCAACTGCCGTTGACATTTTGGATATTTCCAGCTTTGAATCCTCCCGTTGGTACCACGAAACTCAATTGTGCATTATTGGTAATGCTCAGCGTGCCGTTATAGTCGTTTTCGGACCGGACTTTAACCAAGTAGGTGACTTGGTCATCTTGTAATTCTACAGTGAAGAACATCTGTCCATAGACGGTCGTCTGTAGAAACAGAAACTGGATAAATAACCACGAAATAGTGAGTCCTGTGTTTTTCAACCGTTTTGAGTTAGTTGAAAAAACAGATGCAGGGCTTATTTTTTCGTCATAAGTAGTGAGTAAATTAAAAAGCTTTCTCATGATTTTAGCATTAAGCGATTCGACTAAAATCATTCGAAGAGAAGTAAGACCAAATAGAAAACAGGACTAACGAGAGAAGAGTAGCTAGTTACTAGCCTTACTCTGAATTGTTAGAAGCGGTGGAAAGCGGTATGTAAATTTGAGAACTTCAACATTTCTGACACCAAAAATAAAGCCAAACTATAAGACGTATATGTTTTATTGTCATACAAATCAAAGTATAGTGGATTGTCAACCGATATTTGTGGTGAGTAGTAGTTGAAATATGATTTTATTTTATGTGTATAGTCCAATAAAATAAATACTTATTGCCCAGAATGACGTTTGTTAGGCATTCGAACTACTAATGAGACCATTCCTATTTATTTTCTTAGTAAAAAGAAACGATTGTTTTATTTAGTCATTAAGATTTTTTGGAAAAGCTATAAAA
>JBCCQK010000305.1:0-10039 GCA_039024375.1 Bacteroidota bacterium
TATACCCTATTTAAAAATAATGTAGCCTATGACCCTAATTACCAAAACGACAAAAAAGACACCGAAGAATTAGCAGACAAAGAGGTAGACAAGACGCCTGTCTTGCCTACTGTGGATGCTTGCTCTAAGGCAACCTCCTTGGTGGCATAAAATTAATATTTTTTTCAAAGAACTTCTTGGTTTTTTACATAGTACCTAATCACCAGTCACTAATCACTACCCCCCTAAAAAAAACGAGGATTTAAGTAATCGCCCTCCACCTCTTGCTCGTCCGATTTTTTCTTTTTGAAACAGTAACGAACCATCGCTTCTATACTCCCACTACTGTAATCTCGGATTTCCGAAATGGTCACATCGTAGGAAATGCCGAAAAGAAAATTTTCGTTGATTTGAGTACTAAATAATAAGTCGATGGATTCAGCGGGCAGTCCCCTACTCGACCCACCGCTTCGATACGTTGCGCCCACCATATATTTTTCCATGAAAATGGCGCTCATATTAAAGTCCAAATCAAAAGGGGTATTTTCAGTATATTTAAAGAGCATTTGCGGCTGTATTTGTATTTTTTCATTAACATCAAAAACGTAGCCGCCCATAAAATAAAAGTGGCGAACGGATTCTGAAATAATGGTCTCATCTTCCGAAAAGTCGATATTATTTTCTAGTAATCTAGGTATAGAAAATCCGACGTAGAGTTTGTCTTCCTTGTAGTAAACGCCAGCGCCAAAATTAGGCGCCATTTTGTTCTGTTGACCAACGGGAATGCTCGCATCAATCCCCGTATTTTGAATGGCTACCAGTCTATCGTCACTGTAATTGGCGTTGAACGAGCGGACGCTTCCTTGCAAACCTACGCCAATTGTCCCTTTTCCGAGCGACACTCTATAGGCGTAGGCTGCGTCAATATTGTAATTAGTAGAAATACCAATAGTGTTACGGGCAATGTTTAGCCCTAGCCCTACTCGATTATCTGACAGCGGCGCATCAAAGCTGAATACTTGCGACCTCGGCGCTCCTTCCAAACCCAACCACTGGTTTCGCACGATGGCAGTCGCACAAATCGCTTCTAAACTACCCGCATAAGCAGGATTGTAAGCCAATTTGTTATACATGAATTGGGTATATTGGACGTCTTGTTGGGCGGCTACCGTCCAAGCTCCACTGATAACTAGGGTAAAAAGTAAAAATCTTCTCATTTATAAAGTTTTTGGTAGCGATTCGAGTTGAATCCTTTCAGGATTCTTAACCTATTTCTAGCCATTTTTCCCAGATTTCATCTGGGGTTATTCAAGTTTGATTCCTTCAGAATTCATTTTTTATTATTAGGCGTGAACGAAGTTTTTTTCGATTCCGCTTTTGAGCGGAAACCTACGCTGTTTTAATTATGTTAAGGTTATGCTTTTGGTTGTACCTCGAACACGAGATAAGAGAAAACATAAATTTCCGTAAGGAAATAAAACATAAATAGGTCTTATTTTCAAACAGCGTACGCAAGTCAGCGTCGAAATAGAGACTTGTTACGGCCCTATTTTATTATTCTAAATTTAGAAGATACCTATTGGCCACTAGTCACTAATCACCAGTCACTAATTACTACCGCTCAATAATAATAAAGCCCGCTTTTGGCTCCGTATTTCGGTCAAAAGAAATCACGTAGTAGTAGGTACCGACGGGAATATCCTCGCCGTTGAAAGTTCCTTCCCAGTCGTTATTATAAGGAGCGGCACGGAAAATTTCGTCGCCCCATTGGTTAAAAATAATCACTTCGTTGCCCGGGAAATTGCCCGTTTCGATACAAGGGATTAGGAACGCATCGTTCACGCCGTCGTCGTTAGGCGTCATAATAGTTGGAATGATACATTCCGCATCTTGACCCACCGTTAATGTTACCGTCGCCGTGGAGCAATCACTCAGACAGGTTGGATTACACAATTCGTACGTAAACTCATCAGTACCGACAAAATTGGCATTAGCTTCGTAAACAATTTGACCATCTGCCTGCACGGTAGCCGTTCCATTGCTTGGATTGGAAAATAGGGTTACTTCGAATTCGGGGGAGAAAATTTGGTCGTTTTCTACTACATTTAATACTGACGAGCTACTGAATCCAATATCAAAAATGTCGTCCATCGCTTGCGGGGCTTCTTCGAAGAAAATAGTGATTTCATCCGAAGAAAAATTGTTGCAAGCACCCGACGAAACGCTCCAAATCAACGTATTCATGCCCGCCGCTAGATTACTAACACCCGTTGTATTGCTATTCGGCAAATCAATCATAATATTCTCATCAGGACTCGACCAAGTTCCAGTCAGTCCATCGGCAACGGCATTGGCCGCAATCGCCGCTTCTCCATTGCAAGAGATAAGTTCATCGTCGTCTATTGCTGCCATGTTGCTAGGAATACCGTATAAATTAACCTCCATCGTGTCCGAAGCGGTACAAATTCCTTCGGCGTCAATGACCGTCCAATAAAATACGTAGGTATTGAAAGGCGTACCCGCCTCAATGGTAGAAACGGTCGTATTGGTCTCCGCCGAATTATCTATTACTACCCCCAAATCCGCTTGATTTTCGGGCTGGCTCCAACGTCCCGTGAAGCCCGTGGGAACAGGGTTGGCGCAAAGATTAACCGCATCACCCGTACAGACTTCTAAGATGGGTGAACAAACATTGGCGATGGCACCCGTGACACCGACTTCCGCTATCAATCGAGCAGCAGAATATTCTCCACAACCACTATTGGACAATCGCCAAAAGAAAGTGTACGTACTACCCGGTCTTAAACCCGAAACTGTTGTTTCAGCTTGATTAGGATTATCAATCGTGACCGTTTCGTCGTCAATGGTCCAAGTGCCTATTCCTTCACTTGCTGGCAAAGCACAAATGACCGCATTCTCAACGTCACAGATGGTTATATTCCCTTCACATACCTGTGCTATTTCGGAAGGCAAATCATCTAATCTTACTTCGGTCACATTGGAAATCATTGATTCACAACCGTTTAAGGTTTGGGTAGCGTAGAAGCGGTACGTTCCAGGAGGAGATTTCGCCGCACCAATCGTTTGCGATTTAGCCGTAACTGGTCCTGCCACCAATGAGTCATTACTAGCATCGAACCAACGGTACTCAGCTCCATCTAGAGTGTTGGTATCATCAATAAATAGAATAATATCTTCTCCGCTATCCACACAGATGTCACCGCTATTACTAACGGCTGGAGCCGCCAGCATTTGGTTAATAGTAATATTGGTTGGTTCAGAAATGGGCGAAGTACAACCGTTGGCGGCGACTTGGACAATATAATTTCCTGCATTTTCAAAGCCCGCAGCGTTGGTGACCACGATTTCGGAAGCCGAAGAGGTGGCCGCAAAATTGGGGCCTTCCCACATATACATCGCACCTTCAATGCTCGTTGTTCTCAGGGTCAAAGTCGTTCCCGTGCAGAAAACAGTATCCGAAGTAATGACGGGGCGAGCAAGTGGTGTACTCACTTCGATGGGTAAACTAACCGTTCCAACCGAGGGGCAATCACCATTGAAAACTTGCAAAGAAACCGCTCCACTAAACGCAGTGGTTACCGAATCTAACACCAATACGGGTGTTGTCGTAACGGTGTCCGCCAAAGAAGTAATTTGCCAACGGTAAGTCGCCGAAAAATCGTCGTATTCCGTTGCCGTAAAGGTCAACGATTGTCCTTCACACAAATCGGTTGCGCTGGCGGTAATCACTGGATTGGGAACGGGAACGTCCGTCACTTCTACGATGGTAGAAACGGGGTCGGATGTACAGCCAGCATCGGTGCTAACCGTTAACGTATAGGTTCCATTTACTGCATTAGCCGTGGTGTTGGGGATGATAAGCATACTATCCATCATTGGTGCCATCTGATTACCGTCGGGCGTTGTCCAATTGTAGGAGTAATTGCCATCGTTCGTTGGAAAGACCTCCGTCATTAAGGTGACATCGTCACTTTCGGGAACGATACAGGGATTGGCGTCACCCGAATCGAAAAGCGCCGTAATAGCTGGCGTTGAGTTGACTTGAACGGGCAACTGCTTAGTAGCTGAACAACCACTATTTGAGGTAATTTTTAGACTAAAATTCGATTGAACAGGTACCTCGGGATTCGTTCCAAAATAAGTATTTCCTGCAGCATCCATCCATTCGTAACCCGCATCGGTTAAGACGGGCGTTACGTTTAATTTGAAATTACGATTTTCACAGGCAATGCCTTCGAAAAATGGCGTTCCACTGGGTTGGGCTTCCATTTGAACGGTTACCACATTAGATTCGTCCGACACACAACCAGTCGTCTCAACCCTTACCGCCCAATCCCCCGCATCGGTCATAGCCGACGTATCAATTCGGAGTTCGGGGACGGTAGTTGTAACCGTCGCAAAAGTGGTCTTATTGGTCCAAGTGTAAGTATTCGCATTACTAACATCCGTTTTCAGAATCAACTGGCTACCTTCGCATAAAATCGCTCCCGATTCGTTGGCGATGCTTGGTTGTGTCGGCCGATTGGTCACATTCACAATGGTGAAGGCTTCTTCGGACGTACATCCATTTTTGCTAACGGTCAGACTATAAACTCCCTCACTCGCTCCAGAGGCATCGGCAATCGGCGCGGGCGTTGGTAAATCTGACGTAAATCCGGGCCCCACCCACTTGTAAGTGAAAGATTGGTCCGTCATGGGCGAAGACAAAGCGATAGTTTCCCCTTCGCAGATATTAATAATTTCTGCTCCCGTCATCGCTACGGGCGTTTCAAAAGCGTTGACAGTTAATATTTCAGAACCCAACGAAGAACAATCGGCGCACTGTACTATCAAGTAATAAGCGTGAGCTCCCGCCGTTGGATTATTGATGGTGAAAGAAGGAATCGTGGAAGTACCCAACAAAATCACGGTATCACCCCGAATGGTATCTCGACTCACTATTTCGTACCATTGATATTCCAAACTATCGCAATTAACGGCGCTAGTGGTCAACCGAATCTCATCGCTCGTACAGACGTTGGCGTCCATCGTGCTGATGGGCGGTACATCCGCTCGGCTGATATTGACCAACACCTCCCCTGTCGCAGAACAACCCGTTGCACTCGTCATGGTCAAGGTATAATTACCCGAATTTTCGGGGCCTACATTGGGAATAGTTGGATTCGCTTCGGCAGACGTAAAATTATTCGGTCCCGACCAACTGTAGGTGAAGTTGGCGTTGGTAGAAATGGGCGTTACGAAAGTCGTATCGGCAAAAAGAAACAAAGCATCATCATTGCAAACTCCGACCGAAAAAGTAGGTTCTAGGGACTCCGTGATGACTTCAATATCCGTTTGGCAAGTCGCTTCGTTGCCCGAACTATCTCTGACCGTAATCGAAATAGTTACCATCCCTAAATCCGCACAGGATACTTGATTGGGCGTAATGATAATGGAATCAATGCCACAGTTCTCGTTAATACTGGTAGTTAAACTATCGATAAATAAGGATAAACTAATGGAGTCGCCCGCTGGATTGGTTGGAATTTGAAAGCCACTATTGCAAATAATTTCGGGGGCAATGGTATCTCGAACTTCGACCGTAAACAAGCAAGAAGCAGAGTTATTGGCCGCATCTGTAATGGTATAAGTCACTCGGCTGACCCCGATAGCAAAATCTTCCGTTACGGTCGAAGTAGGAGAAGGCAAAACGCCCGTTTTAAGAATGAAGTCGGACGTATCAGCAATCGTGTAATTCACCTCCACCGTTGGAAAATCAACGGTAATGCCCAACATGCTTTTACCATCCGTTCCTGCGGCCGTTGTACTCGTGTCACAAGGGTTAACAAAATCGGTAAAATTACCCGCATCTAGATTAGGAATGGCTCGGATGACTAACTGACCGTCAGCGGCCCACAAATTGATGCTATCTTTGGGTAAGGCCAATGTTGTTATGACCGCACTAGCACATTCGCTAGTGGAATCACCCAAATTCGTCGTACCGAGCAAGGTATTGTTTTCTCCAAAAATATTGAAAAACTCTCCCGCATCTGCGTTATCGCCAACGAAGGAAATAATAAGTTGACCATCCGCAATGGCGTTCGGATTGCTCACAGTAAAGGTATCTTCCCAAACATTGGGCACTTGTCCCGCATTGGCGTCCGTTCGGAAAGTCAACATTTGCGTTTTGCGCTGATTGTAATTATTAAACGCCCCACAGTTATCGGCAAAATTGGTCGGGAACGGTAAGGTCACCGCTGCGGTACAGCTATTCGAGTCCGAGATAGTCGATATGGCCGTTGGGCAATCGAAAGTCGGTGCTGTCTTGTCTTCGACGGTTATTTGAAAGGTGCAACTATCTTGGTTACCCGAACAATCTCTCGCAAAATACATCAGTTGATAAACGCCTGTTTCCAAATTGGCCGTCGAGTTGGCGGCTAAATTAGTCCTCGCTCCGCCGTCAATTTTATAACTCAATTCGATGGAAGCCGACGGCGATTCAAAACTATAGGATAATACCAATTCAGCATTTCCGTTGGGGCAAATATTATTAATGGCTTCCGTTCCCGTTCCATTGGCCCCCAATCGGAAAGTGATGACGCTATCTTTGGCGTACTCGTTGGCCTGGGCGGCGCTGAGCGTAATGGTTGTAACGCTATTCCCGCATTGGGTTGGGGAAGGATTCGTTCCTGCAAAAACCGTTTGGTCTTCACCGATTATGCTAAAGATTTCGTTGGCGCCTTCTCCATCGACTCCATTTAGATTAATGGTCAAAGTCACATCGCTCGCAATTGTTTTATTGGGCGCATTACCTCCAATATTAAAATCAAAAACGAGCGTATCGACGGGTGTTTCGTTAATATCTCCACCCGAAGCGTTGGTAAAGTTTTGCGTCAAGCGTAAAGTATCCGTCCCTGTTACTCCCGTACAATCGTCAAAAAACAACGGTTGAGGTAAGGCGTACGTCCCTCCACAGCTATCAGCCGAACTTTCTAAAGTCAAATCATCGGGGCAAATAATAGTTGGTGCCAAGGTATCAACAATGGTAATATTTTGGGTAAACTCGTCTGTATTGCCACAGGCGTCCGTCGCCCGCCAAGTTCTCGTGATGGCATAATTATAAAAATCGCAAACCAAGGGGTCATTTCCCTGTGTATTGGTTTCGCCCAAATATTGAATCAGAGGATTACCCATACAATTGTCGGTAGCAGTAATATCCGTACCAATCACGGGTAAAGGCGCACCGTCGCCGTTGCACTGAATCGTAATATCTGTCACCAGTCCAGTAAGTACGGGTGCGGTGGTATCAATCAAAATAATCCGTTGCGTATCTTGCGTAGCATTACCGCAGGCATCTCTCACGGTCCAAGTCCGCACAATCGTATCCAAAGCGCCGCCGTTCGAGCAATCGCTACCGATGACCAAATCGACAAAGCTAAAGTTGGGCATCGTATCACAGTTGTCCATCAAGTCGGTGGGTTGTCCCGTAATGGTCAATTCGTTTTGCAATTCGCAGCTAACGGTTATATCGTTCGGAACAGTGAACGTCGGCGCAAGGGTATCGACTACCGTAATAATTTGAATAGAGCTGTCTGTATTATTGAAAGCATCCGTGACCGTCCAAATTCGAGTAATCCTATAGGAATAGGTCAAGCAAGAGTCGGGGTGGTCGAGTTGAGTAGAAATTTCATCAAATCCGTAGGTAAGGTCAAACGAATCCGTGCAATTATCCGTCGCTTGAATAAATAAGGGCGCATCGGGAATATTACCACAAGTGACGATAGTGTCCGATGGAACTTCCCCCATCATAGGCGCAATCGTATCAATCACCATAATGAGTTGCGAGTCAACGGCGCTATTACCACAATCATCCATTGCCGTCCAAGTTCGGGTAACATTAATAGCCGACAAAGTTGTATCGCTCTTTTCCATTAGGGTAACCGTCACGCTGGTGTCGCAGTTGTCCGAAGCCGTTACTATAATTGGAGCGGGAATTTGACCACAATCTACCACCGTATCGGCTGGAATATTATCAATCGTTGGCCGTATGGTGTCCGTCAAAGAAAAACGGGCCGTATCTCGCACCAAATCATCACAATCATCTTCGAAAATAATTTCCGCATCGAGGAACCATTGACAATCGTGGTCGGGAATAAAATCGGGTAGCGGAACGCCTACGCCCATCCAATTTCCCACAAAGCTATCTCTATCGACGTAATTAATTTCGACGAAAGTCAATTGATTTCCCGCTTTATCGCGCAAATCTCGGTCTCGGATGGCAATGAACCACTGTTCCAGTTTCAATCCGTCGTTATCTCCGCCACAGGCGTCCGTCGTATCGGGAATTTGTCCCGCAATGTTGGAGCCTAAACCATCTACTACGGAATAGGTCGCAATGGTCGAATCGGCATTTCCGCAAGCATCCGTCACTTTGAAGGTCGCTACGTAAGAAACATTTCCACCACAACTCGTCGTCGTATCAATATTAGGAATCGTCCAATGAGTGGAAGTATCGGAGTTATCAATGACCGTACAAAAATCAAAAGCCGTGGCGTTACCGTGGACTCGTAACCAATCCTCCAGCGTTACCGCTGGATTAACGGGAGAGACATTCAAGTCATTTGCTACTTGGTCGATGGTCGGTGCAATTGTATCCGTCACTGTTAGAGAAGCACTTCGAGTAGAAGCATTTCCACAATCATCCGTAGCGGTGAAAGTTACCGTAGTTGTTCCTGTTCCACTACATCCCGAAAAACCGCTAAAATCATTGGTAATCGTTACGCCCGAAGGGTCGGAAGTAACGCCGTTTCCATTAGTCGCCAACCAGTTAGTAATAGCCGTATCTACCTCTACCACCGCATCACAACTGATGGTAAGAGAAGTCGGGTCGCTCGTCCAAGTAGGCGCCGTGGTATCCCCTCTAATCGAAATGGTTTGGATATAATCCGATTCGTTCCCCGAAACGTCTCTTGCTACCCATCGACGGGTAAAACTGCCACAGTTTGGGGGGCGGTCACTTTCGCCAGCGTAGAAAACCAATTCTACTTCGCAATTATCGCTCCCCGTAATCGTGCTGATGCTGGGTGGCAAGGGAACGTCATTAAGGTCATCATAGGTCGTATCTCTGGGTAAGGTAGCTAGGTCCAGGACAGGCTTGGTGCTATCCGCAATCAAAATGGTCAACACTCGGCTAAGGGTCTCATTGATACCGTTGACATCTTCTACATAATAATCAATATCAATAAATCGTCTGGCACGAATGGTGTCTCCAATGGCAAAGTTTCCACTAATATTCGCTACGTAGAACGTGTCGATAGCGGTCCCCCGAAGTGAAGTAAAACTGACCGTATTAGGGTGTCCCCAATCCAAGACCGCATTGCAGTCACTGCCCACATAAATCGTATCTTCTCCCGAAAAATTGATTTGAAAATCTTGTGCGGTCAGTATCGTTGAAAAACTGAAAAACACCGTTAATAGAAAGAACAGTGCATACTTCGGTAATCGGTTTTCCATAAAAATGAATTAGTCTGAATAATCGGTATTTGAGCGAGCGGTCAGATGAAAGACCACTAACTGTTTAATTTTGGGTATCTATTTTGGTAAGAATTGTAGTTCAATGTGCAATGTACAGTTAACAATGAACAATTAGAGGCTTACAAATTGGAACTAGTTAAACCTTAAAAGCTAACTCGTTCTATTTATCATGAATTACCGCTCATCGTACATTGATAATTGCACATTGAATATGTACGTAAGGTAGGCTCGAGAAGTTTTGTCCAATTACTAACACTATGTAGCATAATTGGCCAACCGTTCAAATAAATGAAAATCAAGCAGTAATCTTTACTGGTAGTAGTGTGAATCGGTTCTCAGCAGGGTAGATTTTAATCGTCGGTCTGGTAATACTTTATTCTTTTTTTCTCTACCGTACACTTCTTACTGAGTCACGCACTCCGCTACGCCTCGTGCTGGGAAGGGGATTTTTGGGGTGAGCAATTTTTTTTTTTTTTATTGGAAAAAAAAAAAATGTGAACCCAAAACCCAGGTTATTTGCCCCAAA
>JBCCQK010000306.1:0-10032 GCA_039024375.1 Bacteroidota bacterium
ACAAAAATAAAGTCGATGATAAAATTTGTCAGCATAAAAGGCGGTATTACCCCCGTTGATTTCGAAACGGCCATCTTAGATGGTTTTGCCGCCGACGGTGGTTTGTACGTTCCCGAAAGGCTACCGAAAATAGACGTTGAAACTTTGGCGAGTTGGAAAGGACTAAACTACCAAGAAGTGGCTTTCGAGGTATTGTCTCTGTTTATCGACTCGTCCGTCATTTCATCGACGGAATTGAAGCAATTATTGAACGATAGTTTTAGCTCTTTTTACCATCCAGACCTTATTCCGATTTATCCTCTAAAAAGTCGAAAGGGTATTTTCATTCAAGAACTATTTCACGGTCCTACGCTTTCCTTTAAGGATGTAGCGATGGGCTTTGTGGTTAATTTATTCAACTTTTTTTTAAAAAAAAGAGGCCAAAAAATGTCGATTGTGGTGGCAACTACAGGCGATACAGGCCCCGCTGCGGCGCACGCATCGGTCGGGAAAGAGACGCTCAATACCTGGGTACTTTATCCCAAAGAATTGATTACGGAAGAGCAGGAACGCCAGATGACGACGCTATTTGCGGCCAATGTCCACCCCGTTGGCGTTTATAATTGCCCCGACGGCGCAGACGATTTAGATTTGCTCATTGCTGAACTGTTCGCCGATACTGAGTTTAAAAAACAATTGAACCTGTCTAGTGTCAACTCCATCAATTGGGGGCGGGTGATGATGCAAACGGTGCATTATTTCTACGGCTATTTGCAACTGGTGGACAGAGTGGGGGAACTAGTTAATTTTGCCGTTCCGTCGGGGGCTTTTGGAAATCTCTGTGCGGGTTCTCTGGCCCGTTTGATGGGCCTGCCCGTTGGTAAATTTATCATAGCGAATAACCAGAACGCTTGTTTAACTCGCATCTTTACTGAAGGACTTTTTGAAAAAAGACCAATTATCGGCTGTCCTTCTTCCGCCATAGACATATTGATTCCTTACAACTTTTGGCGCTATTTATATTTTGCCGTGGGGCAAGATTCGACCAAGATAAAAGCGTGGATTGCAGCTTTTGAAGAAACGGGAAAGGTGCAGTTTGATTCGACTAGCTTTCAACAATATAGCCGAGGGTATTTAGCTCATTCCGTATCCGACAAAGCTACTTTAAAGACTATCCAATCCGTTTTTGAAGCGGAGAACTATCTGTTGGACCCGCACGCCGCGGTGGCCGTTGCTGCTGCCGATAAAATGGCCGAAAGGTTAGAAGTAGGTAGCAAGACGTTGTGTTTAGCGACGGCACACCCTTGCAAATTTCCCGAAAGCATCCGAGCGGCTTTGTCGGTAGCTGATAGTCCTTTACCCAAAGCGGCAACCCATCCTTCTGTTGAAAAGGCGAAGCAGCTTTGCCAAAAAGGTTACCACGTCGATTATTCGACGATGAGGACGGGGATTCGGGCCAGTATGTTGGCTTCGGTAAGGTGATGAGGGGATAGGGAGATAAGATGATGATAAGGGAGTACCTCTCGTCTACATTACATCTTAATAAAACGACTACTCATCAATCGTTCTCCGACCTTGATGTACACAAAGTAAACGCCCGCTTTAAATTGTTCGACGGGAACTATTTGACCATTTTGATAATCTAAAGTTTGTAGAATTTCCTTTCCACTCTGGTCGAAAATGTACAAATCTCCACTTTGGTTTTGGTTGATTTCTATGGCAATAAATTGAGTAGTAGGATTAGGGCTGACTTTCAACTGACCCTTTTCTACGATTTTTACGTCTTCGATAGCAGTGGTAAAAACAGGTTCAATCCAAGTAGCACCGGGGATAAAAATTGGTAATCCTTGTTCTAAAGCACCCGCATCGGGTGCAGTCCCTATCATTTCCAAATCAATGCCATCTACCATCTTCCCAAAATCAACAGCTTCGCTATCGGCTTTCAAGCGAAAATCGTGGTTGGCTAAATCCACGAAAGGGGAGGTGTCAACGACTAAATTTTTATCAATATCCGTCCCTACAAATTCACGGTCATTGGTCAAATTATTGAAAACTCGCACGTCTTTTAGAAACTTATCGCTCGGTAGCCAAGCGCCCATCGTTTTATCCACATTCCAAACGGTATTATTGTAAATGTCTAAATACCAACCGTCCCAATTGATTTGGAAAGCCGTCCATTCCATGTCCACAATAATGTTGTGATGAACCGTAAAATGTTGGGTAGAATTATCCAAATAAACTGCCGCCGCTTTGAACTTTGACCCGCGTGAATCGGAACTGTGGATAAAATTATGGTGTACGCTATTATTAAAATCGCCGCAACAAACGTAAATAGGTCCACAGTCGTCGTTAATCATGTTGCTATTGTACAAATTATTATAACTCAATTCGGAGTTATTGCTAAAAAATTGTACCAAATCTCGACCACCGTTATAGATGGTATTTTGGGTTACCAACGACCTTTCACCCCCACGTAACATTACGGGAGCGGCGTAACTGGCCAAGTAATTAAAATCGTGAATGATATTATTGCGGACAATGTTATCCGTGCCTGCTAGCCAAATGCCAGAATGGGCACCATAGGCAATTTCGCACCGTTCCACCAAATTATTGCTTCCTCGCAGTTCGATACTTTGCTCGTTGACTATGGCGGCACTGCCCTCGGCAATAGAGTGATTGCCCCAAAAGACCTTACAATCTTGGATAATATTTCCCGTCGCCGAACCCGCTATTTTGATGGCACAGCCGTAAAATTCAATGCCTTCTAGGGTGGTATATTTTCGACTAGTTAAATCAAACCCCAAAGTGCGTTTTTTCATTTCCACTTGCTCATCTACGGGTTTTTGATTATCAGGAGTTTGCAGCATAATGGTTTGAGTATTATTGTCGTAGTAAAATTCCAAGGCAAAATCTAAAGCATCTTTTGCTCCAAATAAAATAAACTCGCCACCATCTTTAGGATTATGCGCATTACCTTCCCAACCTGAAGGACCTTGAAAAGTAATTTCATCGGTAGTAGGATTAAAAGCCTTGACTTCTTGTCGCCAAGAGGTCCAGCGGTTATTGCCCAAAAACCATAAAGTGCCACCGTTCGCCCAGTCGTTATTCGGTATGGTGGCTTTGAAAGTAGTCAAATCTCCGCTGTTGCCTACCGACCTTGCATCAATAGTGAATGGGTCGTGGTCTTCGTTGTTGGGCCACCTAGCTAAATCACATAGCTGTCCGTCGTACATCAGCATATTTCCATCACCCAAAGTCCAATCAACCTTTGTTTGGAACTGTCCAACGTTCGCTACTGTCCAGTCGGCAAGAGGCTCCATGCCTGAAATAATGACCTCTGCATCAGTTTGTGCTTTATACAAGATAGGGTGACCTTCGGTGCCCGAAGCAGCAGGTTTAACGGTCTCTCGGTAAGTACCTTCACCAATCAAAATGGTATCGCCTGCTTTGGCTAAAGCGGCTGCTTGATTTATGGTCAAGAACGGTTGATTAGCAGTTCCATCGTTGGCGTCGTCGCCTGATTTAGAGACAAAGTAAGTTTTTGCTTGTGTATTTACTCCTGTTCCTTGTCCACCGACTGCGGTTAAGGCAACATCGTCTATATAGTAAGTGCGTGCGCCGAAACCAACGCCAAACATTAGCCCCAAAGCGCCAAAGTCTGGATTGCCTCCTATGTTTTCGACTAGAAAGGTAAACTCAAACGTTTGCCATGCTCCGTCCCCTTTTAAAACCATATTTTTTTCTTCAAATGCCATTCCCCAAGCGTTTCCGCCAATATTGGGATGAGAATAAAGCACTACATCTATACGCCCCTCCTTTCTGTCATTGGTCATAGCAGAAAAAGTTAATTTGTACTCTCCACCGCTTTCAAGTGCTAAATTCTCTTTGCGGATAAAGGCCTTAAAAATATCATCCGATACGGCCTCGGTAACGGTAAAAGCGGCGGCGGCTTGACCCGCATTAAATAAATCGGTGGACAAAGCAGAAGTAGCACTGGCGCCACCCCAAGTGCCTATGCTCCAACCCGCTAATCCTTCCTCAAATCCTGCATTGGAAATTAGGTTTTGAGAAAAAATGGTCAATGGTAAAATAGCTAGTACTAATATTGAATAGAATTTATTGGGCATTTTTCTTAGTTTAATTTTACTCATTTACAATTTTATTATCATAAATAACTTAAAAATGAAAGGTAGCTCATGCGATTTACAAGACTAGATACAATTCATGTTCAACTCCTTCAGAGTTGTGGAGTCACATACCTCCAGTCACCGCATTTCATACGGTACTAATCGAGTTCAATCACTTCGTGATTGTTTAGATTGAGAAATACTTAATCTATCGAATATTTTGAAAATACCTGATAGGTTGTATCAACCGCTTAAAAAAAGAACAACCGAATTTTCGCAACTCGGAGAGTTACGTTACGCTTGTTGCTCGAATGTAACGTAACGCTCCGAGTTGCGACCCCTGAATATTCGTTTTTTAGGTAATCATTTAATAGCGACCGTCAACCGTTCACCGATGACCGCACTTACTCATAAGTAATCTCAATAACGCCACTTGCGCCTTGCACACCATACATTGCCAAATCACCACTATCCTTTACCACCCGCATTTTTTTAATAGAACCAACATCAATAAAACTGTGCAAAGCGGCAAAATCTCCGTTGAAAGGTTGGCCGTTGATGACAAATAGCGGTTCTGTACTAGCTAAAACGGAGTTGTTACCCCGAATCCGTACGGTAGCTCCAGCACCATTGCCCTGCACCAATACCCCCGCCAAATTGCGCAAGCGGTCGTTCAAGGTCAGCGTGTAATTGCTACCCGCTACTTCACCATCTTGGGTATTGGATTGATTTTGTAAGGGCGCACAAGCGGCCAATAGCACGATAAGTAATAAGGTAGTAATGCTTAGCTTATTTTTCATACCTAATTTTTTTGGTTAATAAATGGTCGGTCGAACGAAGCTGAATAAACAGTAGTCCACTGCTTGCATTTGGAAGTGGATTGATTAAAATAGTTTCCTTTCCTCTAAGGTTTGGCATAAATCTAGGTTCACTAATTTGCTGACCTTGGGCATTAAAAATGTCTAGCCGGTAATCGTTGGCCGTAGTTGTTTGGATAGTAATGAAAAAATAATTATTAGCTGGGTTAGGAAAAACTGAAATACTTGGCTTGTTTTGTAGCTTGCTTTCTATGGTATTTGTTACCAAAGCCGATTGGTGAATCCCTACTTTTGGTGCTTCACCTTCAACTACTGTATATATGGTAGAAAGGGGTAGGGGAGCAAGATTTTGTATAAGTCCCGAAGGCCAGTGAATTTGTATGTAGGTAATAGATGTCTTTTCTGGAATACCGAAGTGTAGCCTGGAGCTATTTTGACTGGCCCAACCGTGTCCTGCGGTGAGCGTTTGATAATATTTTTGCCCATTTTCGATTTCCAAAATCACCGTTGCACCAACTGCTTGGCGATTGCTTTCTTTGCCTACTAAAAACAAGTCGAGGTAGTTATTTTTTGCGTTTTCATTTTTAAATAATTGGGTATAATCGCTTTCACCGTAGTTGGCTAAGGTCAAATCCGTTTGTCCATTTTGGTCATGGTCAAAACAAGCAATCCCGTAACCTGCTTGCCAACTTTTGGTATTGGCAGCTACTTTTTCAAATTGCAAGCCCTGTCCGTCTAAATCGCCCCTATTTTCGTACAAAACGTTGTCAAATTCACTAAAATAGGAGTCATTAGATACGTAAATATCCTGCAGCCCATCGTTGTTAAAATCTAGGAAGGTCGTGCCCCAACCCATCCCAAAATCATCTACTTGTACGGGTTGTGCTCGCTCGAAAAAAGTGCCATCTCCTTGATTGATGAGGAGATAATTTTTAAAGAGATTGGTAATGTATAAATCGGGTAGGGCATCGTTGTTGACATCACCAACCGCTACCCCCATACCGTAACCTCGAACGTTGGTTCTAGTCGCCCTAGAGACATCAGTAAAATGCCCCGTTCCATCGTTTTCGTACAAGATATTAGGTTCGATATTATCGTGTACCAAGTACAAATCTTGGTCACCGTCTCCGTCGTAATCAAAAAATAGACTACCCATAGAACTGCCCATATCGGTTGTACCAGATTCAAGGGTTTTATCGCTAAAAGTTAAGTCGCTGTTATTGAGGTAGAGAATATTTTCTGCTTCAAAGTTCGACACATAAATATCCAAAAAACCATCTTGATTGACATCGGCTAGGTTGACGGAGGTTGGATTTGGGGCTACGTTGCTGATGCCAGCTTGCTCGGTAATATTTTCAAAAGTGCCATTTCCTTTGTTTAATAATAATTGGTCGGCGGTTCGCAAATTGGCTACGTACAAATCTAGCCAGCCGTCGTTATTAAAATCCCCCCAAACGGCCGTTTTCGTTTTGTCGGAAAAAGCGAGTCCCAAGTCGTCGGCTACTTCTGAAAACGTACCATCCCCATTGTTTTTGCACAGGCGGTTATCACCCGTTTCTACACTGATATAAATATCTTCCCACCCATCGTTATTACAATCTCCGATAGCTACTCCTTGGCTGTATCCCTGTAAGGATAGTCCTGCTGGTTGCGTAATATCTCGAAATTGAGCAGTAGCGGATAGGGTACAAAACAAACCGTACAATAGGGTGGTCAGAAAATATTTTTTCATGATGCCTTGGTGATTTTGCAAAATTCCTTAAAACAGTTACTGCTGTCGGGTTCCTGCAATCCGACAGCAGTCTTTTTATAGAAAGAGACCTAGCCTTTTTCAAGGTTGGGTCTCTTCTAAACGTATGAAACTATAAGTTGTAGGTGATATTAAAATTTGTTTACCACGTAATCCCCGAATTTTATTCGGGGTTATTCGTGTTCAACCCCTTCACGGTTGTTTGCAAAATAACCAACACTCAAACCCCGAATTTATTAGCGTTCAAAAAATAAACGGGTAATAATGCTGGTCGGTGCGCTGCACCTTTGAAGGCCTAGATTCGTTCATTTGATACAAAGGAGGTCGTCCCGATGGGACTCTTTAACGCCAAGATGCATAGCATCGACTATATTTGTATCAGCTTAGTCTCTATTTTTCTTTTGCAAAGGTGCAGCGCACCGTCCACATTTGTTGATTCTAAATTACCCGTTTTAATTTTGAATGTTAATTCATTCGGGGCTATTCGTGTTTAACCACTTCGTGGTTAGTGGTGGAATAAATGGCACTAATCCAAGCTGTATAATTTGAAGCCATCTACAAAAACATCGAAGGCCTCTCCTGAACCATCGACCGTTTGCCACCACAGCTTACGGTTAAGGTTTCCGCCATCGGTGGCTACAATATCAAAGGAGTATTGCACCCAGTCGGTGGTCAGCACAAAATCGGCAGGGTCATCATTGGCGGCCCAACCTGATTCGATGGTTCGGACATCCCACGCAAAGCCATCTTTGGTTGATTTTGCCCAGAAAGTAATGCGGTAGTTGCCATTAGGGATAATAGTTGCTGGAGATTTATTATCTAAAATCCATCGGTCACCAGAGCCGTCGTAGGAGAACTTCAAGGACTTGCTACCGCTCATAGCATCCGTATCAATGACTTCATAGAAACCGTTGTTGTTGACCATTTTGTCTGGATTCCAAGTACCCCAATCTGGCGGAAACTCACCAGCACCTCCGTTTTCAAAATCTACGTTACCCGTAAATAAGTTGACTACAGTATTGGTAATATTGAATTCGACTAAGCCCGCCAATAAAGACCCCGTGGCCGCAAATCCGTCCCCTGCATATTCCACCTGTACGGTTTGTCCTTCCGTGGCGGGAGTGGCCAAAGTGAGTAAAATAGACAAGTTATCGTCCGATAAGCTGATGTCCGCAATGTCTGCGGGTGCTCCATCTACGATGACGCTATACTTTGCCCGTTCTTCGTCCGTTAAAGGCTGTAGTTCTTCGTCGTAAGTGACGGCTAATAGAGAACCGAATTGAGACATATTTGAACTAACGGGGGAGATAACAGCTACATCAACCACCGTAATGAAATCGGTTTTAGTAACCGTATTCGTGTTGAGGGGAAAAGTACGAGAGGCGTTTAACGTCACGCTGTAAGTCCCTACATTGTCGTAGCGTACCGTTGGGTTACTTTCATCTGATTCGGTAATGTTACTAGCGCCAGGAAATTCCCAAGCTAGCGAATCCGCAAATTCGGAAGATAAATTCTCAAAAGTGATGGAAGAACCGACAATGATAGTTGTTTTATTGGCAGCAAAAGCCGATTCTACTAATGGCGCGACGTTGATTAATAAAGTTCGCTCTTCATTTGTTCCATCCTGAAAATCGACTACCAATTCGGCCGGAAATTGTCCAGCTTCGTTATAATTCACTTCTACTGTGGCTTGCTCGGAAGAAAAGACGTCTCCACCCTCAAAAGTCCACTCTCGATTGGCTACGTTTTTAGAACTGTCGATGTATTCCACCGATTCACCAATGGTTATATTGGTTCGGTCGGCGAATATTTTGTATTGAATTTCCCGAATCTCAAAATCTTGACTCGTATCAGCACAAGCGGCCAAGATAAGTATCGCAGCAAGTAGCAAAAAGCTGCTCCACTGGGTGATTTTGTTTATTGTTAATTTTTTCATGTTTTTTAGTTTTCTAAAGCCCAGATGAGAGTGTCTTAAAAGGCTCGGCGCAAATTTTTGAACCGAATAAAATACTGAAATCCTCCCCCTTTAAGCTCTACTTTTTTTTCCCCAAAGAAAGCTCTGCGCCTCCAAAGGGGGAAAGTTCTGTGCTATTTGTAAATTCAGAACTTTTACTGGTGGATTTTTTCAATTTGGGTCTTTTGAGACGACCTCATCTAAAGACTTCTTAAAAAATTGAACTATTTTATTACATCTCATTTTATCACACACTTCCGAGTAAATTCTATAATCCGAGTTTGCTGGAAGATGATTGAGTTGTATTCACAAATAAGCGCAATCGACCATCGTTTACGGCCACCAAAACACCCGTTTGTCCTTGGAGACCAATGCGAATGGTACGCATGGCTTTTACATTTTCTGGTATAAACAATCCACTTTTGGATGGTGGAATATCTCTGAAATTATCGTCTGTTTGCAACAGTAAATTTCCAACCGAGGCGTCCGCTCTCGTGGTTTCTACTTCCGACTCAAATTTATTACCCGCCAATACTAAATCTATTTTTGTATCACCGTTTACATCTATTGGAAGGATGGTATTGACGGTGGATAATTGAGCCATTGCAGGCAACGGTTTTAAAACCAATTGACCATTTTGGTTGTCGAGCAAAGTACTCGCAAAAGTTTGTACTTCGTATTGCAGGGCATCGTCCGTTTTTCCCAAGATGTCGTTAATATCCGCTTTCGCAAATTGCTGATAAGACGGAAATTTATACTTCAAGTTGGGCAACTGTTGAGAGGAACACTCCTTGCCTCGAATTGGCACTACTCGGTCTTGATAGTTTTTGGCTAAAAAGACATCTTGTGTACCATTTTTATCAAAATCATTGGCAAATACTTTAAACGGCTTTTCGACACTTGCTTGAAATTTATAATTTAATCCCAAGTTACCCACCACCAAATCCATATCACCATCACCATCGTAATCGGTCGCAGAAATCGTATTCCACCAACCGCTTGAATGATGAACGATGAATGATGAATGATGAACTAAATGCTCATTGTTCCATTCAAAAACGGTTATCGGCATCCATTCGCCCACTACGATTAGCTCGTTAGTTTTATCGCCATTCAAATCTGTCCACACAGCATCGGTGACCATGCCGATATTCGCTAGGGTAGGGGCTTTGCTTTCGGTCACATCCGTAAACTTTCCCTTATTATTCTCTAAAAGAAAACTATTAGGTGCTTTTGGATACTGACCTGGAACGTGTCGTCCACCTACGAACAAATCGAGGTCGCCATCTTGGTCGAAGTCAATCGGTAGAACGCAACCACCGCTATTTGCAATAGTTGGCAATCCTTTCGCTTTCGTAAATTTTCCCTCGCCCGAATTAAGGTATAATCGGTCTTGGTAAAACT
>JBCCQK010000307.1:0-10032 GCA_039024375.1 Bacteroidota bacterium
CCGCAAAAAGTACGTCGTCGTGTCCGTTGGCGTCTGCATATTGTCCATTGATGTGCCATAAACCCCGTACGCCGTCCCGTAAACAATACTGTCGCCTCCTACCGTTGAAGTCACCAGCAAGCTTAAATCTATTGTCTCTCCGTTGCAAATGGACGTATCGCGGCCCACCAATTCGGGCGTCGCTTGCACCGTTACTAATAGCCTCGTCGTGTCTGAACAAGTCAACGCTCCTACACTATCTCGAATGAAATACTCCGTTGGCATCGTGGGAAATACTAAACTATCGCCGCCATAAACGCCGTACGACGGCCCGTATTCCAAACTATCGCCGCTTGGGAATAATCGGACAATCAAATCATTCAAATTGAGCGTATCACCCGAACAAATGGCCGTATCTCGACTACTCAAACTCGGCTGTGGCGCTACATTCACCGTTATCATTGCCGTGTCCACACAGCCTCCTCCAATTATACTGTCCCGCAAAAAGTACGTCGTCGTGTCCGTTGGCGTCTGCATATTGTCCATCGACGTGCCATAAACCCCGTACGCCGTCCCGTAAACAATACTGTCGCCTCCTACCGTTGAAGTCACCAGCAAGCTTAAATCTATCGTCTCTCCGTTACAGATGGACGTATCGCGGCCCACCAATTCGGGCGTCGTTTGCACCGTTACTAATATTCTCGTCGTATCTGAGCAGGTCAACGCTCCTACACTATCTCGAATGAAATACTCCGTTGGCATGGTGGGAAATACCAAACTATCGCCGCCGTAAACTCCGTACGACGACCCGTATTCCAAACTATCACCACTTGGGAATAGTCCAACAATCAAATCATTCAAATTGAGCGTATCGCCCGAACATATCGTTGTGTCTCGACTATTCAAACTCGGTTGCGGATATACTGTAATAGTAATAGAAGCCGTATCTACACAACCCGTTGCGCCTACACTATCTCGCAGATAGTAAGTCGTTGTTCCAACTGGCGGAGTAACTACTGGGTTCGTAAGCGTGTAGTTTCCATAAGCCGTGGCATATTCAACACTATCTCCCTCTACCATTCGCACCAAGAGCGTACTGAGGTCAATCGTAGGTCCAGTACAAATAGCCGAATCTCTGGCTGACAAAATAGGTTGACTGTTGACCGTTAACGGTTCAACAAAAAACATGGTTTGCACACACATTGGAGTAACACCAATATTGGTGATTTCGGTAATGATTAAATTTTCTCCATCATCGACTAGTGTCAACACCCTAGATTGCATGGTCGCTAAGCCCGCCGTACTTGTCACCGTATCGGGCATCTGTGCCAACCCATTAATCGTATATTTTATCTCGTACATCCCATCCATTAGACCGTTAATAGTAACCGATGCCGTTTGCCCATCACAAACTGCGGCTATTGTATCCACCGAAGTAGGCATGGGCAGCGGATTAACCGTCAGACTAACACGCGAAGTATCATTAATACAAGTCCCCATTCCTTCTACTACGTACAAAAATTCGAACGTCCCGGGTCCTAATGTAGTGATGTCCACAGCGGATAATTCACCCAAATATCCTACGGGCGAAACACCGTGAGCAGTAGGCCAAGTACCAATCGTTTGCGGCGGCCCCGCAGTCATTCCTACACTTACGAACAATTCGATGGTAGAAAAGCCGTCTTGACAAATACTGGCGATGCTATCCGCACCCGCCATGGGTGGCTCGCTGACCATTAAAAAAATGGTATCGCGTTCTCCCGCAATACAAGACGACCCAGTCCCCGTTACCGTATAGAGGATGCGATGATTTCCAACGCCCGCTACCATTGGATTAAAAATAGCTAGACTATCGTTTAAATTCGAATCTGTTACCCCACTTCCGGAAAAAGTACCCTCCACCGAATCTTCCTCCACTCTTAATTCGAAATCAGTATTTTCGGTGGTACAAAAAGTCATTCTATTTCCCTCTACCAAAATGTTTGGCGTACATTGCGCCTCTAAACGTTGCGTAGTTAGTAGAGATACATTAAGCAATAAAGCTAACAAAAGAAAGTGCTTAATCAGTGACCGATAGGTCAACAGGGAGGTTAGTTTTTGCATAGGAGGGGCAAAAAAGGGGCGTAAATTAAAAGGGTGCGGACATAAGAATCTAGCAAATCCAGTAATCCTTCGTAGTGTTCCAATCATTTTAGAGGGTAATTTTGATTCTTTCAACTACTTGAAAATCAAGCAGCAAAACAGCGAGTCCTTGACAAATTCTATGTAACTAAAGATAAAAATCAACATTAGCTACTGATTTTCAACAGGTTAAGCTGTTGACTGAAGCCAACACCCCGATGAAATACAAAAACTGCCAACGAACCAAAACAGATTTTACGCCGTCTGGGTAAAGTTTAGCCTTTACTTCATTTTACAAACTTAGGATACGGTAAGAAAGCAGATGTGAATAGGTTTTTAACACGTCTCTAGAAAGGATGAGTTTACATGAATTCCTTTGAGAGGACAAAATCACTTTTAAACAAATATGATTTTATTAAATAACAAAGTAACCAAGTTTGTGCCAAAAATGGTATTTCCCATAAAAAGCAGCAAAACACCAGATATTACCAACCAAATCCCACAATTCTTGTTTTAATAACGTGGCCTCCAACCATGATGAGTAGTTGGCCCGTATGGGATGGTCAATGAGTGATAAATGTTGAGTGTAACAAAATCCAAAATGACTTCGGGAATGATTTGATTATTCTACCATACAGATGCCTGTAAATTTTTACCTACTACAATCATTCATCATTTATTTAACAGTGACATGAGTCTAATTATAGAAGAACAAACGGTTGTTACCCTTAGCTACGAACTTCGAGATGGAGATGCTAGTGGTACTTTATTGGAAAGAATGGACGCTCGCTACCCATTTATCTTTTTATTCGGAACAGGTAAGTTACTGCAGCGCTTTGAAGACCATCTATACGGTCTAAAGATGGATGATAGATTTGAATTTGTACTGAGTCCAGAGGAAGCATACGGTAAGAAAAACGCCTTAAATGTTTTAAAATTGGACGTCGAAGATTTTAAAAGAGCCAGTAATGTACCCGATGATTATATCGAAGTCGGCAACTTAGTAAACGTCACCGACGACGGTGGTTTGCGGCACAATGGCAAAATAATTGACGTTCAACCCGACTACATTGAAGTTGATTTTAATCATGCCATGGTGGACAAATATTTGCACTTTAAAGGGGTCGTGTTAGCTATTCGTCCTGCTACTTTGGACGAGTTGATTAAGGGCTACTATATTGAGCAGGATGGGGTGCGCAGTTAAGATAAATTGTTGTTGGTTAATGACATTTGGCAAATCGAAGTTCTAAAATCAAAAATCATCTATCTAAAATCTGTGTAGTGGATTTGAGATATATGATTTTTGAACTATGATTTTTGATTTATTAGACTTATTCAAGAAAGTTTCGACCTATTACTAAACGCCACTGTTCGTTAATTCCTAACGAAATGGATTGGAAAAACTACCCATATATCTCCTTATTCGAAGCCTTCAACGTATTCATCAACAGAGAAGTAATGGTCATCGGGCCAACCCCTCCAGGAACGGGAGTGATGTAACTTGACTTCGAAGAAATTCCGTCAAAATCGGCATCTCCCACCAAGCGGTATCCTCGCTTTCGACTCGCATCGTCCACTCGATTTATCCCCACGTCGATGACCACCACGCCTTCCTTCACCATATCGGCCGTCAAATAATCGGGCCGACCAATCGCTGCAATGATGATGTCCGCCCGCAACGTTTCGGCCTTTAAGTCTTTTGTTCGACTATGGGTCAGTGTCACCGTACAGTTACCCACTTTCGCTTTTCTGGATAGTAAAATACTCATGGGTGTTCCTACAATATTGCTTCGCCCAATAATTACACAGTGCTTACCCGAGGTTTCAATATCGTAGCGGTCTAACATCTGCATAATGCCAAAAGGGGTGGCGGGCAAATAACTAGGTAAGCCTAGCGTCATACGTCCCACATTCATCGGGTGGAATCCATCTACGTCCTTTTTGGGGTCAATCGCTAAGTTGACTTTTTCTTCGTTGATATGTTTGGGTAATGGCAACTGCACAATAAAACCGTCCACGTCGGGGTCGTTATTTAATTGTTCCACGACGGCTAAAACTTCTGCTTCGGATGTCTCCGCATCTTTTCGAATTAGAGTCGATTTGAAACCTACTTTTTCACAAGCCTTCACTTTATTGCGCACGTAAACCGCACTTGCAGGGTCATCCCCCACCAAAACAGCCGCCAAATGGGGTGTTTTTCCACCAACCGCTTTTTGGGCGGCTACCGCTTCGGCAATTTCTCCTTTAATGGTATTGGCTAACGCTTTTCCGTCGATTAATTTCATCCTTTCTAAATGGTAAATGGTGATATTGATAAATATTTCAAATGGTAAATTTTGGAGCGATTACTGAACTTCCACTAATTTTTCACCCCGTTTTGTAAAATATCCTAATGTCTGCAAATCTAAGTCATTTTCTTTAGCAACTTTAAGAAAATCATTGACCTTTTCTTCTTCTACCGCTACTAAAAGTCCCCCACTCGTCTGTGGGTCGCAAAGGATATTTCGTTGGTAATCCGTTAAATCTCCAATTTTGTGACCATAACTGGCCCAATTTCGTTTCGTACCTCCGGGAACACAATCTTCTTGCAGATAATAGTTAATCACTTCCTTTCCCAACAAAGGTACTTTTTCCAATTGAATGGTAGCGGTCAAATTGCTCGCTTCGCACATTTCCGACAAGTGTCCCAATAAACCAAATCCCGTTACGTCCGTCATTGCTTTCACGTAAGGAAGTGTCGAAAAGACTGCACCGATTTTATTAAGTTGCACCATACTATCCCGCGCAATGAACTGGTCGGCAGGTCGCAATTTTTTCTTCTTTTGAGCCGTCGAAAGAATACCTACGCCAAGTGGTTTGGTCAAAAATAGTTGACAGGTTTCAGTAGCGCCACCATTCTTTTTCAAATGTTTTAGCGGTACTCTACCCGTTACAGCCAAACCAAAGATGGGTTCAGGGCTATCGATACTGTGCCCTCCCGCCAACGCAATTCCAGCGTCCAAGCAGGCTTTTCGGCCACCTTCAATCACTCGATTGGCCACTTCGGCGGGAATTTTATCAATCGGCCATCCTAAAACAGCGATGGCCACTAGCGGCTGTCCTCCCATTGCGTAAATGTCGCTGATGGCATTGACCGAGGCAATGCGACCGAAATCTTCGGCGTCATCCACGATGGGCATAAAAAAATCGGTGGTGCTAACAATGCCCGTTCCGTCCCCTAAATCCACAACGGCGGCATCGTCCCGTTCTTCGTTCCCCACAATGAGGTTGGGAAAAGAGGTCGCTGCACTTGATTTTTTTAAAATAGTATCCAGTACTGCCGGCGCAATTTTACAACCGCAACCTGCACCGTGAGAGTACTCAGTCAGATGATAGTTTTCTGTCAAGATTATTATTTTTTTTTCTGATTAGTGAAAGCTATGAAACAAATTGTGCCACAATGATTTTTAAATTCAAAATTTCAAAGTGTCTAAACAACTGGATTTTTGACCTATAAGTTGGTCTTTATACAGTAGCTAACTTTTAAATTTTAGACCAGCCCGCACAGCAGTCTGGCGGGTTTGTAATTTTCAATTTTAGATTTAAAACGGACACAACTTATTTATCTTTCTTCACTTATAGATTTCTTTCCAAACCCTTTCAATCAAGGCTTTAGTCGCTTTAATTCCAGTCGTTTCCTCCATATTCTCTCCTTCGAATTCAATTCCAATATATCCGTCATATCCACCATCCTTAGCCATTTGCAACATTTTCCGATAATCAATAATCGTTTCGTTTCCGTTCTCGTCAAACGCATAGGACTTAGCACTGTACCCTTTGGCGTAGGGCAAAAATTCAGCGACTCCTCGATATCGGTCGTACACCTCCTCACAGCGATTGTGCTGCGTACTCCCCCATTTTTTTGCCAAACACCAATTTCCAAAGTCGGGTAAAGTGCCTAAATTAGGTCGGTTAGCGGCTTGGATAACATTGATGATAAAAGAAGCATCCGAACTCAACAAACCGTGATTTTCAATTAACACATCAATATTCTCTTTGGCGGCGTAATCGCATAATTGCCCAATGCCATCAACCAATGCGTCGTGCAGTGCTGCTCTTTCTCCATCTCCAAAGGCATTAACTCGAATCGAATGACAGTCCAAAATTTTGGCGGCGTTCACCCATTTGTAGTGATTTTCGACTGCTTTTTGCCGTTTATTAGCATTGGATTGCCCTAAATCTCCTTCTTCATCCACCATTATCAACAAGTTTTTCACACCGACCTCTTGAGATTTTCGTAGCATTTCCAACCAAAACTTTTCGTTGGTGGGGTCTTTTTGATAAAAACCGTTGACGTATTCTACTGCCTCAATTTGAAAACGCTCTTTCGCCACTCGGGCAAAGTCAACTGGGTCGAGCACTCCACTTTCAATTTCTCGATGCAAAGACCAGTGGGCCAGAGAAATTTTCAACGATGGAATTTTTTCTTGTTGATTCATTACGGAAGTCGATTTATTGGTCTCTGTACAAGCTGATAGTCCAGTTAACGGAAGCGCAGCGGCGGCGAAAGTAGTATGCTTTAAAAAAGTTCTCCGATGTAGCATAAATGGAAGCAGTGAATTGGTTTAAAAAAAAGCCTTTTGATTCGCAAAATCAATCAATTGCTTCGCCGTTTCGGACGGCTCATCTTTTTCAAAATTAAGTCGTTCAATCCTAGGTGACTCATTTTTTTCTAACATATATTGATACTGCTTATCGTAATATCTTAGAGCAATGGCGGCCGCCGATTTTAAATTATCGGCCGCTAGAAATTCAAGTGCTTTTTGGTAATTTTCGCCCCCCAATCGTTTTCGGATATTGTAAAAAGCCTTTTCCAACTCCGCTCGTTCTTGGGTCGTATAATTTTCCAAAGAGACGTTTAGTCGTTCCTCAAAAGGTAACTCCATGTTAACAAGCGGAGCCGCTTTCATTTGCCGCCAGAATCCTTCGGGAATCAAGACGTAGCCGATGCGTTTACTTTCGTTTTCTACCCAAATCCTTTTGGATAAGTCCAGTGCAGAAAATTGCTCAAAAAGATTATTTTCAAACTGTTCCACCGATGGCGCTTTTGCTTCACCGATGAAACCAAAAGCGGACCCTTTGTGATTAGCCAAACCTTCTAAATCTATCACCTGTTCTCCCTTCGCTCTGAGTTGGTGCAAAATTTTGGTCTTTCCACAACCCGTTTTTCCACCCAAAACTAACAATTTTGCCTTTCGAATGGCCAACTGTTCTAGTACATAAGTGCGATAAGCTTTGTAACCACCAACTATTGTTTTCACCTCAAACCCCGCCATACCGAGCAGCCAAGCAACGCTTCCACTGCGTTTGCCACCTCGCCAACAATGAACAGCGACCGTTTTATTTTTGCTAATTTTCTCTACTTCTTCGACCAAAAATCGCATTTTTGGTCCCACAAATTCTAGACCTTTGAGCATTGCTTGATGGGGATTAACTTTCTTGTAAAGCGTTCCTACTACGGCTCTTTCTTCGTCAGAAAACAATGCTAAGTTGTTGGCGTTAGGAATGTGACCTTTCGCAAATTCGGCGGGCGTCCGAACATCAAAAAGTGGTATTTTTTTACCGTTTTTCAAAAATTGAGCAATGTCGATTTTTTCTACCAAGTGGAAATTGTGTTGTGCGAAAAGGGCAAATTTACAGAGTTGCTAATGTAAAAAATGACTTTTTTGTTTTTAATTTTTATTTTTACTTACTTTGTCTCGAAGTGTAAACTGTACATTCAACAAAATCTAACCAATACTCTACAACCATGAGATATACTTTTCTTTTCCTGTGTCTTTTTTCCTTTATGGCCTTTGATAATCCCACCAACGACCCACCGCTTGAGCAAACGGAGATAGTGAAGGCTGATTTACCGTATTTAGTGGATTTTTATAAACACAAGCATCAAAATCCCGAAATTTCACTTCGGGAAAAAGAAACCGCTGCTAGCTTGGCCAAAGAACTGCGGCAAATCGGATTCGAAGTCACCGAAAATTTTGGGGGCTACGGCGTAGTGGGAATTTTAAAAAATGGGGAGGGACCAACTATTTTGTATCGAACGGATATGGATGCATTGCCCATGCCCGAAAAAACGGAATTACCCTACGCTAGCACCAAAACGATTGACTACAACGGTTCGACCACGGGCGTTATGCACTCCTGTGGCCACGATGTTCACATGACTACTTGGGTCGGAACGGCCCGAACAATGGTCAAAATGAAAGACCAATGGAAAGGGACCTTGATGTTCATCGGGCAACCTGCGGAAGAGATTGGTGCGGGAGCGAGATTAATGCTCGAAAACGGCTTGTACGAAAAATTTGGGGTCCCGAACTACGCCGTGGCTTTACACGTCAGCCCAACCATTCCCGCCGGACAGATTGGTATTAGTGAAGGTTATACGATGGCGAATGCCGAATCCGTTGATATTGAAATATTTGGGGTCGGGGCGCACGGTGCTTCTCCTCACATGTCCATTGACCCCGTGATTATTGCTAGCATGATAGTGATGGATTTGCAGACCATCGTTAGCCGTTCCTTGAAGCCTATCGAAGATGCGGTGATTACAGTTGGCGCCATCAAAGGCGGAACGAAACACAACATTATTTCTGATAAAGTTACCTTACAACTAACCGTGAGAACTTACAAAGAAGAGGTGCGTCAATTGGTGCATCGAAGGATTCGTGAAATTTCGAAAGGGATTGCCATCGCGGCGGGTTTGCCTAAGGATAAAATGCCCAAGGTAACTACTCCAGAAAATTTCACTCCCGCTAACTACAACCAGCCCGAAATGGTGGCCAATGTAAAGACCTCAGCCGCCAAATACGTTGGCAAAACAAATATCCTGTACGCTGAACCACAAATGGTGGCCGAAGATTATGCGATGTATGGACTAACGGAACACAAAGTTCCATCCGTTATGTATTGGTTGGGAAGCGTTCCCAAAGAACGAATAGAATCGGGCCTCGATTTGCCTGGCTTACATTCCCCTTTCTACCACCCCGACCCGTCTTTATCCATTGAAACGGGGGTGAATGTGAACGTCCAAATAATGTTGGATTTGTTGCAATAGGTCGTTATTTGTTATTTGATATTGGTTATTTGTCCGTAGTACATTTGGCGGTAAATCAACAAAAGTAGGTAAATGCGCATAGATATTGTGTCGGTTCAACCCGATTTACTGAAAAGCCCTCTTGACCACTCCATCATGAAGCGGGCGCAGGAAAAAGGCCTTTTGGAAATAGTCATTCACGATTTAAGGGCTTTTGGGTTAGGCAAAAATCGACAGGTGGACGACTACCAATACGGCGGTGGTGCGGGGATGGTGATGATGTGCGAACCCATTGCCAACTGCTTCGACCAATTGATAGCCGAACGCACCTACGAGGAAATTATTTACTTAACACCTGATGGTCAACGACTTACCCAATCTATTTCTAACCGACTTTCTTTAGAAAACAATCTACTGTTACTATGCGGTCATTATAAAGGGGTAGATGAACGGATTAGGGAAAAGTACATCACGATGGACATTTCTATCGGCGACTTTGTGCTATCGGGCGGCGAGTTGCCCGCCGCCGTATTGGTGGATTCCATCGGCCGATTGATTCCTGGTGTTTTGAACGACGAAACCTCGGCCCTTTTTGATTCTTTTCAAGATGACTTATTGGCACCGCCCGTTTACACCCGACCCGCCGATTTTAGGGGTCAGAAAGTCCCCGATGTACTATTGAGTGGTCATAGCAAAAAAATTGACGAATGGCGAGAAGCGCAGTCTTTTCAGCGGACTAAGGAACGTCGCCCCGATTTGTTGGAGGAATGATAACCTTTCAATAAAAGGGGTTTCTCATAAAACTTGCAAGGTTTTTCTTGTAAAAATTATCTAGCTTATAATGTGGTCGGTGCGCTGCA
>JBCCQK010000308.1:0-9934 GCA_039024375.1 Bacteroidota bacterium
AACAAATGTGGTCGGTGCGCTGCACCTTTGAAGCATTTTGACCAACTTTCGATACAAATGTTACCGGTGCGATGCACCTTTTCATCTCTAAAAAGATGTGGGGTGTCAATAGACTGGCAAAGTATCGCCTGCTTACGTAGCATAAATTACAGGCCGCAACTTGAGTTAAATAGGCATCTTCTTCCTACTCATTATATGCTACCTTTATCTCCGACCACAGCGGTAAATTATTCGACATCTGCGACATCCGCCAAAAGGTTTTGTAGAAAAAAGCGGCGCTGGTGAAAGTCCGAGTAATACCGTTCATATCCGTGAAACGCATACTATCAATTTTATCTTTATATGCTTCTATATCCTCTACTCGAAAAACGGATTCGAAGAAATCAAAAGCGCCGCCTCGAACGGGCAGTTGCAACCCATCTTCCATCAAATGAAACGCCATTTGATTGTAGTGACGAGTTTTGGAATAATTACTGGGAATCTTCAGCGCATCAATTTGGGTAAAAACGCTTTCTTTAACCATGTGTAATTCCTTAGCACTTAGTTTGGCGGTTTGAAGATTTCCCAAAAGAATGACATTTTTAGACCACACGGTATTGATACTCGTACGCCTTTTCCAAAAATTGAGGACGTTTTGTAGTTCGGTCAATCGTTCTGCTTTGGTTTGTCGATTGCCAAAAACGAGGTGAATATTACAGAGAATAAAACGGCTATTTTCTAGTTTAAATCCGCAATTGAACGGCGGCCGCAACAACTGGACGGCGGGTTTGAAAACAAAATGACCGTTCTCGTCGTGCGATTGAATGGAAGGTAGAATCAAATCGCTCGTCATGCCACCTTGTACGACTTTTCTTTTGTCAAAAAAATAGCCCAAGCGATAATCCGTCCCACCCAAGCCGATAGACGTATCACTGAAAACGTAGTCCCAATGTTCGCCGAGATAGAAGCTGATGTCATCGAGGACTTTGAAATTGCCGTAAATTTCTTGAATGGCCACTACGTCAAAACGACTAATAATGGTAGCGATGTAGGCAATGGATTCCTCCAATCGGTCATTTTTGGTGTCGCCCAATTTGTGAATGTTCCAACTCGCCACCAATAAATTTCCCGTTAAGGTCTTGGCGGGAATGTCACGGTCTAACTGTTTTCGTAGAGCGGTCAAGCGAGTCTTGATGCGCTCATCCGCCATTAAGGTATCGAAGGGGCTGGCTTTTTGGATAGTGAGTTGTGTTAATTGGCTTTTTCGAATAAAAATAAAATCACCGCCTTCATCTCCCGTTTGGTCGATGACGCCAAATTGGGGTTTTTGATTCAGGGAGCTGCTGGCAATTACTTTGTTGCGGATAGCAGCGTACAATTCGGCAGCGGATAAAAAAGGCCGTTGATTTTTTCTCAAAAAAGTAACCAATTCTTTGAAGAAAACGGAGCGGTCGGGCACTTCTTCTTTGACGCCGCTGGTAATGGCCCTTCTGCTTTTGGACCCAAATAATACTTGAATGTCCTTACTCGCCTCTTCCATGGCACTGCGATTCATCAACAGTGCCCCACTAAAGCAAGAATCTGAAATCACTAGCACATGTTGGCAAACGTAGGCCATTAGATAGTCTTGCAACGTAGCGTTGGAAATCCACGCCGACCTCGCCCGAATCCGTGCGTCTTTGGGCAACCAAAAACCTCGATTGCGTCGTTCGTCCCAATAACCATGACCCGCATAAAAAATCAGTAAACTATCGTTGGGCTGTAAAATAGTCTCGAGCGTATCCAAAGCGTCTAAAATATCCGAGCGATTGGGGTTTTCTAGGAAATGAATGTTTTTGGAGGGAAAGCGATAATAGTTGGTCAATGTCCGCTCAAACCGACGTGCATCTTTAACGGGGAAGGTTAGTGAGTTGTGGTATTTATACTCTGCCACTCCAATAATCAATGCATAGTATTGTCCCGCCGTTGAGAGGTTTTCAAAATCAGCTTTTTTTACGACTGCTCGGCTAGACTTATTGGAGGGATTGGTCATCATAGAGTATCACTTTTTTGTTTATTTTTACTCTGTAAATTTACAAAAAGTTTATTGTTTTGACAACCAGAATAAAAAAAATTTGCTTTCAATAAGCGCTAAGAGATGGCTAAGTTATGGTTTACTCGTTATCAAGATTGGATACCCCGAATGCTTGGTTATCTGGAAGTATAAATGTATTATTGGTGTGAATTAAACGTTAATTAATTGTAATTTTACTTTTACCAAATGAGAGAGTAGTAAAAAGAATTTTTACAAATTGCCCTATATTGGCGTATCAGAAGCTCTCAAAAACTAAAGAATGTCAAAATTACCAGAAAAACACAGTTTCCTTGATTTATCCGATTATGGAAGACCTGTTGCCAGATATATCGCTTTTTCACTTAAGGAAACCGCTTTCACGCCCATACACGTTACACTTTGTTTCATGCTCACAGGTATTTTGGGAATCGTAGCGATGTATCACCACTATTATCTATTAGCTGCTTTTTTATTTGTGTTCAAATCTATCTTAGATGCAGCGGATGGGGAATTGGCGCGCATTCGAAATACCCCATCTTACACTGGACGGTATCTTGATTCGGTGTTTGATATCTTGCTTAATTTTATGATTTTAGGGACTATTGGCTACATGACTAACGGGTCTGTTTTTTACACATTACTCGCTTTTTTTGGTCTGCAATTACAGGGAACCCTATACAACTATTACTACGTCATTTTACGGAATATATTCAATGGAGATACGACTAGTCGAGTCTTTGAAACGCAAACGCCCGTTGCGATGAAAGGAGAGAGTCAGCGAACGGTCACTTTTCTGTACCGCACCTATTTAGCCTTGTATGGTGTTTTTGACCGTATTATTTACGCCTTAGACCGTTCTGCCTCCAAATCGAGCGGTATTCCCAGTTGGCTAATGACGACTATCTCTACTTTTGGGTTGGGCTTTCAATTATTGGTCATTGGTATCTTATTGGTTTTCAACCAAATTGAATACATCATTCCTTTTTTTACGGTTTATTCGCTGCTAATTTTTGTGTTTATTGGGATTCGGAAGGTATTTTATCAGTAACTAAAGTTGTGTATAAGTGCTAGAAAGCGATGCTTTGTCAGCATATCTTTCTTTTATCCTATTGAAAAGCAGAAGATACTGGCAAAGTATCGCCTGCTTAGGAGTTATATTGTAGTCTGCAACTTAAATTAATTAAACATCAACTAGCAATCAGCCACCACATTTTTTACAGGCGCGGCCTTCATCATTTTGACAGCTTCTACCTCTCGTATTTTTGTAATATCGACAACTTGCGTTATGCCGAATTCCACTAGATTTGGTTAGCCAAAAAGAAGAAGTAGCTGGAACAATTTTATTCCCTTTGTTTGGGGGATTAAATGATTTTCTAGTTAGCGAGGAATTAGGAGAATTAGAAACAGTAAGATTGGGAAAGTCGTTAGGGTAGAGCCAGACTTTAATTTTATCAGTAAGCCCCCCATATTCCAAGGCAGTATTCAGTTGAATAAAATATTTGTAGTCACTTTTGGTTCGCAGTATCAAAATAATTCCTGGCTTCTTGAGGGTTTGTTGGCCATACCAAAGGGCCTGACCGATGGCCTGCTTCCATTTGTTGGCGTATTCGACTTCGATGGCGTGGGTTTCAGTCAATAAGTCCACGTAGCCAGAAGTGACAGCATATTCTCTTTGCCCACCTAGTGTTTTCTGAAAGGCATCAGAATAGTCCTTTTCTTTTTGTGCTGTTGACGCAATGGTCCAAATGCAAAGGAAACTCAGTAAAAGCCAAAATTTTGAATATTGAAACATGATACCTCAAAAGATTTAGGAGCAAGTTAGATGCTTTCATTTGCTTTTCAAAAAAAAATAGCCAAGCGTAATGCTTGGCTATGAGTCGAAACCGATAAGTTGAAACAGGAAGCTAACTTTTTCTCAAGAAGTGCTTCCCGCTAATTTTTAGATGTTTCTAGTGTCTTAAAAAAGATAAAATAAATGTCCTTCCTATTTCTCAAAATGCTTCTCAATTCATTTTAAGGTTTCGAATTGACTATTTTACATTTCCCAGTATCTCTACAGCTTTTACCATCGGCGTCAACTTTAAAAAACTAATCTTAATCTTCTAGTCGGGTAATCTATTGGGTAGTGTAATGCTTATTGGGAGCAAACGTTTACTAAACTTCCAAAGTTTAGTAAACGTACAGGCTTATCTGATGCCCTGTCATCTATTGCACTTTGGTTAGTTTTTTGGTCGCCACTCCAAAAGGGGTAGCTAATTGATAATAGTACGTTCCTTCCGCAATAGTATTCAAATCTAGTTGGAGGGTATTGAGTCCTTTCGGATAAGTTCCTTCTAGTTTTTCAACCACTTTGCCCTGTGCGTTGACCAGTTGAAAAACCACATTTCCTCGTTGTGGCAAGTCGAAATCAATGCTTGTTTGTTTGCTAAAAGGATTGGGTTGGTTTTGGTATAATGCGAACGGCGTAGGGTTAGTTTCGGCGAAATCGAGAGACACGTCGAAAAAAGTCCCACCGAAGCCATAAGCCTCGGCGGGGGTGTGTTCGGAGGTGATTTTCAGCAACTCATGTAAGTAGCCCTCTTTTGTTGCTTGAAAGGTCAAGGTAAACAAAGAGGTAGAAATTTCACGGGATTGTAAAGAGTGCCAGCTCGTTGTGAGTTTTCCTTGGTCTTCGAATGTGCGACCAAAGTGCTCCAATTTTGCAACACCTCCTTCGATATGTAATAAGTTTAAATAGTCAAATTGTAGGGTAAATTGGTAGCCGCTAATGTCTGCAAAGTTGTTGGCGGTAAATGGAACGGTATAAATTTTCCCTTTCTCTAAAAATTGATTGTCCACCTTAAAGGTAAAAGCAGGTCCATCACTCCGTTTGCCCGCCCGTGCGGAACGGTTAGGTAGGGCACTTCCGTTGATGTCACCAATTTTGACGCCAAGGAAGTCCGTACCTAATCGGTCGCCGGATAAATGACGGATAGTTTTTTCTTCGTGTATTGGTTCGAGTTGCATCGCCGCCTCATTACTGGAAAAATCATAATCCATATCGACGAAGCGCCAACTCGTATTATTTGGGAATTCGGGCACGATATTGAGTATCAGTTGTCGAATTTGCACGATGTCAAAAGCAGTAACGGAGCCCGATTTGTTGACATCGGCGGCGAGGTATTTGTAAGGGGAATCAAATTCTTTGATGCCTAAAATATGTTGACTAATTAGGACTAAATCGTAGGTGCTAACGCCATTTAACGGGTCGTCGTTTTTAATGGGGCGAATCGTATATTCAGCACCTTCGGGCATCGTAAACTCGAAGTCCCCATTAATGTCTGACATAACAGAGAGATTGGCTTCAATGCTCTCCACGGCAATTTTGACTTCTTCGATGGGGCTACCCTCTGGGTCCATGATGACGCCCGCTACGCTTCTTCGAGAACAAGCCAGCATATTGTTTTGAATTATCGCTTGGGTATTACAATAATCGAAATTGCCCGCTTCGTCCACTACGTAGAAGGAAATCCGCTGAGTGCCGAGAAACAAGCAGCCTAACTCTAAGTACGACGGTAATGCTAACACTTCTTCAGTTGTCGTTGGTCTTGGAACATCCAAAACGGGGTGCCACAATCTTTTTTCTAAATTGGTTTGGTCGGTACAGTTATCGTAGCTGCCTCGGTCGAACATGTCGGCGTCCAAATGGACGAAACGATTGCCCGGGGTGAACTCACTCGCAAGACTACTCAAACAGTAAGGTGTTGGTTTTATGCCATCCGCAAAGTGGTAGGTTTTGACAATTAGTGATGTGTTCGCAAATACGTCGGTAACCAACCACTTCACTTCATATTCGGGACCAGGATAAACCACTTGGCTAAAGGTATCGCCGACACCTTCCGCCATCATGGCGCCGTCGAGTAGGAACTGCCATTCGTATTGTAGATTTTCGGAAATCGCTTCGTTGCAGTCTCGAGCAAATACTTGAAAAATCCGAATGGCATCACATTCGTAGGGGAAGGCGCCCAGCGTTTGGTCTTCTTCGCCAGTGGGGGCGGCATCCCCTTTGCCCAGCACAATGGTATCTATTTTACCCATTATTAGAAACGGTGCTTCTTCGTCCACTACGTGCAGCACTTGGGTATATTGGATAAAGCCTGCATTGGTAATACTATCGCTTATAATTGTAAAGGGAGATTTGACTAGTTTTTGGACATTCTCGGGGCGGTCAATAACTAGTGGCGGCATTCCTGGTTCGTACGTACACCAATTGATGATAGAATGAGTTCGTAGTACTTTTGTAAAAACATCCGTTGCGGATTCAAATACTTCGTCTTCGTACTCCCAACTCAACTGGTCGCAATTGCCATTTTCAATGGGCGATACCGTTGGAAGAGTTAATCTAGAGTCGCAGTCGCCTTCTTGGTCGGCGGGAAAAGTCAATTTCCAATTGGGACGATAGATAACGTCAATGTTTTGCGTTTCCCAAACGGATTGATTTTTATCGTAATCAATGACTCGATACCTCCTACGAATGGTCATTTCCCCACAGTTTTGTCGGTGCAATTGGTATTCTTGCTCCATCATCAAAGCGTTGCAGTCCAAGTTGTCCGCACAAACGGTAGCGGGGTCGCCAAATCGCTGGTTGTAAAACATGGCTAAGTCGCCCACTAATGGTAGCCATTCGTCATCATCGAATGCGTTGTTACTATTCAAATCCGTTTCGGCGCCCAAGGAGAACGAATCAAATTCGTCGCAAAAGGCAGTATCGGCGGGTAAGGGCTGGCAAATAGGAATGATTTTATCTTCCACTTTAACATTCATCCAGCAGGTATTATAATTGCCTTTTTTATCAATCACCAATAGTTCTACGATGACGGGATGGTGTACGTCGCAGCATTCAAAACCCAAGGTGTCGCTCCAACCAATAGGACTAATGCGATTGCCCAATTTGTTGAAAACTAAAAAACTCGTATCGCCTTTATAAACAGCTACGTCGTTGCAAACTGTTCTTCGGGCTAGAATCGTATCAATTTCACACATATCCCAACTGCCGCCGTCGATGGCGTCGGCGTGGATATAGGTGACACCTCTCGATACGGAAACGTTTAACTCGTCGGTACAGATAGCCGTCGGGGCGGTCACATCTCGAAGGATGAAGTAACGATAGCACGTATCTGCACCTTGTTGTTTCGTTGTGTCTTTCAAAAGGCTATGACAATCATCGAAGGCACGGTAGCCAACTCGGAACGTATCACATTCTAAAGCTCCTGCTGCCGATAAATTTTTGGCCATCGGCCACCATTCACCACTTTCTAGCACGTCCACAGTAAATTCTTCGACCGTTGGATTCGCCACGCATTTATCTTTTGCCGTTGGCAGAGGAAAGCTGACGTTTAGCTGGCAAGTATTACTCGGCAGATTAACTTTTTCGGCAGTAGCTAAGGTCGTAAACCCTTTGCAATCTAGTACGGGTGCTAAGGTATCTCGAAATTCGATTAACTGGGTATCAATGGTAGCGGCAACGGTGGACTGGCTACACCAATCTAGTAGATGCCAATAGCGATAGTATTTAGTATTACATTCGACCGAAATTTTGACATCTCTTTTTTCCAAAGCATAATTACAGATGCGCGCATTCTGGGTAAGAGGAATGGTGTCGGTTGCCACGAACACACCATTTTTCTTAAATCCAATTTTTAAACCCGGTACGCCCAATCGCTGTAAATCATTGATGGCCGTTGAGTCGTCTTCTCCACAACTTAGAATAGCGGTCGGCGCTTTGACGATTTTATCAACGCCCGGTCGGAAAATTTTAACGGTGTCTTTTCGACGTTCCACATTTCCACATTCGTCCGTCGCTTCCCACACAATCAAATAGCGTTGAATGGTATCGCAATCGGTTGGAATACTCAACATTTCGGCTCCTATATACCGAACGCTGACCGAATCACAATTGTCTTTGACTTTAGGTGTGTCCAGACCAAGGGCAACGGGCGTCATTGCTACATCGCAAACGTATAATGTATCGCATTGTACGGGCAATTCGAATAGGGGCGCCGATTTATCTTCGAAGCGGAGGTACGTCCAACAGGCATTATTCTGCGGACCGTCATTACAGATATTTAAGGTCAAACTATCGTAGTACAGACGCTTGATTTCGGCTCGATAGATATTTTCTCCGCAAAATTGGACCATTTCTTTAGTAATCACTGGATAGTTCCCCGATTTTCCATTGTTACTAGCGATAATCTGCTTTTTACCCGAACCGTTGATTTCACTAATTGTAATTTCGTAATACAAGGTGTCTTGCAAAGTATCGCAGGGACTTTCCAGCAAAATATCAGGATTGATTTGTACGCTACAATGAGCGCCCATACCAATATTTAGTGTATCGTTACAGACCAAGGCGGGCGGTTGTACGCCGAAGAAAACTTGCTGCGAAATGGTTGTATCTAATTTCCATTTATATTCCACCGAATAACGCCCAAAGGCAAACGCTTCCGTAAATTGCATATTCTGTTGTCGGGAAAGGCAGGTATCTTTGCAAATAATACCTTGAGAATTTCTGATTCTCACGAAGGTCGTATCGTTCACGATGGTATCGCAGTCGTAGGTCAACAAAGCGGCGGGAATGGTTACCATGCGGTGCGCAGGTTGACAGCCACTACCCATCACCGTCACGTTGGGGCTTTGGAGTGCAATATTTTTTTCTCGGCAATTCACTTTTGCTGCCCAGCCGCTTCCGACCAGTCCATCACCATTTGTTTTAAAGACAAAAGAAAGACAACCCGTAGCGTTAGAATCGGGCGAACAGTTGGCTTTGACCCAGCCACCAAAAGCGGCGGAAATGCCCGTACCACTTGCTTTTCCAATTAAAGTGCTATCGGAAGGGACTTGACCATCGTAGGCGAACAAACTATCACCCGCCGCTAAATCAAAAGCCGTGAAGCGCACTTCGACGAGCTGATTTTGACTTGGCGGACAGATAGATAGCGTGTCCATACGGGCGGTGGTGTCAACGTATAATAAATGAGTCGTTGAGTCACTGATAAAGCCGATGGTGTCACAGTTGGTTAACGTGTTTGGAGAAAAAATACTATTGACGGGAATCGTTAACGTTTGGGTTTGAGCTAAGGTAGTAAAGAGCGGGAGACAGACGGCGAAGAGCGTCAAAATCAGTCCTTTGACAAAATGGGGGATGGCTGGAAGCAAATTGTTGGATTGGCTTCCAAAATGGCTAATAAAGGCCACAGTAGTACAATGTCTGTCGCTTGCGCTCATAACAAATAGTGGTTGCATAGTGTATAAGAAGGAATACCGCTCTTCTTTGTAAATTTCCCCGACGGGGCTACTGTTAAACGGACTGACGAGTGCGTTTAAAAGGGAGGTATTCCCTATGTGAAATCTAAAATTAGAAATGTAAAATTTAAAATTATAAAGTATTGATAGTTAATAGTTTACAATTTTAATATAGAACAAGTTAGTTGTTAAATTTCACTGTACTTCGTTTAACTGATTTCTATTCAAAGATTGCCTGGTCAGCCAAAGGAAGTACAATAGTGTTTTAGCCTTATTTTGTTTAATGATACTCTTTGCGAAGAATGTTCTGTCAAGTCTTTCTTCTTGTGGTCGGGAAATGAATTTCCGATAGCATGCTCCAAGTGTAAGGAACAGTTTAGATTGGTGTGTAAAAGGGAAAAGCAGAATTACAGACGAGGTAAATTTCCTTTCCTACAGCTTTTTTTTCATATTCTTTCGTCAACGAAAACTTGGGGTTGCTTTGCGTTTCTCTATCTTATCTTAACGGTGTTTGAGCAGATGCTCAACCAGAGAAACAACAACTACTTTGGGAAAAAAGTAGGGGGGCAGTTTCTTGTTGCGAAAGATATTTTTTTACTTAAAATCGGAAATGGATGTTGA
>JBCCQK010000309.1:0-9933 GCA_039024375.1 Bacteroidota bacterium
CTGGACAGGACACCTTTTGTGTCTTGCGCTCCATTATCGATACTTTGAGAAAGAGAAAACTCAATATTTTAGAGTATTTAGCTCAAATTGTCGCTATTTAGATACCTGTGTAGTTACAATTTACGTACTAAAGAAACTAAAATGGCGCTCAAACTAGGCACTCGGTTCGGTCGGTTGGAATGGGACAAAGACCGCAAAAATCTATTTTTGTTGAGCAATGGAAAAATTTCTAAAGTTGACCCCGAGAAGGGCAAAAAAGAGGCCGTGAAAATTAAGGGCGAAATGGAATTTGACGCCCACGCCGAACGGGAAGCGATTTTTGACCACGTATGGATTCGAACCAACGCCATTTTTTACCACCCCGATTTCCACGGTATTGATTGGAACCAAATGCAAAACGAATACCGAAAGTATCTGCCCCATATCGGCAATTCGTTCGAATTGACCGAAATGCTGTCAGAAATGCTGGGCGAACTGAACGTTTCCCATGCGGGTGCCCGTTATGGCGGCAACAAAGTGGATAATGCTGACGCTACCGCTTCTCTGGGCATTTTTATGGATTACGACCACGAAGGAGACGGCATCTTAATCGAAGAGATTTTGCAAGGTGGACCGCTAGATAAGTCTAATATTAACGTTAAACCGGGCATGATTATCGAGAAAATTGATGGCGTTACCATCGACGAAAATCAAGACGTCGCCAAATACCTCAACCGAAAAGCGGATAAATTTACTTTACTCGAAGTAGTTGACCCAACTACCAAAAAGCGAGAAATGGTCACTGTTAAGCCCATTACGCTTCGACAAGAGTTTGGTTTATTGTATAAAAGATGGGTTAAAAAGAACGAAAAAGAAGTCGCCGAGAAAAGCAACGGTCAATTGGGCTACGTGCATATCCCCGGCATGAGTGACGGTCCCTACCGCAGTATTTACCAAGACATGATGGGCAAGTATTTTGATAAAAAAGGCATCGTCGTCGATACGCGCTTCAACGGTGGTGGCGACTTGGTGGCGGACCTCGCCATGTTCTTCACGGGCGTTCCTTTCATTAGCTACGCCACGGAAGCCAAAGTCGTCGGCGGCGAACCTACTTCCCGTTGGACGAAACCCACTTTAGCCATTTTTAACGAAAGTATGTATTCCGACGGTCACTGTTTTGCCTGTGGCTACACCGATTTGAAAATTGGCAAAACGGTGGGTATGCCCGTCCCTGGTACATGTAGTTTTGCGGGTTGGGAACGCTTGCCCGACGGTTCCGTTTGGGGCGTTGTTCCTGTTAGTGCCAAAGACATCAATGGTAATTGGATGGAGAATAACCAGACGGAGCCGACGATTAAAGTGAAGAATAGGCCGGGGCAGGTGGATAAGGGGGTGGATGAGCAGTTGGAGCGGGCGATTAACGAATTATTGAAAGATGTGCAGTGATAATCATTACTAAGGAAAGTAATAAAAATAACTTGGTTATCTAGTTTTTGTCCCGATTTTAAATCGAGACAAAAACGACCAATTTATTTTTTCGTCGTTTCTAATTCAAAAAAATGAAAAGAAAACAGCTCACCCTATTCTTAGAAGAATCCGAATCTACCGTCATCGAGTCGATAAGAAAAAGATTCAACCCACGGCAATACGAATTAATCAAAAGTCATATTACCCTATGTCGGGAGGACGAAATTGAAGACTTGGAACGCATCCAAGGGAATTTAGAACGCTTAGAAATGGATGCGTTTGAGCTTTCAATCAATGAAGTCAAGCGATTTTCCAAAGGAAAAGGCGTGTTTATAGCCATCGCAGATAGAGAAAAACAATTCCGTAAATTGAGAAAAATTATTTTGCAAGATGGACACTCATTACCCCGAGCACACGAAGCGCATATTACGCTGATGCACCCTCGGAATTCGACTTGTACGGACGACCTATTCCGAGAAATTCAAAAATATGAACTGCCTAAAAAATTAACTATTCGAAAAATTAGTTTGATTGAACAAGAAATGGGAAAAAAATGGCATACGCTGATGGAGTATGAATTAAAGAAAAGTTGTAAATGCTAATTTGGCTGTTCCGCAAAATACGCCTTAATCTTCCCCGCCGCCGATTTTCCTACCACTTCAATCACCTCCGTTTCTAACGCCGCTTTTAATTTTTTTACCGACCCAAAATGACTTAATAGTTTTTGGGCAGTTTTGTCGCCAATGCCAGGAATATTCGTCAGTTCCGTAGTTGTAAAATTGCGGGAACGCTGATTGCGGTGGAACGTGATGGCAAAGCGGTGGGCTTCGTTTCGGGCGTGTTGAATAACTTTAAGGGTTTCCGATTTTTTATTGATGTACAAGGGAATCGGGTCGTCGGGAAAGAAGATTTCTTCTAGCCTTTTCGCGATACCGATGATGGTAATTTTGTTTTCCAAACCCAAGGCACGCATGATTTTCATAGTGGCGCTCAGTTGTCCCTTTCCACCGTCGATAATGACCAAATTGGGGAGCGGTTTCTCTTCTTTGACCAATCGGCTGTATCGTCGATAGACGACTTCTTCCATCGAGGCAAAATCGTTGGGGCCTTCGACGGTTTTGATATTAAAGTGCCGGTAGTCCTTTTTGGAAGGCTTGGCGTTTTTAAAAACGACGCAGGAAGAAACGGGGAACGACCCTTGCATATTAGAGTTGTCGAAACACTCGATGTGGTAGGGAAGTTCGTCCATTTGCAAGTCCTCTTTCATGGTCTTGAGGATACGTTCGGCGGAAGTTTCTTTTTTGATTTTGGCAATTTCCTGTTTGCGTTGTTGCAGCAAGAAGTATTTAACGTTTTTTTCGGCGAGGTCGAGTAATTTCTTTTTGTCGCCAATTTTAGGAACGGTGATGTCAATGCCGTCTTCCAGTAAATTTACTTCGTAGGGCAGAACGACTTCTCTCGTAATGCTGTTAAATTTTTTCCGTAAATCGTCGATGGCATAGACCAAGAGTTTTTCCTCGTCGTCGTCGAGATTTTTCATCAACTCCAAAGTATGGGTGTTCATAATGGCCCCGTTGACTACTTTGAGAAAGTTGACGTAAGCCCGTTTTTCGTCCGTAGCGATGTAAAATACGTCGAGGTCTCGAATGGAAGTGCTGACGACAGTAGATTTTCCTTGATAATCTTCGAAGGCGGTTAACTTCTCTTTGAGTTGTTGGGCTTTTTCGAACTCTAGATTTTCGGCGTGCTGCTGCATGACTGCTTTAAAGTGCTGCTTGACGGCACCGAAATTTCCCTTCAAGATGTTTTTTACTTGATTTACCTTTTCGTTGTAGGTTGCTTCGTCTTCGTGGCCTTCGCAGGGGCCCATACAGTTTTTGATGTGGTACTCCAAACAGACCTTGAATTTGTTTTTCTCGATATTCGATTGGGATAGATGGAGATTACAAGTTCGAAGCGGGAATAAAGATTTGATGAGTTCTAATATGATGTTAATGCGGTATTTGGAAGTATAGGGGCCGAAATAAGTAGAGCCATCTCGAATAACTCTTCTTGTGAAAAAGACCCTTGGAAATCGCTCATTTTTGATGCAGATGTAGGCGTAGGATTTTCCGTCTTTGAGCATCACGTTATAGCGAGGCTGGTATTTTTTAATGAGCGTATTTTCGAGTAGCAGGGCATCCTGCTCCGTTTCGACCATCGTATATTCGAAGCGGTCGGCATTTTTGACCAAGGCTCTCGTTTTATTCTGCTGATGTTTTTTACTACCAAAATAAGATGATAAGCGATTCTTTAAGTTCTTGGCTTTTCCAACGTACAGAATCGTTCCGTCTTTGTCCAAAAAACGATAGACACCGGGTTCCTTCGGTAGAGTAGGAGCTACTTTTTTGTAGTCGTCAGTGGTCATATTGATGGTCTGTTTTCTTTACTGCTCGTTGTAATGAATTTCTACCACAAAGATACAAAGTCCACAAAGTCCATGGAGGTTTTTGAGCGCAGTTTGGTTGGTTACAAATCTAAAAATAGTATTATAATAGGGCGAGACGGATAACGGGTCAAGGGGAATGAGTCAATGCTACCGCTCGAAAAACTTTGTGGACTCTATGAGCTGTATGCGCTTTATGGTAAAAGACAGTGCTAAGTCGTTCCGAAAAAACAAAAGTTCAAATCTGCACCAAGGACAAATTTGAACTTTCGAACGGTATTTTACTTGCCTTTGTTTTCGTCAAGCGACGAATAACAAATCACAAATAACGAATAACCAATTCACTAAAGATTCTTATTGGCTTCTTTAATATATTTTTCCAGCGCCATCGTCATCGAAGGTGTTTCGGGTGAGGGCGCGTGAATATTAATCGTTAAATCTCTTTCTTTGACCGCCTTGCTCGTTGTGCTGCCGAAAACCGCAATTCTAGTCTCGTTCTGTTTGAAATCTGGAAAATTTTCGTACAAGGAGGTAATGCCTAAAGGACTGAAAAACACCAATACGTCGTAGGTAATGTCGCTCAAATCGGATAAGTCACTACTGACCGTTCGGTACATCATGGCTTCTTTCCAATTGAGGCCGTGTTCATCCAAAAAACTAGATACTTTTTTGCTTCCCAAGTTTGAGCAGGGCAATAAGAAGTTTTCCTTTGCCTTATGCTTCAGCAAGTAAGTTTTTAAGTCTTGGATGGTACGTTTTCCCGTAAAGACTTTTCGCTTTCGATAGACGATGAACTTTTGTAAGTAATTGGCAATAGCGGAAGACAAGCAGAAGTACTTCGTTTCTGCGGACATTCGAATACGCATCTCTTCACACATTCGGAAGAAGTGGTCAATAGAATTCTTGCTGGTAAAAATGACCGCAGAGAACTCGTCGGGACGGATTCGAGCTTTTCGGAATTCTTTGGAAGTGACGGGTTCAACGTGGATGAAAGGACGGAAGTCTATTTGTAAACCGTACTTTTCCTTCAACTCAAAGTAAGGAGAACGAGTCGGTTCGGGTTGCGAAATTAAGATACTTTTGACTGGCTTATATTGCTCTACTTTTTGAGCGGTACTATTTGATGACATTCCCAACATAGATTTAGAAATTAACCTTTTTAAAAAAGGAAAATGACTTCCTGATTCGAAGGCGTTCAAAGGAAATTTAAGGCTACTTTTTAGCGCAGTTTTGTGGACGAATTGGGGGTAATCCGTTTTAAATTGTATCGAATTTTAAACTTTCCTTTACTCTTATTGTGTGCTCAATAAAACGATTTTTACTAGCACAACGACAGGTAGAATTTCAACGGCGCAAAGATACAATAAAAAATGAAACTTGTGCAACATCAAGTATCGACTGCCAATGGCTAGACCTCTTAGGGAACGAAACAAATAAATTGCAAGAATCGCTCCAAGTCCCAGCCAAATAATACCTTTTCCTAAAGATTCTGGCGCAAATGCGGCCAAAATATTAATGGGGAGCAGCGCAATTCCTAGGACAATGCTGAATATCATTATGGTGAAACTGTACAGTTGTAGTTCTTTTTTCAAGGGGTAAATGTAGCTGACAATTCGGAGTAATAAATGCTTCAAGGCAAAGACTAAACTGACGCCCAATCCCATCAACAATAGCGTTTGAAAATTGGGCGCTAAAGGGACATCGTACGCTTTGGCCACCAGAAAAGTAAAAATGCCCGCATTAAAAGTAAACAGTAAATACAATAACAGATAAGTTAGAGAGGCTTTGCCTTGATTGGCCCGATGGAGTTGGCGCAAAAAGTTCTCGTTGAGAAATGCTTGATAGCTTTGCGCTATCTTTTTTCTTGAAAAACTGATGATGGAAGTAAAGAAGACCAACAGAATTAGCAGCAGCCAAAATAAGTGGTTTTTGGAAGTTGGTTCGTCCGTTGCTGGTTGCTCTATCGAAGTAGTTGATTGAGTTGATTGAGTTGTTAGCGCAGCTATGGTTGGCTGGTCCACAACATCGAATGGGTTATCAGTTTTGATAAGCCGTGTGTCCAGTTCATCTTCGGTCGTTGGTGTCGCTTTTTTTTCTATTCTATAGCTCAGTTCGAAGGGATTGGCATCGTTTTGCGCATACAGATGAACGCTAATAACGGTGAGAAGTAAAAGAAAAAGGTATTTTTTGATGAATCTCATGTAGGAATTTCCGATAATTCGGCAAAAATAGGCATAGCGGGAGTAATTCTACAATAAAATGGATACTATTTGAATCGGAGTCATCCGTATTGCTTTAATTTGTTAGTCGAAAGTAGTTGTTCAGAAACGGGAATAGAGAGCAGAGAAAAAAGATTTAGGACACTGACCGCAAGTACCGAATCAGAATTTTGTCATGTGAGTTTACGTATTGCACAGCTCGGAGAGTAGTGTCACGGTTGCTGCATAAAAAGTACCTCCACTCTCCAGAGTCGAAACTCAATTTCGTAGGGGTAAACGTAACTCGACTCTCCAGAGTCGAAACCCACTAACCGTAGTTCTAAATAAAAAATACGATGTCCATAAAGCGCTTCTTCGTTCATCTTCTATTATTAAACATACCATTGATGTTATTACCCATTATCGGTTTTGCCCAACTAGAAAAAAGTGTAACGGATAACTTTGTGAAAGTGGAGAAAAACCAACTAACCAGAAACGGGCAGCCTTATTATTACATAGGGGCCAATTTCTGGGCAGGGATGAATTTGGGCATCGAAGGCAACGACCCATATCGAATTAGACTAGTCAAGGAGTTGGACCGATTGCAAGCCTTGGGCGTGAGCAATCTACGCATCATGGCCGCCAGCGAAGGCCCCGATTCCGAACCGTGGCGAATGGTACCCGCACTGCAGCCCGAAGTGGGAAAATACAACGAACGCCTACTCAAAGGACTCGATTTTCTATTGGTAGAAATGAAAAAGCGAGATATGCTAGCCGTCGTCTGTTTGAATAATATGTGGCCTTGGTCGGGCGGATTTGCGCAGTATATCAATTGGGTAACGGGCGACCCTATCCCTTATCCGCCGCCCGCCGAAAACGGGAAGTGGTTGAAATATATGCAATTCTCAGCTCGCTTTTTTAAAAACGAAGCGGCGCAAGCAGCCTATTTTGACCATATTAAGGTTATTATCAATCGCACCAATAGTATTTCTAATACCTCTTACAAAGAAGACCCAACCATAATGTCTTGGCAATTGGCCAACGAACCGCGGGCCATTATCAGCCACCAAAAGTATCGCCGATGGGTCGAACGAACGGCTGCTTTCATCAAATCTCTGGATGCGCACCATTTGGTATCCATCGGTAGCGAGGGGGACGCTTTTCTGCCCTTTAGTCAAAAATTCAAAAAAGAGCATCGTCTGCAACACATCGACTATGCCACCATGCATATTTGGATACAGAATTGGGGATGGTACGACCCTAAAAAAGCGGCCATTTCTTTTCCCAAAGCCCTGCGAAAAGCAAAGAAATACATCCACCGACACATTAAAAAAGCCAAAAAATTAGGGATGCCCGTCGTGCTAGAAGAATTTGGCATCGCTAGAGACGATGAAAGCTTCGAGTTGAATTCCTCTACGACTTACCGCGACCGTTACTACACTGAGGTCTTCGACTTAATTTACCAAGCCGCTAAGCGAGGAGAACCCATTGCAGGGTGTAACTTTTGGGCTTGGGCGGGGGAAGGGCGGCCTCGACATCCAAAAGCAGTTTGGAAAGCAGGGGATGATTTTATTGGCGACCCGCCGTTTGAGTATCAGGGTTGGTATTCGATTTATGATACGGACGAATCAACGTTGGGGGTGATTAGGGAGTATGCGGAGCGGATTGGGTTGGTGGGGAAGTAGATAACAGATAATACCTTTATTTTGAGAAATGAATAAAAAGAACAAAATCAATGGAATACATTAATTTTTGGATGCTTTGAGGTATTATAGACCGTGGTTTTAAAATCCTCATAATTCTACCTTTGTTTTTTATTAATAATATGAAAAATCAGCACTTAGTAGAACTGGGTAAACAGATAAGATTCATTAGAAAAAGACAAGGGCTTTCTCAAGAACAATTAGCATACAATGCAGGAATTGACCGTTCCTATTGTGGTGCAATTGAGAGAGGTGAAAGAAATGTGAGTGTTCTTACTTTAGTAAAAATTGCTTTTGCGCTTGATTGTAAGATTGCAGATTTTTCTAACTCAATACCGCATGAATAACGATAAGTTCACTAATCTAGGTGTTCAGTTGGTTAGCTATTGTAAGAAATTTAATATTCCATTAGAATACCTTTTCGAGATTTTGGAAGACCAGAAAGTTACTCCAATGATACGTGGCAAAGCAATGGAGTACAATGTATATCTTGTCTTAGAACAGTACTTATCTAGAACTGTCTGGAGTGTTCAGAAACTTAACTTAAATGCCCAAACAGGAATGACTGATGAGGATGTGAGCATTACCCATAGGCGCACAGGAATTATTTTAAAGGTCGAAAGTAAGAGTGCAGTTCGTGGTTCTATATCCGATGGTAAAAGAACAAGAATACACAAAGTACCTCATTTCAAAGTAAAATGTCACCGTTCAAGAAGTAACATTAGCTTAGCGGGTACCTCGAATGATAGATATTCGGTTGATAGTTTTGATGTTATTATCACCACTTCTGAAAATGCTATATATCAGGGAAACACTGTTGGGGGGCATCTTGAAATAGTCCATAAAAAAGGAATTAAACCTTTTTTATTTAACCATTATGGTGTTGATAACGCAAAAGATTTGATAAATATTTGTCAATCAGATTGGCGATTTTGCATACCGTCAGATATTGCCGAAGGGGGCTTTATACCGAGGACACCTTATGTTTTACTTGCCGAAGACCCCAATTGGCGGCCTTTAAACGAATTAGAAGATAGGTTATTAAAAATAGTAAAAAAGAAGTGGAATAAGAACAATCAAAAAGACAGGCGAAGCTGAACTGGTCTATTTTGCTCTTCTTTTTGTGAGGTTTCCATAGAAGTGTAGTTTAAGATAAAGACCTCCTTTCCTTTATATCGTTCTCCCTTTTTTTTAGTTTTATTTTTTTGGTCATCTGTTCGCTGAATACAATAATTCCACTCCTTATCATGGATTGCAGGCATCCAAGAGTACAGATTCCTGACATCGTCAGTATTGTCGTAAGTAAGGAAGATGTAAAGTCGCTGACTGTTACGTTTTAGACATTTTTCTAGTCTATAGTGGTCTTCTTTCACAAAGTAGTGTGTATAGAACTTATCTTGGTCAGCATTAAAATAAGGAGGGTCAACAAAAAGTAAGGCATTATCGGGAGCGTTATCTATAACTGCTTCGAAATCAAGATTTGTAATTTGAATACCTTGAAGTTTTTCACTCGTTCTAAGAATATTTCTCGCCCAATTTTTAGGCTGCATTGAATATTTGTCACCATAACCCCAATACATCCCCGAAGGATTCATAATGCCACTATATGAAGTTCTATTCAGGTAATACCAACGCCCTGCTTGTTCTAGTTTATCCTCCGCTTTGAATTCTTTTTTAAAAAAACTGTGCAGTTCTTTTATTGCAGGTAAAGGTTCACCTAATTTAACACCTTTTGTGAATTTTGTAGGTATTCTACTTTCTTTAACGGGCCTTTTCTTTAAAAAATTGATTAACCCTTCTGGGTTATCTCTTATGGTAGTAAATACATTAGTCAAACCTGGGTCAATATCATTTAATTGATTGAATGATACTTTTTCTTTTGCAAAAAAAATACTACCTCCACCAGCAAAAGGTTCGATATAGTGAGTATGCTTCGGAATGTGTTCAAGTATTAATTTTCTAGCATAAAATTTTCCTCCTGCGTAACGAAATGGGCTATTTATTGAACTCATTCGAATATTAATTTTTTAATTATTTTCCATGTAATCTTCATAGTTGAGAGCCATTAGCAAATAATGAGCTTATAACTCAAAAGTACGAAATCTATTCAATTTATCTTCTTCTATTAACGACTTTATAAAAAATTACTTATTGGTAAAAG
>JBCCQK010000310.1:0-9918 GCA_039024375.1 Bacteroidota bacterium
AAGCATCTTTGTACAAAGACCTACAAAATGTTACACCCGCCGAGAAAACTTACTCGCCCACCGAGATTAAAATAGCGGCATTGGAGAAAGAAAAGGCTACCATTCGCCGTAAAATAAGCCTAGAAATTACCAATCTTCGGTCTGAAATAAGTCTCGGCGAAAATCCTTACCAAGCAGAAATTCGTCGTTTAGAAGCAGAAAAAAAATTTGACCAAGCGAACAAAAAAATTCCTTTGCAGATGGAAGCTCCGACGGACGGTGTGATAGGCAATATCTACTGTAAAGAGGCAGAACATATTCCTTCCTACAAAACCCTCGTTTCTTTTTATGAACCTAATCCTTCTTTGGTAAAAGGATTCGTGCAAGAAGATTTGATTCTGCACGTTGCGCTGCAAGATTCCTTCTTAGTTCGGTCCACGAAAGACCCCGTTGCCACCTGCTACGGTATTGTCACTGGTCTGGGGTCTAGGATTATTGAAATCCCCGAACGGCTACGCAAAATTCCGACCATGAAAACCTACGGTCGAGAAGTCCTCGTAAGTATTCCCAAAACGAATAATTTTTTACAAAAAGAAAAGGTAATTCTCGAATTTTTGAATCCGCCTCAGGGTATTCGCCAACAGAATTACAGAAAACCAATGGTAGATTTAAAAGTTAGCCAATAGTGAACAGTAGATATTTCATTACCAGCCTGTTGTGCGGTTGTTCGTTTCTTCTGAACGGACAAACCCCATTGAGCGTAGCCGATTTTTTGGAAAAGAGCGTTCGAGAAATGATGCCTTTTTCAACAAATAGGGAAATTACCAGTAGGTTTTCTCCGAATTGGGTCGAAGGAGTAGATATTCGAACGGAGACGGACGATTTTGACATTGAGCGTCAACGCTTCCAGTTACGAGTAAAGCCGAACACCCCTAAAATTCGCCAAGCCCAGTCGGCTTTACACGACCTCTACACCGAACAGGCCGCCATAGAAATGCAGCTACTTCAGAGAGATTTTATTGAATTGGCTTACGAACAACTCATCGATTCCTATCAATCCATTCAAGAAATAGCCTTAAAGGAACAACTGTTGTCGGTTGTTTCGGATAAAGAAAAAGTATTGTTTCGATTGGCACAATTGAGCAGTGAACTACCCAAAGACTGGTTGGCCGCTAAACGGGAAAGGACGAATTTGGAAGTAGCAATTGAACAAGAATACCAGCAAGCAGCGCAATTGATGATACCGCCAATTAATTGGAAAACCTTATTGCCGATTTCCCAAGTTCAAGCAGTGATAAACGCAGATTCTACCCGTTCATTTTTCCAAACGCAGGCTATTTTTGATGTAGAGTCGGCACTGATAGATGGTGAAGCCCAACTAGAACAAGCAGAGCAAAAAAGGTATCTGGACTTTCTACAATTGGAGTACAACGGGTCAAATAATGCTATTTTAGCCGAAAAATTATCCGTGGGTCTTGCTTTTCAGCTACCATTTTCGAGCAATAGAGCCTTAAAAATGGAAGAATTAGCCATTGAAAAAGCGCTACTCGAACGCGAAAAAGCGGCAAAAATGGAATTGAATACATTAAAGCTAATGCGTGTTCGAAAAAAAATCAATCGGTTGGTGAGCAATTTGAATGTAGCTAAAGATAAGCACGAAGAACAAGCCCGTGTACTAACACAACTAGTGCAAAAGAATAGCCAAAGAGACGATGCTAATCCACTGTTTGCGCTGTACGAAAAAGAACAGGACTTACAGCATCAATTAGATTTTTTAAAAATGGAAGTTGAGATTTATCAAGAATATTTGGATTACTTAAAGCTGACAGAACAACTTTATCAAATGCCCTATCGGCATTTTTCCGCTTATTGATTTCCCTTTTGTATTTATTCAGAATAGAGAATAGAGACCATTTCATTGAGAGAATAGAGATTCAAATTTCACGGGATGAGACAAAAATTTCGATTTCATTCCCATTTATAAGTATTCTAAAACTCTAACTCTCGTTCGATACTCTCGGTTCTGAATAGTTACTCCCTTTTTACTTATAAATGTCTTCGACAAATGAACGATGGTTGGAGACCACATTAACTGATGTAGGTAATTGATTTTTGCAATAGTCCTCTTTTTCATGTAAATTGCTATTTCCTTCCGACAAGTAATTTTTTTTGCAAACACTTGTTTCACACTTACTGGAATCAAACAAAGCTACCCAATTCCCCTTTTTCACCCACCCACTAGGGATAGTGAAAATTAAATTTACATTTTTCAAAATTTCAACTTCTTGACTGTCCGTACTTTTAAATTTTGAATTTGTACTTTTAAATTTTAGATTTTCCTTACTCCTCTTCCAAACACTACTGAAACAAGGTTTAATGTACACTTTAAACCTTCAAAAATGTATCAAACACTATTAAGAACGAACCTTCTAGGTTGTCTCCTTCTATTCAGTTTTACGCTAACCGCACAAGAATCGACTAGCTTAGCCCAAAAATATCCCAAGAATGCTAAGGTTTTATACCAAACTATTCAACTGGAAAAAGAGATTGGAAAAGTAGTTGTCAACTTGGAAAAAGAGCAGGTTTTCGAATACGAGTACTGGCAAGGCGACGCCATTTTAGTAGAGCAAGAAATTCATTTAGAAAACGCTCCGAACAGCGTTTTTCGGGAATTAATGCAGAAGAAGCGATACGATATTGTGGAAATGCTACAAGAAAACACATTGGTTTTGGAGTACGAAAATGTAGTTCGTAAAGCCCTATTGGTCAACTATAAAGATGCCAACGAAAAGGTTTTTCTCAGACTGCTCATTCCCGAAAAAATTGCCGTTGAATTGAATAAAAAGACTTAACGTAGTGACTCGTAATTAGTTGATTGGTGGAACTACTAGAAAGGTGCTTTCCCCGCTTTCACAGCCGCTACTTCTTTTCGAATATCCGCTTCGTACCACTCGCTCAGTTGGCGACTCATTGGGCCAAATTTCCCGTTGCCAACTATTCGTCCATCAATTTTGGTGACGGGCGTTAGGCCCCCGAAAGTACCCGTAACGAAAGCTTCGTCGGCGCCATATACATCAAAAAGGGAGAAATTTTTTTCAAAAACGGGCACATTCATTTCTCGGCATATTTTAATGATGGTATTCCGAGTAATGCCGTTCATGCAATATTGCCCCGTCGAAGTCCAAACTTCCTTATTTTTTATCATAAAAAAATTGGTAGCATTGCAGGTAGCAACAAAACCGTTGATGTCCAACATCAGCGCTTCGTCACAGCCCGCTTCGATAGCTTGGACTAAGGCCATCACTTCGTGCAGTTTGCTGTGGCAATTGAGTCGAGGGTCTAAATAGTCGGGCGACCCACGGCGGATGGTACTAGTGAAAAGGGTCACTCCATTTTCTTTGCTCTTGGGTGAGGCAGCTTTATGTTCAGCGATAATGACTAAATTGGGTCCACTAATTGTCAAGCGAGGGTCTTGGGAAGGTGTTTTTTTGATGCCTCTCGTTACCATGAAACGACAGTGGACGTTGTCGTGCATATCGTTAGCATCCAAAACCATCCAGATTTTTTGGACTAGTTCGGCTTTGGTCATTCCTAGATTCATGCCCACCGTGGCAGCACCTTGCCATAATCTTTCTAGGTGCTCTCGTAAATGGACTAAGACGCCGTCGTGCAGTCGGAGCGCTTCCCAAATGCCGTCTCCAACCAAGTAGCCGCTATCGAAAACGGATATTTTAGCTTCGTTTCTGGGGAAAAGTTCGCCGTTGACGTAGATGAGGACTTTTTCGTTGCGCTTATCGGGAAGGGCGTTGTGGGTACCGTGAACCATTGGTTTGTTGTTATTATGGAATGCAAAAATTATTCATGAAGTGATTTGGGATTTCGTTGTACTCAACAGTTATTACTCATCAACTATCACTCATTGTGGTTAGTGACCACGTTAAGTAATAACAAAATAAAGATGCAAACAATAAAACTAGCCCACAGTTCTATATTTTTCTCCGGGTGAGACAACTTCCTTCCAAATTATTATATATTTTCTATTAAGCTGATTATTTAATTTGCAAAAGTGAATTATATTAATTACTTTTACTTTTGTAAACTAAATAAAAATCAAAAATAGAACCATGCAACGAGCAAATATCGGCGAATTTGAAGAACTCATTTTACTACTAGTCGCCATCCTACAAGGCGAAGCCTACGGCGTCTTAGTAATGGACGAGTTAGAAAAGCAAACGGGCCGTTCGGTCAACATTAGTGCCGTTCACGCAGCACTTCGAAGACTGGCGGACAAAGGCTTCGTCAAGTCAGAATGGAGTGAAGCTACCGCCGAGAGAGGAGGTCGTCGAAAGCGCCTTTTTGCCATTACCCAAGAAGGTCAACGAGTACTAAATAAGGTACATGAGACACGTAACCGACTTTGGAATCAAATACCGAATCTTGGGGGTAACTTAAGTTTTGGGTTGGGGTAGGTTTAGAGGCGTAGAGGTTTAGAGGCCAATAGGTGGAAAGGTATGGAGGCTGAGAGGTTGGTCGCTTAGAATGCTAGACGCCGAAAACCGTTTACCGTAAGCCGTGTACCGAATTACCGAATCAAAAAAAGATAAACATTACCAGTCAACTATATGTCATCCGATAAACAACCGTTTCCTCAACCACCTAAATGGGCGGACCGATTTTTAGAATGGTTTTGCCGCCCCGATTTGTTGGAAGAAATACAGGGAGATGTGTACGAATTATTCGATGCTCGCTGTCAAAAAATAGATATTAAAGCGGCCAAAAGGCAGTTCGTGTGGGACGTATTGCGCTCTTTTCGCCCTTCCACGACCAAAAATATATTCCCGATTATGTTAAAAAATAATGTCAAAATTGCCTTTCGGCAGATGAATCGCCAAAAATTTTACACGGGTATCAATATCGTCGGACTAGCACTCGGTATTGCTTGTTGTTTGTTAATTGCGCTGTACATCAAAGAAGAGTTGAGCTACGACCAGCAACATCCGAATGTGGAAAATCTGTATCGGGTATATCGAGAGATGAATCTCCCCGAATTTAAAGGGAATAACAATGCGATTCCGCCCGTTGCCCCCGTTGCCATGGTGGAAGAAATCCCCGAAGTGACCCAATACGCCCGACTCAATCCTTATTTTGGCAACGCAGGAACAAACTTGGTGCGCAAAATCTCCGAGCAAGCCAATAAATTCGAGAAAGGCTTTGTCTATGCGGACCCTTCATTATTTGAAATGTTTCATTTGCCATTATTGGAAGGTGATTTAACAACTATTTTGGCAGAGCCAAATACCATTGTTATCACCCAAAAAATTGCCCAAAAATACTTTCCAAATCAAAGTGCCATTGGGCAGACTTTAGTGTTAAATGACGACGAGGCCAACCAATCTTTTCGAATTACGGGTGTAGCGAAAGACTTGCCCCGCCAAATGCACTTTCAATACGATTTTTTTATTTCGATGCGGACGCTGGCCGACAGCGAACAAATTCAATGGGTGGCCAATAATTACTACGGTTACGTAACGGTGAAAGAGGGAACGGATATGACCGTTTTAAACCAAAAATTACAGACTTTATCCGATAAATATTTTATTCCCGCTTTCAAAGAGAATCAACTCGATTTGAATTTAGGTAACGGAAATTTTTACCGACTTCGACTGCAACCCGTAACGGACATTCACCTATACGCTCAAGACTTTAAGACCCATTTAAAAGAAAATGGAGATATTCGGTACGTACGTCTATTTGCCGTGATAGCCTTTTTTATCTTCGTGATTGCACTAGTAAATTTTGTAAATCTTTCTACGGCTCGTTCTGCCAATAGAGCGAAAGAAGTAGGGGTCCGTAAAGTGCTTGGGTCAATGAAAGGGCAATTGGTTTCCCAATTTTTGGTAGAGTCCGTTATGATGAGCCTTATTGCGTTTCTCATTGGAAGTGTTATTGCGTATTTTTTCTTACCCTTTTTCAACCAACTGTCTGGTAAAGAGCTAACCATTCCTTTTATGGATTGGACTTTTTTACCACTTTTCTTATTGCTATCCATTGGGGCAGGTCTAGTGGCCGGACTATATCCGTCATTTTATTTGTCCGCTTTTGAACCCATTAAAGTGCTAAAAGGGAAATTGAGTCGAGGGGCTAAAAGCGGTTGGTTGCGCAACGGTTTAGTCATCGGTCAATTTGCGATTTCTATTGGATTGATTGTTGCCACTATCGTAGTTTATCAACAAATGCAGTTTATTCAAAACAAGAAGCTGGGTTTTGAAAAAGACCAAGTCCTATTGATTCAAGATACTTACGTGTTAGATGATAAAAAAACAACGTTTAAAAAAGCATTGCAAGCCATTCCCGAAGTGAAAAATGCGTCTATGTCATCGTATTTACCGTTGGAAGGGGGCAATCGAAACTCCATCGTTTTTTATACCAATGACGACAAAGCAGGACAAACCCAATTGGCCATGCAAATGTGGCGAGTAGATGAGGACTACATCAATACGTTAGGCATGAATTTAGTCGAAGGACGCAATTTTGAACCAACCATGGCGACCGATAGCCAAGCGGTCATTTTGAATCAACGGGCGGTGGAAGAGTTTGGATTAGTGGACCCAATTGGAAAAAAAGTTCGTAGTCCCTTCATGGAAACTCCTATCACCGTCATTGGCGTAGTGGAAGATTTTAATTTCGAATCATTAAAAGGAGAAATTGAAAGCTTAGGGCTATTTTTAGCGGAAAGTAACTCCGTCATTTCGGTGAAAGCAAATGGGCAAAATATGGAAAACTTGATTACCAAAGTAGAAGGATTATGGAAGACCATGGCTCCTAATAAACCGTTTCGCTATTCGTTTTTGGATGACCGATTTGCCAAGATGTATGTAACCGAAGACCGTGCGGGAAAACTGTTTGGTACGTTTTCTATATTGGCAATTTTCATCGCCTGTCTAGGATTATTTGCGATGGCTACTTTTATGACCCAACAGCGCACTAAGGAGATTGGCGTGCGGAAAGTACTAGGTGCTTCCACCTTGAATATCGTTTTTCAATTGTCCAAAAATTTTCTCTATTTGGTGCTGGGGGGGCTAATTATTGCTGCTCCAATTGCTCATTATCAAATGAGTCGATGGCTGAATAATTTTGAATACGGTATTGAACTAGAGTGGTGGGTTTTTGGCGTGGCGGGCATACTAGTTCTGCTAATTGCGTTTTTGACGGTTGGGAGTCAGTCGTTGAAAGCGGCGATGGCGAACCCTATTAAGAGTTTGAAAGTGGAGTAATTTTGTTCTCCTAAATTAATGAATTAAGTTCCATTGCTTCACATCGGCGATGGTCAATGGATTACCCTTTTTGATGGACTTGTTGTGATATAAAATCATAAAGGGTAAATTTTCGTAGCGAAACCCTCTTTTTCCTATTCTTTTGGATAGTTCGGGTGTATCAGCAAAATATTTTTTTGCTAATTTTCTAAAATTTGCAGGGGTGATGAGTTCTGACCTCATCTAGTAAGTCGAAGTCTTCAATCAACTGATGAATAGCTTTTTCTTTGTCCAAAAAATGGTCGATAACTGTAGCCCTCTCTTTTTTGTTGTTAAACTTTCCGAGAAATAACCTCTGTTTCAAACTTTCTAATCGGAAGTTAGGATTGGGTTTAGCGTAAGCGGCAGAAACAAATCCCGACCCGTCGAAATCGTAGGGTACGGGAATCAACTTATCTAATCCATCTTGCTGCACAAATTTCACGTTTCGGTTGAATCTAATATCCCAATCGTGGTTTCCAATTAGGTATTGGAAAACAGCCATCGTTTGCGCACTAACTGGTTCGAAGCCACTCCATTTTTTACCGAATGCTTCTACTTCCGCACCATTAATTCTTTCTGCCGATTCGTCAATGTCTTCTAATAAAATGGCATAGTTATTTAGTTCGGCTCCAGTCTGAGTATCTTGGTACTTTACTTCTAACAGTTGTACTTCAAGACTACTGTCCGTTATTTGGTTGTAGATGCGGTAAGCCAAGTACTCCTTCAAAACATTACGACTGCCCACTAGACCTTCATCACAATGCGTGACTAATTTCAACGATTTGTGCTTGGGGCGAATGCCTCTTTGACTTAGTTGTTCTTTAGAAAACTTGATTTTCAAAGGTGGAAAATCGCAATATAGCCTACGAGATTTACCTCTTAGCGTCAATTCGATAGACGTTTCTACAATGTTTCCCTCCCCGTCTAGATAAATTAAAGATGCAGGAAAGCCATCGGTAACGAATTTGCTGCTTTCGGCCGTAATTTGCGCAACGTCCGTTCTGATGGTAATTTTTTGAATGCGCTGCCTCTTTAGAAGGTCAAAGATAGTTGTAGGTTCATTGCTTACAGATTTTATTAGCCCTAAGGAGTCTTGATTATTGGCGATGAGCTGTGACGAAAGAAAAACTGTAAACAAACAATAAGCGACGTATCTACTGAAAGTAGTGCTCATTATTCTAATGCTCATTATTCTAATTTTTTGATAACTGTTCACCATGAGGGGAGGAAAAGGAAAATTTATTTTCTCCCTTTCCATCATGGTGAACAGTTACGCTTTTTGGTTAATAATGGTTAGGTACTCGAAGGCTTGGTTCGGTAGTATTACAAAATTAAAATGAGTAGGCACGACCGAACGATGCGAGGCGATTCTGACTCGTGATGGGGATATGGAGTCTAATCGGAATCACGTTTACTCTGTCGGAAAATTTTTCTTCTAACAGAACAGGCGAACTTTCAGCTAGTTGTCTATTTTGTGAAAGGTCGGGGTGTAATTGTTCTGCGAAAGTATCTTCAAGTAGCGGAATGAAATTCATTTGACTAGCGAACTCGATGGCTTCTTCCAGTTGCGATGCGGTCATTTCCAGTAAGGTAACTTCGATTACTAAACTTTCAACTAGCAAGGAAGAGTGTCCATTTGATAAACGCTCAATAAAAGTTATTTGTCTTTCAATCGTTAAATTACCGATTTGTTGTCCTAATATAGGTTGAACTAAAAAAAGACCCATAACCGTCAAAAATAATACTACGTTTTTCATGATAGTGGGTGTTTACGGGTGAACGAATTAAAGGGCAGTTCTATACTTCCATGTAAGTGGGGGGGATAGAATCTGCCCTTTTAAATCCTATATGAAACGAGTTTTACTTCCTAATTTCGTCTAAAGAGACTAGTTTGCGTGCTAGTTCCTTTATTGTTATCTTTTGGTAGTTCCATCTGTACGTCTTCGCCTACCAACATCGGCATATCACCGTCGGAGATAATAACCTTAGAGTTGGGGGATTTTGCTAACTCCAAAAAGGCTTCGATGGATTTGAACTGTAAGATATTTCGGTCGAGTCCTTCAGCGATAATTTTTTGTGCATCTCGAATACCTTCCGCTTCAATCGCTTTGCGTTCGGCTTCTCTTCGAGCTTCTTGCAAAACAAATTCCATTCGCTGCGCTTGCTGCTCTGCTTCTAGCTTTTCCTCAATTGCAGTAGCTAGACTAGGGGGTAGTTGAATACTTTTGAGTAGAACATTCTCTATTCGGATGCCCTTTCCATCTAGCACTGTCATCATCTGGTCTCGGATAGCTATCTCAATTTTAGCTCGCTGTCCCGTGTGCATATCCTTAGCAAAGAAGCGAGACGACACATCCGACACAGCTGAACGGAAGACGGGTAGAATTACGTTTCGCTCAAAATTAGTACCGATGTCTCGGAGCAATTTGGGCGTTTGGTTTGGAATTACATTGTATAAAATGGACACTTCGGAGCGAATATTTAGACCTTCTTTCGAAGGAATCGCTAACTTCACTTCCATATTATTCGTCTGTGTAGAGACTTTCACGACTCTTGAAGTCAATGGATTAAAAACTTTTAACCCTTCATTGTATGGCTTATCGCTGTACTTTCCCAGTTTTCGCTTTACACCGACTTCTCCTTC
>JBCCQK010000311.1:0-9913 GCA_039024375.1 Bacteroidota bacterium
ATTTTAACTTCATTAACTCCGTCTCCTCTGTCATCCTGGATTTTTGCGTGAATATTGTACCGAAGTTTATTATTATTCGATTCATTATTCAAAACAGTAATGCCTGCTTTCTTATTAGCATAAAATCTTTCGGCAAAGGACTGAAAAATGTTGATATTATCAGATATAGTATTGAATTCCTTTTCTAAATAATTATTAGTTTCGATATTTTCCTTACTGAAGTTACTTTTAGCCTCCTCAAATTTATTTTTGTACTCATTTACCAGCTTTTTATACTGTTGTATTTTTTCAAGCTGAATAGTATACTCTGATAACTGTTTGTTAAGTTGAGTGTAATCATCAAGAGCACCGTGAGAATTCAGATATTGTAATTTAGAGTCTTCTATTTTTCCGAGACGTGTTATCACTGCGTCCACCTCTTTTAGCTGTTTTTCAAATTTATTTTTTTCCTGTAGTAACCTCAAACTCCTATTTGCAAGAAGTTTTTTATTGAACGCTTCAATTTCATCCAGCTTTTTGACGACTAATTCACCCAATTGAACTTCCGCTTTAGTATATAATTCAATTATCTTTTTTCGAGAAATATCAGGCTTTATGTCTAGACTCTTTTCAATATTCCGAATAGCATTTTCTAAAGAAGTTGCTTTTCCCTTATAGGACCGAATTTGTGCAGAAATCTCATCAGCTTCTTTCCTAATTTCATTGTAATCTTCTGCAACTTTAAATTGAGAAATATCAGTAGTCAACTTGTTTACCTTATTATTCAATTCGACTACTTTGATATCAACATCTTCCTCTGAAGTGTTTGTATCGCTAAAAAAAGACTTGATTATTCGGTCTTTTTCTATTCTATCCTTTAGTGCCTTAGTCTCATCTAATTTATCTTTTAATTCCTTTTTTCTCTGTATTCTCACAATATCTAGCCCTAGTAAATAAGCGTTATTCAGTAAACGAGGATAAGGTTGTTCTTTACGGACTGATTCGTTATAGTACACGTAACTGCTTTTATACGGTCTAATAAAACGAGAAATCAGACTTCTAAAGGTTAGATATTTAATAGGTTCTGACAGAAGAAAAACTTCTTTACCTAAAAATGCTCGAAATTTACTTAAACTATATTCTTCTTCGTTAAGAAAAATTTTTAATTGGTCTTGTGTACTCCTCCTAGCAGTATATCTAGAGTTATCAATTTTAAAGTCTAACTCAAATACCCAATCATTTAGCTTATCTTCAAATTCTTGATTTTTGTTTGATGCCAAGCAAAAGTGAATGAGCGCAATAGTAAGTGATTTTCCAACACTGTTGTAAGTTTTTTTCTTGTTCGTAGAGCGTTTTTTACCAACAATAAGCGACACGCCTCTCTCATTAAATGAGATAGTTCTGAAAGTTGGCTGATTGGCTCTAAGTTCAAGTAACTTCATTATTTATTGTTTTCCTTTTTGATTATATAAATTTTATCTAGTTCTCCAATATCAACTGCACCAATGGCAAAGAGGTAATTCAAAGAGAATACGACGTTATCAAAAGAGTGATATGCTGGTAATCTTTTGCTGTTATTAATTTTCGATATTTTTAACCATAATTCATCAACTGTCTTCTCGCCTTTCTGTAGGAAATCTAAAATAATGCCACCTAAGCCCATTAAAGATTCAGAGACTCGTATATGCTTCGAAGGTAAAATCATCAGTTTCTCATTTTTTTCAGCTACCTCTCTTTCTTTGTAAAAAGCATCATAGAGAGTGGCATCTAAATTAGGAAAAGATTCAGACATCAGTACATGCCTCGAAGGTGAAATCATTAATTTTCTGATTTTTTAGGTGGTGTTTCAAAAATGTCACAATATTCAAAAAAGTAAGCCATTAAGACTATAACGGCATCTTGAACAGGTTTTGTTTGATTAGGGCTTACTTTTTCAAGGATATAGAAAAAGAGAAGGTCAGACTTATTTTTCAAGTTGTCAATCTCCTTCAGTCCTTCCTTGTAAAAAAATGTAAATTTGTTACGTAGCTCATCCTTTGTAAACTCACTATTCAGCTCAAAATACGTAGTAATGATATGATTTTGAAGTCTTCCCATATCCAACAAACTACCAATAGTATCATTTAACCCATTAAATTGTATTTTGAATTCAAAATTCGGATTAGAAGGAATTGATTCAGGTTTATACGGAGACTCAAACTTCAATGTAAAGTTTATCACCTCTTTCAGTATTGAAGGGTCAACATCTGAAATATGCAATGGATTGGGGATAAGTCCAATAATATCAAAAACATTATCATCCGAAAGTTGAAGAAAAACATCTTCTAATTGCCAGCTCAAAAAGGGGGCTGCTTCCACATTTGGATGATTTGATTCAATTCTTGCCAATTCAGAATGTAAGCTAGGATATGCGCCTTTATACTTATCATTAACAACGTAATTGAATTTTTTTATTGGAGTGACATTATCATTCCAAAATTGATATAGCCCCTCAAAATCTGTTACTAATTTTTCAATAGTTGCTTTTTCCTTAGTCCTTATATCTTCAGGTGCATATACCTGATAGTACAGACCATTCTTCCTATCAAAACCATCATTCTTCCTATCACCGTAACTACCTTGTGGTTTTATGGGTTGAAAATTAGGATTATGCTTTGACATTATTTTTACGAAGAGATTTTCATACTCTTGACCGTCGCTTTGAAGAATTTGCTTTTGCAACAATATACGGGCGATATATTTTTCATCAGGTGTCACAGACCAGTTTTAAATCACTATTTAAAATCGCTAATTTAGTATTTTTTATATCATTTCCCCCTTTTTTAGAAAAATATGTTCTCTCATCCGTATTTTGGTTTCGGAAAAATGTATGCCAAAAATTAAGTCAAGCATGTAAGTCCAGTTTCCTAAATACATAAAATGTGCATATCCAAATATTGTATTTTGACTTTGCGTCTTTGCCAATTATACCACAACCCGATTGTCCAACAGTTATTCATTGTAATCTCAAGATATGCTACTAGTCAGCATCCATAATGCGTCACCTTTATGAATTTCGCCGCTGGCGAATGTAGCCAAAAGGCAAAGAAATATACTATACATTTTTGCTATGCAAAATTAAATTAAGTACAAACACTACATCAACATTTGACCATTTTATCTATCAATTACTACTATCCCAATCAGGAAAATTAGCCCTAGCAACCACCACCTGTTTCCTAGCAAAAAGCTGCTCCCGAATAACCAAACTTTCTCGATATTCTTTAGCCTCTGGCTCAATCACGAACTCAAATGTGCCATAATTAGCTTCCACCACTTTCTTGATGTCGTGTAAAGAAACGTTGAAATATTCTCTTCGCCGATTGATATGGTTGAGTCGGTATTTATCAAAATGCTTGTGCAATTTGTTCTCTAGTTCTGGAGCATTTTCGGAATAGATGATAGCGTGAACGTCGAATTTAAAAGGGACTGAAGCGTCTCCTAGTTCTTTTACTCTATCCATCGGCTCTAATCTTCTGGTCATGCCGATTTTAAAGATATTTTCCCCGAAGGAACCAATATTAGAGATGATGTAAACATGACCCGCTTTGGTCTGTTGCGCCATTGACAATGCCCTTTGATTTTTTTCCTGCGCTTCCTGCAATTTTAGTTGTAAATCAGCCAATTTAGATTCGTAAAGTAATTTTTCTGCTTCCGATGCTTTGGCGTATTTGGCTTGTGCTTGTTGCATCAATTTCTGTAACAGATTTTCTTCTTTTTCAGCCTCTTTCATCGCCTTTTCGTAATCTCTTTTAGCTTTTTCCTCTTCCCGTATCTGTTCTCTGATTCTTCGCTGTTCCTCTTTTTCCTCGTACTTTTTCAGATTGTATTCGTGGGTTAGTTTGAGTTCAATTAGTTTTAGCGTAGAATAAGTCTTTGCTATTTTTAGACTTTGGCTTTCTCCCATTTTGTTGATAGAGTCAACTGCTCTTAGGATTCGCTCCTCAATTCGTTTTACGTTATTCCATTTTACGCCTTTTAAAAAGCTATCACATTCGCCATTAAAAGCACGCAGCATTAGTTTTTTCTGTTTCTTTATCATGGCACGGCCTTTGGCTGCACTTCCATTTAACTGCCAACCCTCGCCTCCTAAAACTGCTTTATCCGTTTTAATCATTTGCTTTTGCTCTTCCCTTATTTCTTGTATTTTTAACTTGAAAACACCCGATGTTTCAAAATCAAATTGAGGTTCGTAAACGCCATGCTCCGCTATATCCAAGTCTTCCTTTAATAAATCTTGTTGACGAACTAAATCCAAGTACAGTTTTTGTCCTTTTTTATAGTCTAGTCGTAGTGTTTCAATGTCTGATTTGATTTTAGTTTTATCACCGTCCAAGGCCTTTATTTCGGATTGGTAAGTATAAATTTCACCTTTAAATTCGCTCCTTCTTTTGGCTATTTCTGAATTGACCTCATCTATACCTTGGTATTTCACTTTGTAGTTTTCAAAGTCTTTTTTCAAATCGTGATAGGCCATAAATCTGTTAAATACCAAATAGGCTAATAAGCCAAATAACAATACCAATAGTAGTAGTTGATACCAAGGTAGGAATGTTCCCCAGTGGGTTGCTTCTATTTTTGTATGTTGACTTTGGAGTTCAGTAGATGCTGTGGTTGAACTGTTACTTTGCTGATTAGTTTTGGTGGTAAGGTCGTTCGTAGAAGCATTTTCAACAGGTGATTTATCGGGTGTTTTCAAGACCGTTTGGGATTCCTCTTCCACAATAGTAACTTGATTAGAAGGGGTAATCTTTTTGGTAATCAATCTTTTTTTGACCCATCCACTTTTACCTTTGAATGTTATTCTACAATAATACTTTTGACAATCGCTAAGGTATATCACCTCATCGTCTTTGGCGAGTCTTAAAATAGTTTGGGCATCAGAAGCTGGGCGAGATTTTAGGCTAGTATTTTTGGTTACTTTATAAAGCTGCTCTGATTGGGTATAGCATAGGTTGGTGATGCAAAAGCACAGCAATAAAAGTATGTTTTTCATTATGTTCATGGCGATAAAGATTGTCAAGGGTGAGCAAAAGCGTGTAGTTCTATCACCTGCTTTGTCAAGATAGCTTTTTGTTAGTTGTATTTGCTTTTAGTGTAGGAGTTATTTAGTATTTGGTAGGTTTTGTTTATTTAAGTGATTGTTGTTTCTGTACGCTACATTTAAGTTGCAGGAATAATCTCTTCCAAACTTTCGGGATTTTGCCGATTATCCCAGAAGTGCAAAAGTTGTACTTCCTCTCTATTATAACGATAATAAACAGAAGTATGCTTGGTAATGACGGCCTTACGAACGTCTTTTCTCAACTTGGAAGGAGGAAACATGGAGGGAAAGGTAGCAATACCGTCTATGACGGTGTCTGTTTTGTCTAAGAATTTTAAAGCAGCATTTTCACCAAAATTATCTTCAATAAAGCCAAGAATAACTGCATATTCTTCCTTGGAGGCGGGAGACCAAATTACTTGTAGGCTCATTTTGAATATTTTTTCCTAAATTCGGTCATGACCTTATCATGAGGTATTCCTTGTCCCTCATCCAGTTGCTGAATAGATAATTCAATTTGCGCTTTTTGGTGCGGACTCAATGCTGTCCAAAAATCAGTAACCGCCTCTGCCTGCTGACCTTTTGCTTTTATACCGTAGGATAACAAATTTTTTACCGCATTTATAAGTAAGACATCATCAACCTGTAAAATCTGTTGGATAAGCTGTAATTTCTCTGCTTTCAAATCCATAATTGCCTATTTATTTTCGTGGAAAATAGAAAATAAAGGTAAGTATTGTTTTCTGTTTTTACAAGACTTGATAATTTTTACCATTTGTTTCCAATCGAGTCAACGAGTATCTTTGTTGAACATCCTGTTTTAGGAATAATCGCTTAACTAAGGAATATGACAGAAATAACCATACGAACAGAAGATGAAGTGGTCTTGCAAAAGCTATTACAGTTTATAAAAGATATTGGTTTGGATGAGTTGGTAGTAGAATCCACCTCGTCAGAAAAAGATGCGCTACCCATACCACCAGAGCCTCCTAAAAAGAGCCAACCAAGTATTCAGTGGGCTGAAAATCCAGAAAAAGCGCAAGAATTTTTTGGTATATGGAAAGATAATCCAAAAAACTTGCAGCAATTGCGTAACAAGGCATGGGGAGGACGAACATGAGGGTAATCTGTGATACTAATATTTTTATCCATTTCTTCAATGGAGATTTGCCTACTCAAAATGAGGTCAATAAGATTGGCTTGAAAAATACATTGACGAAGAGGATGCGACCATTTTGCAAACCTTCCTGTCAAAACGGGCAGAAATGGTTGAAAAGAATAAGCGAATTAGTGCGGAGGAGATGCGAAAGAAAGTGCTAAAAAAATCAAGCAAAAATGAATAAAGCCAGCCAAATCAATCAACTGCACGAAGAGGCCATGAATCTAGCGAAAGAGGTGTATTTAGCCCAAAGAAAAAAGGACACGAAGACCGCCACAAAATGGGCAAAAGCGTCTTTTGAATTAGAAAAAAAGGCAGCTTACACCTCCACTCCAAACGCCGCCCCCTTCCGCCAAACACTCCAATGCTCCCGTTCGTGCAAAATTCGATACCGAGCGTAAGCCTGCCGAGATTGGTACACTTTTAAACCAAGCAGTAAGTAGAGATGAACCAAGACACTATCATCCGTTTCTTGTCGTACCCATTGCTCAAAGTCGGCGTGAGCGGTAACGACCATGCGGCGTTCTTTGAGTTTACGCATAATCTTATCGTGAAAAGCAGATTGGGCGTCAACGGTTGATAAAATATATTTGGGATAATTGTCCATATCTTCTCCTTCTTTCAACAGCTGCTGTATATCTTGACAAAAGCCATGTACCAAGGTTTTTACATCCAGAAAATAAGGATTTTTTTGAATGGCTAATTCGACAAAAAATTGTTCGTGGGGTTGAAATTGCTGCAAAAAATCCTGATATTCGGGAAGTTCTTCTGGCAATTCAGCCGTATCTACTGCAAACTTCTCTGGAGATATTTCGGCTAATGCTGCTTCCATTTTGGCTTTAGCCGTATTGTAAGCATCCGCATTTTCAGTCACCCAATCCTCAATAATTTTTTTGAAAACTGCTCCATTTTTAGGGTCATGGTACATGAAAGCCTCGAATAGTTCTTGTTGACTAGCTACGATTGGGCAGATATCTATTCGATACCCCGCCATTCTACGCATTATCCCGAATAAATCTTCGCTGCCCGTTTCCAAAGCTGCTTTGTTGTTAGGCAAGGCTTCCAAAATCTCCCGTTGTTGGGGTGTCCACAGAATATAATCAGATAGTAGGCTCTTTAAGGTATGCGTTAGGTCATATTTCTCAACCTTTTCGTGCTCATCTTCTGCTAAATTGATTTGCTTGCTAGCGGCAATTAGTTGAAGCGTACTTTCTAAGTCTTGGGTAGCGGCAATCCAAGGATTTAATACATCCGAAAAGCCAAAAGTGCCAAACCAACTGTTGCTTAAAATTTTTGCATAGCATTGAAAAGTAGCGTCGTAACCAATGTGTTCTAAAGACCAGCGCATGCACGTCAGATAGCGAGTCCAATGAAGTTTTTGTAGCCGATGTGCTGCGTATTTAGGTTCGCTATATGTAGCTAACAGCGCTTTTATCAAACGAGGTTTATCAAAAAAAATGGGTAAGGCGAAAGGTCGGTCAAAGCAGCCTTCTAACCATGACAATACTTTATCCATTTCAAGTGCTGCTTCTGAATCATCCAAATAGGTCACGAATGCTCGGTCGGCTAGCACATCTTCCATTACGGTGCCGATAGCCAGCAAAATATACTTGGTGATGCTTCCCGTCTTAATGTAAGGACCATCTCCAAAGTGTTGACCATTGGCGGAAGGCATCACTCCGTCGTTGAACGCAGGTTGGGGTGTTTCCCAGATAATGGATTTATTTTCATCAAGAACACTTCCTGCCAAATGTTCTTTTTGCTGTTCCCAATTTTTATAAAAATAAACATTGCAACCAGCCGTATAACTCCAATGGTCGCTATGAAAAGAAATGTATTCGTCTATTTCTCCTACGTTAACCCGTAATTCAAAATGGTTTTTGTCCTGCTCTTTTTCGTAGCCATTATAAGATTCTAGTCGAACAAGTGGCAATGGAAAATTATCGAGTACTTGTTCAATTTGCTGATAAACGACTGCCCATTCTTCGGCTTTTATTTGGGTAGATTTTAGGAAGAGTTGTACCATTTTTGGGAGGTAGGATGATTATTTGACTATTGATACTTTGTTTAAAGGTAAGTATTGTTTTGTATTTACACAAGGTTGGGTATTCAAGATGAGTTACACAAATCACTCAAACAATTCTCAATTATCTACTAACAAAACATACTTTTGTACTAAAAGTCAATCAAAAAAATGCTTAGGGATGAGGAATTAAATAAACTACGCAAAATGACGAGGTTATTTTTTCAATTAGCTAGGCAAAATTTTTCAGCATAGCCCAGCTACGTTGGAAAATTTTAACGACGCTAATTGGAAAAAGAAGCCGTCAGATGTGTAGATTATTTATTTCGTCATCCCTTAAAAAAAAATAGTTGTAGGAATAATAGGAGTGTTATTAACAGCGTCTTTATGATAAAGTGGTCATTGATTTGGAAAAACGAAAGTATAACTTACAATCATTTCCAGATTGGGACAATAAGTTTAGCGCAGTTGGGGCCATTATTAGGGCGGATGACGCTATTTTTGGGTATTGACCCTAGAGAGTCGGGGACGGCTAGGGGGAAGTAAGTAAAATTGGAGGCTGATGTGCAGATTTTCTTTGAATTACAAAATAGTAATAATTGGTACAAAACAGAGACGTATTCAAGTATCGGGATAAAATTCTGATTGAAAAAATAACCATTGAGACACCATTTAGATATACTGCCATTTTTCAGAATGATGGATGCTTTCTCTATATCAAGGGGAAGGACACTAAGTTATTCTCTTCAGAAACTAATTTGAATATAAAAGAACGAGAGGCGGTTCTATTAAAATGTGGTACTTACATAGCCGATTGGTTAGGAGACGTAGATGGATTGATAGAAGTGATAGCGGTGCATCTATATCCCAACATTCTAAAGCAATTGTATAAAGATGCCTTACCAAAAGTGTTTAAAAAAAGGAAGGACGTGACACAAGTCAAAACTGTTATTCCCGACGATACGATGAAGAGATTTATTGAATCTTTGGAGTTTTATTTTCAAAATCCTACTATGGTTAGTGAGGACTTGTTAGAATTGAAAATCAAAGAATTAATGCTTTTGCTCGTACAGACAAAAAGCGCCTCCTCGGTCTTAGAATTAGTAGAAGAACTGTATTCGACGCGCGTACCCAACTTTAAGAGAACCGTTGAATTACACACCTATGAGAATTTATCCATTGAAGAATTAGCAGGTTTATGTGGCTTGAGTCTGTCTTCCTTCAAACGAGAATTTAAAGCCATTTATGAGGATAGCCCCAAAAATTATTTAACCAACAAAAAAGTTCAAAAAGCAAAATCCCTTTTAGCAACTTCCGATTTAACCATTGGGGAAGTTGCCTATGAAGTAGGATTTACGGACCCTTACTATTTTACTAGATTATTTAAGAAGAAAGAGTACCTTACGCCCTCCGCTTTTAGAAAAAAAAGCCAGAACTGACCTTAAAGTCCAGTAAAATGGACTTTTTGTCCATTTTTTCAAGTATCTATTGCCCCTAATTTTGCCTTTGTATTTCTGATGCTTTGATAAATTAAGTACAGCGTATAAAAAGTTTTTTGATATTTAATCTCGGCGACTTCGTCGCCTCGACAAAGGGATTTTAAGGGTGAGTTAAATTGAATTTTCCGATGGAAAATTCAATTTAACTCACCCTTAAGAACCCCTTACCG
>JBCCQK010000312.1:0-9891 GCA_039024375.1 Bacteroidota bacterium
ATGGGGTGATAACAAGAATTCTGTAGGTAAAACCTGTTTTTTGCTATAATTTGTAGCAATTCCGTGCTTCAAAAGTACTTTTTTGTGTAAAATTCAGAGTGTTCAATTCATCACCCCGTTGGGTATTAAGAGCCTTTTATTTTTTTGTAAGAACCCCAATCCTTCGACAATACCCCTGTTCTTTCTCCGTCAATCTAGGCGGTGGTGGCAGTTCTTGATAATTGATCTCATCTCCGTAAGCACTTTCCTCATAAACTCGTTGTAACGCCTGACCAATATCCAAGGCAATATCTCCATCTTCGGGTTTCAGAGGAACGGGAACTACGGGGAGTGATTGGTCGATATTTACGGTCCAAAAGGCCGATTCGTTGCTATTAGCTCGCACTAGTGTAATGAGGTAGGTGGATGGTGGAATTTTATCACTTTCAAAAGGTCGGATGCCTCTACGCAATAGGTCTAACTCTAAAAAATGAATGCCCGCTTTGTATAAATCTCGTCTTTTCTTGCGATAAGCCGCTAAGCCTGGATTTCGCTTATTCACGGGTGAAAGCACTTCAATGGCGGCGATTAACTCGTTATTATTTTTGTCTCGAATTTCCACTACGGGAATTTTGACTTCTACGGGTTCCAATTGTGTTAATAAAATCGTTGGTGGTGTAAACTCGGAATTTTTGGCGCTTCCGTAAGCTATGATGGGTTCTTCGAGGGTTTGATTTTTACGCAGGAGTTCTACGTCAGGATACATAATGCCGATGTCCTCTCTCATGTTATCATCTGAAATCAGATAACTGTTCGTCCGTACCAGATATTTCGGTCTCACTTTTGGTACTAATAACACTTTAATGGCGTTGGCCAAACTTTGGTGCACATCGGGCCAAAGATGTCCTTCCAAATAGGGGTCCATACCGAGAAAAGGGGAACGCATACGACTAATTTTTAATTCATTTAACCAAATTTAGTGGTTTACAGGTAATAAATCAAAAAAGGGGCAACCGAGTAGTTGCTACTTGATAGCTCCTTTTCTGAAATGTAAAATTACCAATTCAAAATTTAAAGGTAAGTTTCCAATACAGTGGCAGGAGAGGAGATTCCTTCAGAGAATCTTCATCTTTTAGTCGATAAAGGAGAAAGATTCCCTAAAGGAATCTCCCTCCAAGTGTACCTCGAGAACTTACATCTAAAGGTTCTAACCATCAGAAAGTCAGCATTTTAATTCTTACTCCATTTCCACCACCAAATCATCCTGCTCCACCAACGTCTTCGGCGTCAAGTAAATCTTCTTAATCGTCCCTGCTTTCGGCGCCGTAATCGTACTTTCCATTTTCATGGCTTCGATGATGAAAAGCGGTGCATTGGCTTTCACTTCGTCGCCTTCTTTGACCAAAATTTTGGACAAACTGCCTTGTAGGGGCGACCCGACTTCATTGCCGGCGGAGGCTTTTCTATTTTCTAGTACTTTAGAATCACTGTTGAGGTCCTTCACGACGACGGCTCTCGTTTGCCCGTTCAGATTGAAAAAAACCATTCGATTACCCTGTACGTTCGGCTCGGTGTCGTCTAAGTACTGAATCAAGAGATTTTTTCCTTCTTCTAACTGCACAATGATTTCTTCGTAGGATTTCAAACCGTAGAAATAGGCCGTACTCGGTAGCACTCGTACCACCCCATACTTTTGGAAATGCTCATAAAAGTCGGTGAACACCTTTGGATACAATTTATAGGACAAGAAATCCCGCATTTCTAAGTTAGAATTGTCAAACTCTTTTTTGAAGGCCGCAAATTCTTTATCAAAATCAATAGGTTCCAAGTGTGCATTGGGCTTGTCCGTAAACGGTTTTTCGCCTTTTAGCACCAATTCTTGAATCTTCTTGGGAAAACCGCCTTTGATTTGCCCCAAATTACCCCGCATTAAATTCTTCACTGAGTCGGGGAATGCCAATTTATCGCCCTTTTCCAATACATCTTCTTTGGTTAGATTATTAGCCGTCATAAACATGGCCATATCTCCCACTACTTTCGAAGAAGGCGTTACTTTCACAATGCCGCCGAATAGTTCGTTAGCAATGGCGTAGTTCTTTTTGATGGTTTCGAATTGGTCTTCCAAGCCCAAACCTCTCGCCTGTGGGCGCAAATTAGAGTATTGACCACCTGGAATTTCCATTTCGTAAACGTCGGCCGTTCCTGCTCTCAGTTCGGTTTCAAAAGGATAATATTGCGAACGAACATCTTCCCAATAATCGGAAAATTCGTTAAGCGAACCGAGGTTGATTTTGCGTTCTCGCTTGTGTCCCTGCATCATCGCTACCACCGAGTTGAGGTTCGGCTGCGAAGTCAACCCCGACATCGAACTGATGGCCAAATCTACTACATCGACGCCCGCATCAATCGCACTCATGTACGTGGCCGCTTGGATGGAAGACGTATCGTGCGTGTGCAAGTGAATCGGCAAATCCACCGCTTTTTTCAAGGCTTTTATCAACGTAGTCGCCGCTCTCGGTTTGAGTAGTCCCGCCATATCTTTGATAGCGATGATGTGTGCGCCTTCATCCTCCAATTGCTTCGCTAAGTCGAGATAGTATTCTAAGTTAAACTTCGTCTTTTCGGGATTGGAAATATCGCCCGTGTAACAAATACAGGCTTCGGCCAAACCATCCGTCTCGTTTCTGACCGTTCGAATCGACGTTTTCATAGCATCAACCCAATTCAAGGAATCAAAAATTCGGAAGAGGTCAATGCCCGTTTCGTGCGCTTCGACGATGAACTTTTCGATTAAGTTATCGGGATAGGCTTTGTATCCCACTGCGTTGGAGCCTCGCAGCAGCATTTGAAACAGTACGTTCGGTATTTTCTCTCGCAATTGTTCGAGTCGCAACCAAGGACACTCTTTTAAAAACCGTAGCGAAACGTCGAAAGTGGCTCCACCCCAAACTTCCATCGAAAAGAGGTCCGAACCATGATTTTTGGCAAAACTTTCGGCCACTTGCAACATATCGAACGACCGCATCCGAGTAGCCAACAGTGATTGGTGTGCATCCCGAAAAGTCGTGTCTGTATAGTGAATTTTTCGCTCTTTCTTGAGTTTTTGGGCAAATTTATCGGGACCTAACTTTTTCAATAAATCTTTCGTTCCTTTCGGGTAGTTTTCGATATGCTTATACGCTGGCACAACGGGCTTGGTAAAGACTCTATCCTTGTCCACAAACTTCACGTCGGGGTTGCCGTTGACGTTGACTTCTGCCAAGTAGTTCAACAATTTTGTTCCTCGGTCTTTTCGAGGTTTAATTTTGGTGATTAACTCGGGATATTTTTTGATAAAATTAACGGTGGCCGCTCCTTGTCTAAACTCTTCGTTTTGTAACAAATTGAGCAAGAACAAAATATTGGTATTCACCCCTCTAATTCTAAACTCTCGTAAGGCTCGGTGCAATCTGTCCGCCGTTCCCTGCAACGTCCGCCCCGAAGCGGTCACTTTTACCAACATACTGTCGAAAAAGGGAGAAATTTTTGCCCCCGCGTAGGCGCTACCCGCATCTAGGCGAATACCCATACCACTCGCCGACCGATAGGCCACCAAGGTCCCGTAATCGGGTTTGAAATCTTCGGCGGGATTCTCCGTTGTCACTCGACATTGAATGGCAAAACCGTTCAGTTTTACATCTGCTTGGTCTTTGATATAAATGGTTGGGTGGGACAATGGGTAGCCCATCGCAATCAAAATCTGCGACCGCACGATGTCGATACCCGTAATTTCTTCGGTCACCGTATGTTCTACCTGAATTCGCGGATTGACCTCGATGAAATAGATATTTTCTTCGGTATCTACTAAAAATTCGACCGTTCCTGCGTGGGAGTAATTCGAATGCACCCCAATTTTTACGGCGTATTCGTACAGTTTATCCCTCGTTTCTTGCTTTAGGCCGTAACTTGGCCCCATTTCTACCACCTTCTGGAAACGTCGCTGAACGGAACAATCCCGTTCGAAAAGGTGGACGATATTGCCGTATTTGTCTCCTAATAATTGCACTTCGATGTGCTTGGGATTATCAATGAATTTTTCGATGAATACCTCATCGCTGCCGAAAGCCGTTTTCGCTTCTCCTTTTGCTTCGTTATAAGCTTTGGAAAATTCCGCTTCCGTTTTGACCACTCTCATTCCACGACCACCACCGCCGTTTTTGGCCTTAACCATAATGGGAAAACCGATTCGTTTGGCTTCGCTCAACGCTACCGATTCGGTAGAGACATCTATTTGGCTATCTTCAATCAACGGTACGTCGATTTCTCTAGCGAAGGTTTTAGTACGCACTTTATCGCCCACTTTCATCATCGTTTCTGGCTCGGGGCCAATGAAGATGATACCATTTTCTTTACAAGTTTGAACGAAATTGATATTCTCCGAAAGGAAACCGTAGCCTGGATGAATCGCTTCTGCACCGCACTCCTTAGCAACTCGCACAATTTCGTTGAAATCCAAGTAAGGTTTCAGTGGGCTATCGTCGGGGCCAATTTGGTAGGCTTCGTCGGCCTTATATCGGTGTAAGGAATAACGGTCTTCGTAGGTATAAATAGCAACGGTTCGCAATTTCAACTCCGAGGCGGCACGCAATACCCTAATAGCAATTTCGCCCCGATTGGCGACCAAAATCTTTTTAAACTTCTTAATGTCGTATTGCTCCTTTTTCGACTTTTTCATAAATGCAGGTGTTGATGTGGTGGAAATGGGAAATATATATGGTTAATTTCAGTGATTACACTCGAAAGTGGGTAAAAAGTGGTTTTGTAGTTTTAGAAATAGGTAGAAATAATAGAAATATAATTGAAATACCTTATCCAAGTTTTAGTGTAAACGACCGATTGCAAGTTGTGGCATAAATTATTTGGCAGGTAGGTGCAAAAGAACGGTTTTTTGCCTAAAAATAGTAGAAAATGCAGTACAAATGTACGGTCAAGCTTTAGAAAAATAAAGTTCCCTGCAACTAAAAGTATTTGTCTCTGTCCTTCTAATCATTACCGAAATCACCAACTTATCTCGAACACCTAATGTTTAAAAATTACCTAAAAGTCGCCCTTCGCAACGGTTTTAAAAACAAATTGGTCACTTTCATCAACGTTTTTAGCCTTGCTTTGGGAATTGCCGCCTGCCTACTCATCTACCTATTCATTCGAGACGAACGCAGCTTTGACGCTTTTCACGAAAAAAATGCCCAAATTTATCGACTCGACGAAATTCAGAGTTTTCCTGGTACGAATACGCAAAAAGTGGCTTTGTCGATGCCGGGTATGGGCCCTAATTTGCAAAAAGACTATCCCGAAGTGCTCAATTTTACCCGCTTTTGGGGGCGTGGGCAGCAAGTGTTGACCAAAGGCGACCAGCGTATTGTCTTAGAAAAAACGATTACGGTTGATAGTACGTTCTTACAAATTTTTGATTTCCAACTGCTCGAAGGCGACCGAATGACCGCTTTGCACGAACCCAATAGCGTTGTCCTGACGGCTAGTTCGGCAAAAAAGTTTTTTGGTCGAAATACTGCGGTTGGAGAATCGCTCAAATGGGGTGACGAAGTTTTTGAGGTGACGGGTGTCCTCGAAGACGTGCCCGAAAATTCGCATTTGCAATTCGACGTGCTCGTTTCGATGGCGACCGTTACGAGAGAAAATCCCGAGTTCAATAGCCAGTTCGGTAGCAATTTTATGAATACCTATTTGGTGTTGGACGAACAAACTGACATTGCCGCTTTCGAAGCTAAGATGCCCGAATTTTTGTTGCGTTACATGCCGCCAGACCCCGAAGATGCGAACGACGTAACGGATTTCATCCAGCTATTCTTGCAACCGCTTTCCGAAGTACATCTGGCATCAATGGACATCGAGCACGACTACCAAAACTATCGAAAGTTCAACGGGGCTTATCTGGATATTTTTGCCGTTGTGGGCTTTTTCATTTTACTGATTGCGGGCTTCAACTTTATGAATTTGATTACGGCACGGGCCTCTCACCGTTGGAAAGAAATTGGTGTCCGCAAATCTATCGGAGCATTGAAGTACCAGTTATTTGGCCAATTTGCGGTCGAGTCGATGCTATTGGGCATCGTTGCTTTTGTGCTTGCGCTGGCCATTGATGCGATTTTTACACCAATGCTCAATAGCATGGTCGATAGGACACTTTCCTTTAGCTACTATTTCACCCATCCGTGGATACTTGTTGGCGGCTTTTTGCTAACGGTCCTACTAGGGTTCTTGGCGGGTATTTATCCATCGTACTATTTGGCTTCCTACGACCCCGTTCAAGTCCTTCGGGGTGGCAACGTTAAAAATAATAAATCCGTTTTTCGAAGTGCGCTGGTGGTTATTCAATTTGGTTTGGCCATTGCCATGATTGTCAGCACGCTCATTGTCGTTCAACAATTGGGCTTTATTCAGAACAAAGACATTGGGTTCGACAAAGAACAAATGATGCTGGTTCGGATGAACAACGAGGCGAACGACAAATTTGAGGTGATTAAACAAGAATTACTGGCTAATAATTTAATTCAAGGCGTCACCGCTTCGGGGCAACGCATCGGTAATAATTTTCACCAATGGGGTTTCAAACTACGCACCGATTCCATTCGGGGAATGACGCCAAGCAACGTCAACGTGGACTACGACTATTTGAACGTTTACGACATCGAAGTGAAAGCGGGGCGGGGTTTTTCTAAAGAATATGCTTTGGATAACGGTTTCGCTTTTGTGATAAACGAGTCCTTTGCGAAAGAAATGAATCTGGACAATCCCGTGGGCGTTCCCGCTGGACACAGTTGGTACGAAGACGACTCGTTGGGAAGCATTATCGGGGTCGTCGAAGACTTCAATTTTAACTCCTTACATTACGAAATCAATACCTTGGCGATGGTCGTTCATCCCGATTGGGGCTACGATGAATTGTCCGTCAAAATTAGCGGAGACGACGTACCCGCCGCCATTGTCGCCGTCGAAAGGGTTTGGAATCAGCACGTTCCCAGCTTACCCTTCGATTACTTCTTTTTAGATGAGCATTTCGACCAATTGTACCAATCCGACCAACAAATGGAATCCGTTGTCAGCATTATGGCTATTTTAGCTATCTTCATTGCTTGTATGGGCTTGTTTGGCTTGGCCGCCATCACGACGGAGCGGAAAATTAAAGAAATTGGTATTCGGAAAGTACTGGGTGCTTCGATTCCTCAAATTATGATGGGACTTTCTAAGAACTTTGCCATCATGATTGGTATCGCCTTTGTGATTTTCAGTCCATTTACTTATTTCTTAATGAATCGCTGGTTGGACAATTTCGCCTATCACATTGACATTAATCCACTGGTCTTTTTCGTAGGAGGTTTCCTCGCTATTTTAATTGCCTTGCTAACGGTCAGTTACCATACGTTTAAATCGGCACGGGCGAATCCGATAAAAGCATTGAAGTTGGAGTAGGTTAGTGATTAGTGACTGGTGATTAGTGACTAGCGATTAGAGTTATACAAAGTTTGCAAATTAGGACTTAATGTAACACAGATTGAACGGATTGGACAGATTTTCACTGATTTTCATAGCTGTTTGAATTGAAAATTAGTGAAAATTGGTTGAATCTTGTCTAATCAGTGTTGAATTGCATCCATTGAGGCTTTTTTGAAAAACTTCGTAGTGATTGGTAGTTGGCTGTCAACGTCTAAACTAGTCACTAGTTTCTAGTCACCAATCACTAACCACTACTGAATAAAGTACACCTGCGCTATTTTTCCATCCTTTATTTTATAAATAGCAATGGCCTTGAATGGCGGACGGTCTTTGCTAACGGTGACGTTTTCGTGGTCAATGACGGTGTTGCCCTCCACGATTCGATTGACCAATTCGCAGTGCAAATCGGGCGTGGTGATGAGAAAATTGTAGTTCTTACGCATGGTTTCCTTCCCTTCAAATTGCAACTTATTAGGGAACTGATAGACCTTTACATCGTCGGCATAGGGTTTTAAAAAGGCTTCCAAATCGTGGTTGTTGTAAGCGTCTAATTGCTCTTGCGCTAATTGTTCCGCAATTGAATCAATTGAAATAGATTGGGCCGTAAGCAAGTATGGGAGGCAATAGATACTAAGAAAGAGGGCTAGTTTTTTCATACGATGATTGTTAGTTCTCTTAAATGGAGTGATTTAAAGTCGAAATTGAAGAATATGATTTTTGTCGCTAAAAGTACCCAATTTTCGTAAAACATCTGGATAAAATTGCGCAAAGCTAAAAATAGCACGACCTTTGTATTATACGGAATTATAATAAGAAGCTATTTTTTATCCATTAAACAATAATTTTACGATGCCTTACTTCGACAAAAAGTTATTCTTTAAGTACTTCTGTATGATTTTATGCGGCCTAATGGTCGGTTTTACCATTGCCATGGCTTTTGGCTACGAATTGATGCCTTTCGATGTTCCCGGTTCGATTATGACTTCCGCTTTGTTGGCGAATTTGATTTTGTTGTTGACGAAGGGGCAAAAGGAGCAGTCGGGAGAATAAGACATCTTGTTGCCAGTTATTTACCGCTGGCAGTTTTCTTTTTTATTCAATTTTACCATCAAGTGCCAAATCTACATTTTTTTCAAATTGAACGATTAATTTTTCATAACTCCCTACCGTCATTTTAGTATCTAAAAAACCGTTAAAACTTTTCTGTTGTAAGATAGCCATTTCATTATCTTCACTTATGGCATTCCAAAAGATTTTAGCATTCAACTTCCAGTAGTCATGTTCTTTTTCTGTTTTTGGTTCAGAAGGAAGCAACATAAATGATTTAATCTGAGTGGTCTTCTCATCTACTGGGCAAAATGTTACTACCATTACGTGGTCAGGTTCAATCAAAATAATCGTATTGGGAAAAATATGTTGTAATATGTTAGCTCCTTTTCTCAATTCTGTTTCAGAAGCGGGTAGCTCTTGCATTTTTTCCATTACTCGTTTTGGAAAAACAATCGAACTATGAAGTTTATTATCTAAATTAAAACTCAGATTATCTAAGAAATAAGGACCAATTGTCTTTGCGTGGGCTATTTTAAAGTGATAACCTTCCAAGGCACCGTCCACTATAAGTTTCCAATTACAATCTAATTTTTCATTTGTAAAGTGATAAGAGTAAAAATCGCCAAAGTCAAAACCTTCGGTTACAGCGTATAATTCTTGAAGCCATTGGTCAATATCATATTTCCCTTTAAGTCTATGGCTAGGAACTACGAATATCATCCCTAAGCGTATCCAACAATCCAATTCAATTAAACTATGCGAGTCGGAATCAACATCTTTAAACCCTGTTCCAATCCCGATTTAAGATGTATTTATAGAACCATTGGAGAGCAGAATAATCCCCGTTGACCGTAGAAAAATCTCGTTTTTGTTCCGTCAGTCGATGTGCCAGATAACTCTGAACGGCTTGAGTTTTCTCGAAAGTAGGGTCGGCTTTTTTCGCAGCACAATAACGCCAAAAGGCTCGGATGGTGCCCATGTAAGCTTTGTAGGTCGGTAAGGCATGAATGGAATGGTGCGCAGCAAAAAAGGTCTGGGAGACCTTTTTAATGAAATGAACCGTTTACGGGTGGGATGGCATCTGCAACCAATCGGAATACTGTTTTAATAATCGTTCTTTACTTGTCATAACTATTATTTTTGGTGAATAATAGTCGCAAGTTAGAGTGGTTTAGCGCAAGGTACAATTCCCGTATGACAGATTTTGTGACAGTTTATTTATATGAAAAACAGATGTTTATGTTCAACAGCCACGGCGAGGCGGCGTTCCAAAGCGGAGGAAATCGGGAAAAAAGCCCGCCGCAGGCGATTTTTTTCGATTTTCGGAGTCTTTGGAATGAGCGTTTCGCCTTTGTTCTGTGGAGTCCG
>JBCCQK010000313.1:0-9883 GCA_039024375.1 Bacteroidota bacterium
AGAACAAGCACTTTCGGAAGGGATGAAAACGGGCTACATCGGTTTTGACCCAACTGCCCCATCATTGACAATTGGTAATTTTGTGCAAATTATGTTGCTGAAATTATTCCAATTATCGGGACACAAACCCATTGTTTTGATGGGTGGCGCAACGGGACGGGTAGGTGACCCTTCTGGAAAAAACAAAGAAAGAGTTTTAAAATCGTACAGTGAACTCGACCGAAATTTGCAATTTCAATCCAAGCAATTCGGTAAGTTTTTAGATTTCGACGGCGTGGATAATAAGGCCGAGATGGTTAATAATATTGACTTTTATAAAAACATGAACGTCCTCGATTTTCTTCGAGACGTTGGCAAAACCTTGACGGTCAATTATATGACCTCTAAGGAGTCCGTCAAAAAAAGAGTGGAAACGGGTTTGTCTTTCACCGAATTTAGCTACCAATTGCTACAAGCCTACGATTTCCAATGTTTATACGAAACCAAACAGGTTATTCTACAAATGGGCGGTTCCGACCAGTGGGGAAATATCACTTCGGGTACTGAGTTTATCCGTAGAAATGCGGGCGGTAAAGCCTTTGCACTAACCACTCCCCTACTGACCAAAGCGGATGGGGCTAAATTTGGTAAATCCGAAGCGGGCAATATTTGGTTAGACTCCAATATGACTTCGCCCTACAAGTTTTACCAATTCTGGATTAACGCCGACGACCGAGATTTACCTAAATTCACTAGATACTTTACGCTAAAATCTCGTCAAGAGGTCGAGCAGATGGAGCAGGATTTGGCTGATAATCCAAGAGAGATGAAGCGCTTGTTGGCCGAAGAATTGACCGTTCGAGTACATTCTCAAGCGGATTACGAGGCGGTTCTAAAAGTATCTGAGCTATTATTTAATAAAAGGGCGAGTAAGGAAGCGCTATTTAGTTTAGACGAAAATGCTTTATCCACCGTAGCGGGCGAAATTCCTAGTTTCACCGTTGATAAACAGTTATTATCCGATGGCTTAAACATCGTTGATTTGATGGCCGAGGCGACTTCCATTGTCAATTCTAAAGGAGACGCTAGAAGGGCGATAAAGGGCGGTGCAGTTTCGGTCAATAAAGATAAGGTGGGTTCGCACGAATTGACGATTGGTAGCGACGATTTACTGCACGATAAATACGTAATGGTAGAAAATGGGAAGAAGAATAAGGTGATGATAGAGTTTACAAACTAAAACCCCATAATACATGACTATCAAAGGCAAACTAACGCTCCCGCAACTGCAAGAATTGGTCGCTTCCGAAGCGATTGAAACCATCGTCGTTGCCTTTACGGACCACTACGGCCGCATGGTTGGCAAACGCTTTGATGCCGAATTTTTCCTAGAATCAGCAGTCAAGGATGGAACGCACGGTTGCGACTATTTGCTGACCACCGATATGGAAATGGAACCCATTGAAGGCTACGATTTTGCCAATTGGGAATTGGGCTACGGAGATTTTCATTTGGTCCCCGATTTGAATACCCTACGCATCGCTAGTTGGTTAGATAAAACGGCTTTAGTCATCTGCGACGTGCAAAACGAAAAGACCCACGAATGGGTGGACATTGCCCCGCGGTCGATTCTACAAAAACAACTTTCTACGGCTCAAAAATCTGGTTATCAATGCTTTGCCGCTTCCGAACTAGAATACTATCTATTCGAAAATAATTACCGACAAGCCTTCGAACAACAATACCATGACCTTAAACCTGTCGGTTGGTATTTAGAAGATTACCATATTTTACAAGGTACCAGAACCGAACATTTTACTGCTGCCGCTCGAAGACACCTCAAAAAATCGGGTGTTCCCGTCGAAAATTCCAAAGGCGAATGGGGCTTGGGGCAGCACGAATTGAACGTTCGCTATGCCAACATTTTGGAAATGGCCGACCGCCATACGGTCTACAAGCAGTGTTTAAAAGAACTGGCCGATTCGATGGGATTGTCCGTTACCTTCATGGCCAAATTTCACGAGAACCGAGCGGGTTCGAGTTGCCATATTCATATTAGTTTGTGGAAGGACGGACAAAATGCCTTTGCGGGTAACCAAACTTTTGGTCCCGTACAAGGGTCGAACATTTTTAAATGGTTTTTAGGCGGATGGATAAAAAATGCGGCGGATGTTATGCCTTTTTACGCACCAACGGTCAACAGCTACAAACGCTACGTAGATGCCTCTTGGGCGCCCACCAAGTTAGCGTGGAGCTACGATAATCGAACGGCTGGCTTCAGGGTAGTCGGAAAAGGGAAAAGTTTGCGTATTGAGTGTCGCATACCCGGTGCAGATTGTAATCCGTACTTGGCTTTTGCGGCTTCTTTAGCCTGTGGGTTAAACGGTATTAAAAATAAAATCGAACCACCTAACATTTTCGAAGGAGACGTGTATGCGGCCAATGAATTACCAAGTGTCCCCAAAACTTTGAAGGTAGCAACGGAACGTTTTGCCAATAGCACGTTCAACAAAGAAGTTTTTGGCGAACGAGTCGTTAAACATTATACGCACCATTTTCGGATGGAACAAGCTGCCTACGACAAGGCAGTTACAGATTGGGAGCGAAAGCGGTATTTTGAACAGATATAAAATGATAGCATGAGATTAAAAAATAAAGTAGCCCTCATCACGGGCGGAGGTAACGGCATCGGCAAAGAGACCTGCTTGTTATTCGCCCAAGAAGGCGCAAAAGTCGTCGTTTCGGATATTGACAAAGCGGCGGGCAAAGCGGTCGTCAAACAAATCAACAAAGCGGGTGGAACGGCAGTTTTTGTACGTGCGGACGTGTCCAAAGCCAAGCACTGCAAAAAAATGGTTGATTTGGCGGAAGATACCTTCGGTGCCCTGCATATCCTTTTTAATAATGCGGGCATCATGCATTCGGACGATGGCGACGCCGAATCGACCGAGGAGAATATTTGGGATTTGACGATGAACATCAACGTAAAAGGCGTCTTTTTGGGTTGCAAATACGGAATCCCATTAATCAAAAAGTCGGGCGGTGGGTCGATTATTAATACCGCTTCTTTTGTGGCCCATTTGGGGGCGGCCACTTCCCAATTGGCCTATACTTCTAGCAAAGGAGCTGTTTTGGCGATGTCTCGTGAATTGGCCATCATTCATGCCCGAGAAAATATTCGAGTCAACGCTTTAAGTCCAGGCCCACTGCGTACGGAGTTGTTAATGAAGTTCTTGAACACGGACGCCAAAAAGCAAAGACGATTGGTACACGTCCCAATGGGCAGATTTGGCGAGGCAAAAGAAATGGCCTACGCCGCTTTGTACCTCGCTTCCGACGAATCTTCTTTTACCACGGGTACTGAATTTTTAGTGGATGGAGGCATCACCGCCGCCTACGTAACCCCCGAATAATGAGCCGAACCTTTCAAACCATTAGTCCTATTGACGGCAGCGTGTACCTTGAAAAGTCTTTCGCGGACAATACGGAGATTGAAGAGGCGCTTGCTTTCGCAAAAGCCGCCCAAAAAAATTGGCGACAAACATCTATCGCCGACCGAGCGGCCGTTTGCCGAAAGGTAGTCGAATATTTTGTGGCCAATGCCGATGAAATGGCGCTCGAACTGACCCACCAAATGGGTCGTCCAATTCGCTACACGCCCTTCGAAATTACCAAAGGATTCAAAGAACGGGCGGATTACATGATTGACCTCGCTGCTTCGGCTTTGGCCAACGAATACCCAACTAAAATAGCTGGTTTTCATCGTTTTATCCAAAGAGACCCGCTAGGCACCGTTCTTGTCTTAGCTCCTTGGAATTATCCCTATTTGACTTCGGTCAACGCCATTATTCCAGCAATTATGGCGGGAAATACGGTAGTTTTAAAACACGCGTTGCAAACGCCGCTTTGCGCCGAACGCTACGCCGAGGCCTTTGCTTACGCTAATGCGCCTAAAGGAGTTTTTCAATTCTTGCACATTGACCACGACCAAGTAGCGCAAGTTATTCAAGACAAACGAATTGATTTTGTGGCCTTTACGGGTTCCGTAGCCGGTGGAAAAGCCGTTCAAAAAGCGATTGGCAACCGCTTTATTACCGCAGGTTTGGAATTGGGAGGAAAAGACCCCGCTTACGTTCGAGCGGACGCCAACCTAGCTAACGCTGTGGAAAATTTAGTCGATGGCGCTTTCTTCAATTCGGGGCAATCTTGTTGTGGCATTGAGCGGATTTACGTACACGAGTCTCTTTTCCAATCCTTCGTGGACGGTTTTGTCGATTTAACAAAAACGTATGTTCTCGGAAATCCATTGGAAGAAACCACCACCTTAGGCCCAATGGTGCGAACAAGTTCGGCGCAATTTGCGCAGCAACAAATCGAACAAGCGATTGCTAAAGGGGCTAATTCGTTGGTTGACCTTAGTCATTTTCCCAAACACCAATCGGGAACGCCTTACTTTGCTCCACAAGTATTGACCAACGTCAACCACACCATGGATTTGATGCAAACGGAAACCTTCGCCCCCGTCGTCGGTATCATGCCCGTAAAATCAGACGAAGAAGCTATTCAATTGATGAACGATAGTCAGTATGGTCTCACCGCTTCCGTGTGGACACAAAATCAAAACGAAGCCATTGCTATCGGTCAAGCCGTAGAAACGGGTACTTTTTTTATGAATCGCTGTGATTATTTGGACCCCGCTTTGGCTTGGACGGGTGTCAAAAATAGTGGAAGGGGCTGTACCTTATCAAAATTGGGCTACGAAGTACTAACCCGACCGAAGTCTTTTCATTTGAGGAGTTAGTGACTGGTGATTCGTAATTAGTAACTAGTATTTTATTTCAAAAGCTTTGATGCCTCAAATGTAATCGCCAAATTCATTTGGCTGATTCTTAACTAGTTCATAATCAGCATTTTTTGAACCTGCCAAATAAATTTGGCGGTTACGTTTAACTCCTATCAATTATGCTCACATAGCACTAGTCACTAATCACCAGTCACTAATTACTAAAAACAAAAACAAAAACATGACAAAACGAACCAATTTTCTATTTCTTCTCTTCCTTCCACTATTCTGGTACTGCTCTAGCTCCCAACAATTATCCGTGGCCAACCTTGAGAAAGGTCAGTGGACAAAATTAAAATCTGACGATGGCAGCCAACCCGTCAAACGGCACGAAGCTGCTTTTGTCGGCGTTAAAGATAAATTTTACCTAATCGGTGGTCGTCGGATGAATCCCGTCAGTATTTATGATACACAAACAAAAACGTGGACCAATGGAAGCGTTCCCCCTGTCGAGTTGCACCATTTTCAACCCGTTGTTTATCAAAACGATATTTACATTCTAGGCGCATTAACCGGTGGCTACCCAGGAGAAACACCCGTGGAACACATCTACATTTACGAAACGGCTACCGATAAATGGAAAAGAGGAGCCGCTATTCCACAAAACCGATTGAGAGGCGGCGCAGGAACCGCATTGCTTGATAATAAAATCTATCTATCGTGCGGCATCAAAGATGGACACCGTGGTGACCACAAAAGCTGGCTAGATGTATATGACTTGAAAACGGGCGAATGGACGCAATTACCCGATGCGCCCAGACCAAGGGACCATTTTCAATCGGTCATTGCCGACGGAAAATTGTATAATGTAGGGGGCCGCACAACCATTGCCGCCCAAAATCCATTTAAGCATACGATTGGCGAAGTGGATGTATTTGATTTTGCGACCAAAACGTGGTCAACTATAAAAGACCTGATTCCTACGCAACGAGCAGGTAACTTTACGTTATTATTAGGTGAGGAAATCTTAGTCTTGGGCGGAGAATCTTTTGCGCAACAAGCTGCTCATTCGGAAGTGGAAGCACTCAATACGCAGACGCACCGTTGGTCACAATTACCCAATCTTCCCGTAGGCCGACACGGAACGGGAGCTGTTTTCTTTAACAAACGAATTTATACCGCCTCGGGCTGTGGAAATCGAGGTGGGAACCCCGAATTGTCCGATTTGTGGACTTTCTCGTTTTAGTGGTTGGTGATTAGCGACTGGTGACTAGTCACTAATTACCAGTCACTATCTAAAAATAATAGCATGACAGAAACACTTAAAACAATTGCTTTAAATAATAAGCACATCGAATTAGGGGGCAAGATGGTCGCCTTTGCGGGTTATTCCATGCCGTTGCAATATTCTGCCTTGACGGAAGAACACAAAACGGTTCGAAATGGCGTCGGCATTTTCGACGTATCGCACATGGGAGAATTTCTTCTTGAGGGAACAAAGGCACTGGATTTGGTACAGAAAGTGGTGAGCAACGACGCTAGTAAGTTAGCAATTGGAGATGCGCAGTACGCTTGTTTACCCAATGACCAAGGCGGCATCGTCGATGATTTATTGATTTATCGAATGGCCGAAGAGGCCTACATGCTGGTCGTCAATGCGTCTAATATCGATAAAGACTGGGCGTGGATTAGCCAGCATAACGACTTGGGCGTTCAAATGACCAATCAATCGGACAAGTTATCCCTTTTTGCCGTACAAGGACCTTTGGCCACGCAAGTGCTACAAAAGTTGACCGACACTGACCTATCAGCAGTCAAATATTATACTTTCAAGGTAGGTACGATGGCTGATATTCCCAACGTCATTATTTCCGCAACGGGCTATACAGGTGCGGGTGGATTCGAGTTGTACGTTCCGAATGCCCACGCCGAAAAATTATGGGACGCCGTTATGGAAGCGGGCCAACCCGAAGGTATCTTACCAATTGGTTTAGGTGCTAGGGATACACTACGGTTAGAAATGGGCTACTGTTTGTACGGCAATGATATTGATGACCATACTTCTCCTTTAGAGGCTGGACTAGGATGGGTGACGAAGTTCACTAAACCTTTTATCAACTCGGAAGCGTTAGCTGCTCAAAAAGCGGCGGGTATCACTAAAAAGCTAGTTGGCTTTGAAATGTTGGAAAGGGGCATTCCACGGAAGGGCTACACCATTTTAGATTCAGAAGGTAATGAAATTGGAATCGTTACCTCGGGGGGGCAGTCTCCTTCTTTGGAAAAAGGAATTGGGTTGGGCTATGTTCAAAAAGCCTTTTCAAAAAGTGGAACAGAAATATTGATTCAGATTCGCAAAAAGCAGGTGAAGGCAGTAGTGAAGCGACCGCCGTTTTACAAAGCCTAAATGATTATTTGATGAATATAACATATCGGATATTTTAAAAATATCCGATATGTTAAACACTTAGTGCCATGCCAAAAATTACCAAAGTTTCTTTTCCCAACGAGACAGGATACGAATTATCCGCTCGCTTGGAACTGCCGCTCGACCAGTACCCTAAAGCCTTTGCTATTTTTGCCCACTGCTTTACATGCGGAAAAAATGTCCGTGCCGCTAGAAGCGTCAGCCAGTGTTTGACTAAGTGTGGTATCGCCGTATTGCGCTTCGATTTTGCGGGCTTGGGCGGAAGTGAAGGCGATTTTTCGGATACTAATTTCACGTCGAACGTACAAGATATAACTGCCGCAGCCGATTTTCTAACTAAAAACTTTGTAGCGCCGAGCATCTTAATCGGCCATTCTCTGGGTGGCGCCGCCGTTTTATCGGCCGCTCACGAAATCGACTCTATCCGAGCAGTAGTTACGATTAACGCACCATTTGAACCTGCCCACGTTCAGCATTTGGTACAACCCGTGTCGGCCGAAATTGCCCAAAAAGGCCAAGCGACGGTGCAAATCGGCCTCCAACAATTTAACATCAAGCAGCAGTTTTTGGACGATATTACCCAAAACAGTTTGGTCGAAAAAATCAACCGACTAGGCAAAGCACTACTTATTTTTCACGCTCCACAGGATAGAATTGTCGCCATTGAAAACGCCGAAAAAATTTATACTAGTGCTCGCCATCCTAAGAGTTTCGTTACGCTCGACGGGGCAGACCATTTATTGAGTGATAAGAATGATGGGTACTATGTGGGCGAGGTCATTTCGAGTTGGGTAGAACGGTATTTACCCCAAAAAGAAACTAAAAAGCTACGGACCAAGTCGCAAGTGGCCGTTCGGCTAAACCAAGCTGATGCTTTCACGACCGAAGTAGTAGCCGGCCATCAACATTTTGTGGCCGACGAACCCGCTTCCGTAGGCGGCAATGATTTTGGACCTTCTCCATATCAATTGGTTTCCGCAGGTTTGGGCGCTTGTACCGCCATGACCATGCACATGTACGCCCGTCGTAAAAAATGGGATTTGCAGGAAGTGACCGTGCACATTGACCACCAGAAAGACTACGCTTCGGATAGGGAAGCATCGGAAAATCAGACTAGGAAAATTGATATTTTTGAGCGCAAGATTGAGATAGAAGGTGAGCTGGACGATACACAAAAAGCCCGATTATTGGAAATTGCCGACCGCTGTCCAGTCCATCGAACCCTGCACAGTGAGGTAGCCGTGGAAACGAACTTCGTAAAGTAATGGGATAAAGGGGTCGAACTTTTGCAAAAATTATCAAGGAATCAAAAAATATCACATGGCTAAGTTCCATAAAAACATGAAAACGAGCGATTTGCCAATTCCCAATTTGGGATTACTAGAAATTTCGCTCCTACAAATTTTTATTTACTCGTTTCTATGGGTCGTTAGCGACTTCACGGCTACACTCATTACGTTGGTCTTACCTGGTATTTTTCTGTTTTTATTGCTGATTGCTCTAGTAGCGGAACTTATTGATTCTAGTAAAACACCCCGTTGGTATTTTAAATTTATGATTTTGTCCATCATTATCCCATTGGTCACTGCTGCTGTATTTGTAAGTATTTTAGGCGCCAATTTTGATTGGACGAAAGCGATTTAGTAATGTCCCGTTGGCGAACCCTTTGGCCTTTTGTCTTGGCCTATGTTGTACTGACTTGGCTAGTGGCCGACCATCCCTTTTTCTGGGACACTGTCCAACTTGCATCCAAACACGCCCATTGGTTCTACGAACAAAGCTTTTCTACCATTTTACTACCCGATTCTATTGATAGTGGCCATCCGCCTCTTTTTGGAATATATCTAGCATTTTGCTGGTTCTTATTTGGTAAGACCTTACTCGTAAGCCATTTTTCGATGCTACCTTTTTTGCTCGGTAGCCTCTCTTTTTTATACCAATTAGGAATATATTTTGGGCAAAAAGAGAACGTAACGTTCTTGCTACTATTAGGCACTTTAGACCCTTTTGTGGCGGGACAAAGCGTGTTGGTTAGCCCCGATTTGGTCCTACTTTTTGCTTTTCTTTGGATGTTGACCGCTATTTTGAAAGAACAAAAGTGGGCTATTCTTTTGGCAAGTCTGCTCTTGGGACTTATTAGTATGCGGGGGATGATGCTTTGTTTAGCGCTGTATGGTTGGTGGTTGACCTTACCCTATTTTACTTGTAAAAAGCAATTTTCCGTACCTCAATTTTTGAAAGACAGTTCTAATAAGGTAGTCCCTTTTTTACCCGCTGGACTGTTGGCCCTTGCTTTTCTATTGTATCACTACTTTGAAAAAGGTTGGGTTGGCTATCATCCAGATTCTCCCTGGTCGGGAAGTTTTGAACAGGTAAACATTTTGGGGGTTCTGGAAAATATAGGCATATTGGGATGGAGATTATTAGACTACGGAAGGCTATTTTTATGGATGGGATTGCTTTTTTTATTAGTAAAAAGATTTTGGAAAAAAATAGAAGTTAACCAAAAATCGAAGTACCATTTGCTAGAAAATTTTTGGCAGTTACCTAGTCTAATCCTCTGGTTGTGTCTTTTCTTACTCCCGTCTCTATTATTGCACAAAGGCTTAATGAACCATCGCTATTTATTACCTATCACGGTCAGTTTATCTCTTTTTTTCTATCAACTTTGGTGTCAAGCTAGTTGGAAAAAATCA